>JBCCIK010000024.1:0-33768 GCA_039028255.1 Pseudomonadota bacterium | reverse complement strand
CGAACGGGAAACCTCGTAGGCGAAATCGACGTGACCGGGCGTGTCGAGCAGGTTGAGGATATAGGTTTCGCCGTCGTTGGCGGGGTATTCGATGCGCACGGTGTTGGCTTTGATGGTGATGCCACGCTCGCGCTCGATATCCATGCTGTCAAGCAACTGTTCCTTCATGTCGCGATCCTTGACGGTTCCGGTCTCTTGGATGAGCCGGTCAGCAAGGGTGGATTTGCCATGGTCAATATGCGCGACGATGGAGAAATTGCGGATATGAGCGAGGTCTGTCATGGGTTGGGGATATGTATGGGAAGCTAACGAGCGTCAAGAAGGTAGACGATCTAAATGCTAGTCCAAGTCAAAGAGAAACAAAAAAATGGCTAATACGCCTTACTCACAAAAGTTCCTACTCTGGTTGGGCCACGATTCGGACAGGCAAGAAGCTTTAGAAGTGTTGGCGAGATGCCTGCTTCGAGGACTACCTGCTGCAACCGAAAAATCGGATTGGGGATCTCAAGACGACCTATTGCTTCTTCTACGTGCGACTTTGTTGGTATGCTGCTGGTCACATTCTACAAAAGACGAAACTAGATCCACGCTTAGATCGCTTCGAATAGACAATATCGATCACAACGAGGGTCAGCATGCTTCGACTTACGGCGATTTTCGACGCGCATTGCATTGCGCACAAAAAGTGTCTCTTCACGATTCAAAACTCAGCAGCCGTGATTTTGTAAGTTCGATTCACGCTAGTGGCAACGTTTTGGATTCGTTTGACTCGGGTGTTTCCGCCTTTGAATTTCAATCGAATCTTGTCGATTTGGATACTTCGTACATTCAAGAACGCTCAGCTTCTTGTTTTTCGAGACCTTTGTTTCACAATACTGAACCCTTTTTCATGTACCGCCGGGGAAGATCAAATTTTCTCCTTACAATCAAACTGTTTGGGGGAACCGAATTCTGGGAAAGCTGGTATCGAGGTTTTATCGCTGGCAAACCATTGGATTGGGAGCTTCAGCGCCGCGTCGCATTAATTGACGATGCTATCTGGCAACAGGGGCCCGACTATGTTGCGGAAGAAATCGAACGCATTCGATCTCGATTGGAGGTTGAGAGAACTCTAAGGGATGTAAAAGATCGCCTGAGCGTTCAAAAAATCGCACGCCATGGTATCGGGGGGAACAATCCTCCTGAGAGCATTCAAGACGAGCAGTTGTCTGGTGCTATCACATTGATTTGGGACGCTGCCGAAGAACTCTCGACAGCAATGGAACAGGAAAGTCCTGCTCGCGAATGGGTTGAGGCGATACTAGCTAGGCTCAAATCAGGTTTGGCAAGTCTTCTCAAGTGGTGTGCGGGGAAGGTCAACTTGGCTGTTGGCACCGCAGTCGTGGTCGGAACCACCAAGGGCGCGACCGTTGTTGCGGATGCTTACTTCGCCAAGCATCCAGAGAAGATTGAAGCTTTGATTAAAGCCTTGGAGCGGTGGCTGCCTTTTCTGTCTTAGCTGGTGCCGGGCTGAAGCCCAGCCTACCGGGTGGGGTGTTTCCGACTCGTGCATTCACTTTTTCGAACCACCCAATTGATCCCGAATCCACTTTGATTCATACTCCGCCGCAGACCGAGAGGGGCATAAGACCCGTCCGGGCAGGCAAAAACGAGGCATGAGTATGAAACAGTTCCTCTTAATCGCATTTTGTGCAGCATCGCTGACGGCGGTGGCTCCGGTTGCGGACGCGGCCAAGATCAAACAAGCATGTCTGGCGTCGGATCGATCGGCGGCGACACGGGCGCGGTGCAGTTGCATTCAGCGCGTGGCGGATCAGGCGTTGACGCGCAGTGATCAGAAAACCGTGGCCAAGTGGTTCGAAGACCCGCATCAGGCGCAGGAATTGAAGATGTCGCAGACCGCGCGCGATGATGCGTTGTGGGATCGGTATCAGGCCTTTGGCCAGATGGCGCAGGCGATCTGTAGCTGAGTCCGAGGCAATCCTTGACCTGATGCCCGCTGCGCCTCAGAAATGGCGCAGCGAAAGGTATGTGCGATGGTGATGAAAGGGCTGACCCTGCGGGGCCTTGAAGTGTTCGAGGCGTTGGCACGGACAGTATCGGTGGCGCAGGCGGCCGAGATCACGGGGCTCAGCCAGCCCTCGGTCAGCCAGCAATTGCGCAATCTGGAAAAGGCTCTGGGCGCCGATCTGGTCGATCACGGACGACGTCCCATGCGGTTGACACAGGCCGGGCGTAGCTTTTTGACCCGCGCGCAGGCTGTTCTGGCCGAGTTGCAGATTGCGCAAAGCGAATTATCCGTGATGGATTTGGGGCACCTGACCACATTGTCCATCGGGCTGATCGACGATTTCGACAATGACCTGACGCCCCGGCTGGCAACCCTGTTGGCCGATAATCTGACCCGTTCAAAATTCAAACTGATCACGTTGCCCAGCCTGGACCTTTTCGCCGATCTTGAGGCGCAGCGCCTGCACATGGCCGTTTCAGCCCATAGCGGCGAGGTCCTCGAGGGCGTTGTTGAATACCCCTTGGTCCGGGATCCGTTTATTCTGGTCACCCCCAAAGACGCAGACAACGCAATGCAGGATCTGCCATTTTTACGTTATGCCCGCGAACAGTTGATCAGCCGCCAAATCGAGGCACATCTGGCCCGGCAACAGATGGAATTCGAAGAACGATTTGAAATCGGCTCGCATCTGGCATTGATGGCGATGGTGGCGCGCGGACTGGGCTGGGCTGTGACGACCCCGCTGGGATTTATGCGCGCGGCGCGATTCCATGACAAGCTGGCAGCCCACCCGGCCCCGTTCGGAGAGTTCTCGCGCACGATTTCTTTGTTCACCCGCACGGATTGGTCGGATCAGGTACCGCAAGAGGTCGCAGGCATGATCCGGCGTCTGATGCAAACTCAGATCATCGATCCGTCCAGAGCCGCACTGCCCTGGCTGGAAGGACAGTTAAAGGTGGTGGGGGGCTAGCGCTCAAGATAAGCGACCAGACCTTCGACCGCGATTTCGATCAAATCCAACGCGCCTTCGAAATCCCGCGTGTAATAGGGGTCAGGCACGTGGTCTGCGCCGGTTTCAGGCGCAAAGTCGGTCAATAGGCGAACTGGGGTTTCATTGCCTTGCGGGCGCAGCGCCTCGATATCGGTGATGTTGCTGGCATCCATTCCTATGATCAGGTCGAAACGCGTGAAATCGGCCGCTGCGAACTGACGGGCCCTCAAATCACCCAGGTCGAGACCCCGCGCTCGCGCCGTTGTCTGCATGGGCCGGTAGGGTGGATTTCCGCTATGCCAACCCATGGTTCCAGCGCTATCGCTTATGTGACCAGAGCCTCTGGCCCGGAACACACCCTCGGCCGCCGGAGACCGGCAGATATTGCCGAGGCAAACAAAGAGGATACGGTGTGTCATAAGAACGGTTTAGCGCGGGATGCAGAAATGGAAAAGATCGTCATACTCACCGGGGCCGGAATCTCAGCCGAAAGCGGATTGAGCACCTTTCGCGACCAAGGCGGGTTGTGGGCACAGTACCGGATCGAGGATGTCGCCACACCAGAAGGATTTGCGCGCGATCCCGCGCTGGTGCAGGGCTTTTACAACGCGCGCCGGCTCAATGCCGCAACGAAGCAACCAAATGCCGCCCATCACGCTCTGGCCCGGCTTCAACGTGAATCGGCAGGAGAGGTCATTGTGGTGACGCAGAACGTCGACTGCCTGCACGAAGCCGGAGGAGCGACAGATGTGATTCACATGCATGGCACCCTTGCCGGGGCTCTTTGCAGTACGTGTGGACATCGCTGGCCCGCGCCGGACGAGATGGCGGTGGATGAACCCTGCCCGGCCTGCAATGCACCAACCGCACGTCCCGATGTTGTCTGGTTCGGTGAGATGCCGTATTTCATGGACCAGATTTTTGAACATCTTGCATCGGCCTCGGTCTTTGCGGCCATTGGCACATCCGGTCAGGTCTATCCTGCCGCCGCATTTGTCCACGAAGCGCGCGCAGCCGGTGCCCGAACGGTGGAAATCAACCTCGAAGCAACCGGCGATGCGTTTGACGACAGGCTGCTTGGAAAAGCGACCGAGACAGTTCCTGTGTGGGTTGATAGATTGCTTACACAACAATCGTAGCCGGGCTGGCAGACCGCAGCCTGAGCCCGAGCACAGTCATGAACGAGGACATCCAATGGCAGACCAAAACCCCAGAACCGGAGAGATCATGGACGACGGCAGCATGGCGGCTCGGGACGTGCTGGGTACGCAACTGGCCGATCTATGGTGGACTTTTCTGATCCGGGGCCTGTTGGCAGGTCTGGTTGGCATAGCAGCTTTGTTCTGGCCCACCGGCAGTATATCGCTGTTGCTGCGTTTGGTTGGTGCTTTGCTGATATTGGATGGCGCTTTGACCTTGTTGGGTGTTGGCCGCCGAGGGTTGATCGGCGGCGCCAGCATAGGTGCGGTTCTTATTGGCCTTATCCTGCTGATCTGGCCTGAAGGCACTGTAAAGTTGGCATTTTTCCTGCTGGGCGCATGGGCGCTGATCATCGGCATCGGTTCATTGGCCGCAGCACAGCAGATGCACGAGCGCGACCCACAGCGCGGTTCGATGCGGGTTTCAGGCTTTGTTGCCGTTGCAATCGGGCTGGTGCTGATGGTCTGGCCGGCCGTTGCATTGGTTGCGTTGGGATGGGGGATCGCTTTTTCCGCGCTTGCGATATCGGCCGTCATGTTCTGGCT
The DNA here is from genome assembly GCA_039028255.1 of Pseudomonadota bacterium. GTDB lineage: Bacteria > Pseudomonadota > Alphaproteobacteria > Rhodobacterales > Rhodobacteraceae > Ruegeria. The sequence continues at coordinate 29,021 of JBCCIK010000024.1, read as the reverse complement.
TGCGGCCCGGTTTCACAAGGCAAAGACCAATGTTGGAATGAAAACGATCAACAAATAAGCGCCCCGTTCAACCGAGATGCATACCTAAACAACACAGGCCGGGTTATGCCCGGCCTGTCTGGTCGAACGCCAGTTCGGGCGACCGAGAAACAGCGGCGTAGTCAGTGTGAATGCTCGCTGTGGTCATGACCATGAGCGTCTTGACGTTCCAGATCCACTGGAACATCGATCTGAACCTCACCTGCCTGTTCGAAAACCAGGGTCACCGGAACTGTCGCGCCCTGTTCGAAGGGGCGTGTCAGGCCCATCAGCATCACGTGATCCCCACCGCGTTTCAGCATATGGGTCTCGCCGGCCGGGATCTCAAATCCGTCTTCGACATGCACCATCTTTGCCACGCCCGCATCATCGATCTCGTGCGTGTGCAGTTCAACCCGCGCGGCGGCGTCCGATGTGGCGCTGATCAGGCGATCATCCGCATCGCCGGTGTTTTGGATTATCATGAATGCAGCACCGGCCTTGGCCGCCTTGCCGGATGACCGGGCATAGGCGTCATCCACGACAATTGTGCTGTCGGCCAACGCCGGAAAGGTCAGGATCGCTGTTGCCAGCGTTGCAAATAAAGTTGTTTTGAGGGACATAGCGCCTCTCCTGTCTGAAGGTTTGTAAGGTGATTTCGTGGTTCAGACAGGAAACGGCGGCGCGCGGGCCGGTTTTCCCGGCATGGGCTGTGCAAACAGCGTCGCCTGATGTCGCAGGGGTGCCGACCGCGCTTGCCGCGGCGCTGCCGGTAAGGGCACCTGCGGCACCGCAATCGCACCCAATAGGGTCAAAGCGTAGTCAGGGCAATAGTGCGGAGGAGACGTCGGTTGACCGTTTTCGTCTATATAAACAACCACCGGTCCTGCGCCCGTGCACAAAACCATTTGTCCCGCGGACATGTCCATTCCGCGCGAGGATGCAACGCTTTGCCCGGTCAAAACCAGCAGCAAAGACATCATGACCATCAGAAATCTGGTTACAGATCGTCTCATTCCGGCCAAGATATAAGACGTGATCCAAGCGGGCTTCAAGCGCCAAACGGTCGCGCCCGAAGCCCGGTCAGTAATCCAAACCGGGTCGTTTGACGGTTATTTTGTTGATGCTGGTATGGGTCCGGTTCACCCGTCGCTGCATCCGGTAACACGCCGTCATCGCTTTTGCAGCCAGAACGGTTAACAGCAGGAAAAAATAGAAACTCTTTAAAGACATTGTAAGGCCCCCGCCCGTTGGATGAGAGCAGGCTAAGTCACACTCGGCAGGCGCGTATATGAAAATGTTCACACAAGACGAATTTAGTTCAAGTCTTCTGTACTTTAGATCAATCAGTTCTGGCGCAAAAAAGCCCCGCACCACGCAGGTACAGGGCCGGAAACGTTTTGAATTGAAAGGCTTAGGCGGATGCCTGCGCCTTTGCAATTTCCTTTTTGACCTTCAGCGCGTGTGAAGACAGCTCTTCGTCCTTGGCTTTGGCAAGGAATGCGTCCAGGCCACCACGATGGTCAACAGAACGCAGTGCAGCAGCAGAAATGCGCAGCTTGACGCCGCGGCCAAGCGTCTCAGACTGCAGGGTGACGTCGTTCAGGTTCGGCAGAAAACGACGCTTGGTTTTGTTGTTTGCATGGCTGACATTGTTGCCAGTCATCGGGCCTTTTCCGGTCAGTTCGCAACGGCGCGACATGGTTTCTTCCTTTGTTTCTGGAGGCCATGCATCTGAGCTTGGCCAAATCACAAGGGGCGCAACCCGAAGTCGCGCCCGAAAACTGGTTGGATGCGTGTAGTGGGAATCATCGATAGGGTCAAGACAGGCCGCAGGAAATATTCGTCCGGTCTGCCTTGGCCCGGATTAGCGTGTTTTTGCGGCCTTCGGTGGATCACGCCGAGGCAGAGCGCGACGTCCGATCAGCGCAGATGTGACAGCAACTTGGCAGCGGCGTTTGCCGGGCTGAGACGCCCGGCGGATACTTCACCACTCAGCCGTACCATTTCCGATTGCACCTGCGCCGTTTCAAGTTGCGCCAGCAACGCATGGCGGACTTCCTGATCGAACCAGTATCTTGCCTGTGCCACCCGGTTGGCATCCCAGTGACCCGACTGCCGACGCCAGTCGGCCAGCGTTGTAATCTCGTCCCATGTTGTGACCAGCCCGTGATCTTCGATGGCTGAAACGGTCATGGCCTTTGGAAACCCATCAGGGTCCTGCGGGCGTTTGCGCAGCAGACGTAAGGCCCCGGCATAATCAGCGCAGGTTCGCGTGGCAGCTGCCTTCAGATCACCGTCTGCCTTGTTGATCAGGATCATGTCCGCCATCTCCATGATGCCCCGCTTGACGCCCTGCAACTCATCCCCGCCGGCCGGGGCCAGCAGCAACAGAAAAAGGTCCGACAGCTCAGAGACAACTGTTTCAGACTGACCCACGCCAACGGTTTCAATCAGTACCACGTCATAGGCCGCCGCCTCGCACAGGGCGATCGCCTCGCGCGTGCGCCGCGCAACACCCCCCAGATGGCTCTGGCTGGGCGACGGTCTGATATACGCATTCTTGTCGCGGCTCAAACGCTCCATCCGGGTTTTGTCGCCCAGTATCGACCCACCGGAACGGGCAGAGCTGGGATCGACCGCCAGCACCGCCACGCGCAACCCCTGCCCGGTCAGCATCATGCCGAAACTTTCGATGAACGTGGATTTACCAACACCCGGTGTCCCCGACAAACCGATACGCAGCGACTGACGACCGGCTTGCGCCAACTGCTCCAGCAAATCGGACGCCTCTGCCCGGTGATCGGCGCGGTTGCTTTCGACCAGTGTAATGGCGCGCGCCAGGGCTCGGCGCTCGCCCTTCAGAATCCTGTCACCAAGGCTGTCTGTCTGCATATTCATCCCGATCTTTCCGGCAACAGTAGTTGCCGTTTTCCGACGCCAATTGTCCAGCCCGCAGCGCGCACGAAATTCAATCGATCCGGTCGGTGCGCAAGTGATACGATTTTTTCAGCCGTTGCGTGGCCTTTCTCCGCTTTTGCCAGGAAACACGCAACACTGCATGAACTGGACGACATGACCGCGATGACCCATAAGGTCCGCATGACGCACCGGTTGCCTATCGAAGATGCCATACCCGGCCTGTTGACGGCCCTGCGCAGCCACGGCAGGGCCGTTTTGCAGGCTCCGCCGGGGGCGGGCAAAACAACGCGGGTTCCGCTGGCGATGCTCGACGCGGGCTTGAGCCAGGGCAAAATTGTGATGCTTGAACCTCGGCGGCTGGCCGCCCGCGCGGCAGCAGAGCGCATGGCAGATACGCTGAACCAGCCGGTGGGGCACACTGTCGGCTACCGAGTACGCAGTGATACAAAAGTATCGGCGAAGACCCGGATCGAGGTCGTCACCGAAGGCATCCTGACCCGCATGTTGCAATCCGATCCGGACCTGCCAGCAGTTGGCGCCGTGATCTTTGACGAATTTCACGAACGCTCGCTGAATGCAGATCTCGGTCTGGCCTTGTGTCTGGAGGTTGCCAGCGCTCTACGGGATGACCTGATTCTGCTGGCTATGTCAGCTACCCTGGATGCCGAGCCTGTGAGCCGATTAATAGGTGCGCCGCTGGTAACGTCGGACGGGCACAGCCATCCAGTTGAAATACGGTGGGCAGAGCGGCCATTGGGACCCAAGACGCACCGGTTGGACGCGCTGGTCGATCTGGTTGTCCGGGCCGAGCATGAAACACGCGCACTTGGCGGCGGGCTGCTGGTATTTCTGCCGGGTGAGGGCGAAATTCGTCGCGTTGAGGCTGCCTTGGCTGGAAAACTGCCCGAAACCTGCCAGATCCGCCCTTTGTTCGGAGCATTACCGTTTGCCGCGCAGCGTGCCGCGATTGCGCCTTCGGATACCGGGCGCAAGATCGTACTGGCAACTTCGATTGCCGAAACGTCGCTGACCATTCCTGACATTCGCGTGGTCGTGGACATGGGTCAGGCCCGCCGAGCCCGGTTTGATCCGGGTTCGGGAATGTCCCGCCTGATCACCGAACGTGTCACTCGGGCCGAGGCGACACAGCGAACGGGACGCGCCGGGCGCGTGGCACGGGGGATATCCTATCGATTGTGGTCGAAAGGCGAGGACGGTGCTTTGGCGGCCTACCCGCCGGCCGAGATTGAATCTGCCGATCTGGCCGGGCTGGCGCTGGAACTGGCATTATGGGGTGCGGAACCCACCGATCTGGAATTTCTCAGCCAGCCGCCGCCTGTAACACTGGCCGAGGCGCGGGCATTGCTGACGATGCTGGGCGCCCTGGACGCAAAGGCGCGCATCACAGATCACGGGCGGGCCTTGGCGGCGCTGCCGCTGCATCCGCGTCTTGGGCATATGCTTTTGTGCGCAGGACGTCAGGCCGCCCCTCTTGCTGCGCTGATGGCGGAACGCGACCCGATACGGGGTGCCCCGGTCGATCTGACACTGCGACTGGACGCAGTGCGCGATACCGGCAAGTTTCGACGCGACCGGCCCTGGACGCTGAATGCAGCAGCTCTGGACCGCATCAAAGTCGAGTCAAAACGACTGACATCGCTGACAGACACACAGCCGGATGCGATGAACGTCGCATCCATGGCCGGTCTGGCCTATCCTGACCGCATCGGGCAAAGGCGCAAAGGGGACGCGCCCCGGTTTGTCCTGTCCGGCGGCAAAGGCGTTGTTCTGGAAACCGATGATCCCCTTGCAAATGCACCCTATCTTGTGGTCACCGATACGGACGGAAACCCGCGCGAAGCGCGTGTGCGCATGGCGGCGCAGATATCCGAACGCGAGATCCGCGATCTGTTTTCGGAACAGATCGTCTGGGCCGATCATTGCGCATGGTCAAAGCGCGAGCGGCGTGTGGTTGCACGCAGACAGGAACGGTTTGGCGCAATCACATTGAGCGATCGCATCTGGAAGAACGCACCTGCTGAAGCTGTTGCGCAGGCCATGCTGGATGGGGTTCGCGATCTTGGCTTGCGGCTGGACGGCAAGGCGGCCCTTTTTGCGGCAAGGGTCGAACTGGTCCGCGCCGACGGGGTCGATCTGCCCGATTGTTCTCTGCAGGGTCTGATGCGCGATCTGGAGCTGTGGCTGCTTCCCATGCTGTCTGGCGTGCGCAGTGCTGACGACTGGCGGCGGTTTGATCTGCTGCCAGCGCTGAGGGCGCGTCTGGATTGGGGGCAGCAGCAGGCCCTGGACCATCGTGCGCCCGGTTCTTTCGAAACTCCGCTGGGTCGCAAAATACCAATAGATTACAGTGGCACGATCCCCGAGATTTCGGTGCGCCTGCAAGAGCTTTTTGGCGTGATGCACCATCCCAAGGTCGCTGGGTCGCCTCTGAAGATCACGTTGTTGTCCCCAGCCCAGCGCCCAATTCAGATCACGCGTGATCTGCCGGGCTTTTGGGCCGGATCATACGCCGACGTTCGCAAGGACATGCGCGCCCAATACCCCAAACATCCCTGGCCCGAGGACCCGACGCAGGCAGACCCCACGCTGCGCGCGAAACGCAGACGTGGTCCGGCTTAAGGTCCGCAATGGGTGATCGATGCCGATAAGGGCACCCGTTGCGGTATAAGTTACGCGGTCAAGCGAATATCATATCCCGCCTGTGATCTGGGCTGGCGTCAGAGGCGTTTCCGGTGCTTCGCTGATCAGCTGCGAAACCCGGATGCAAATCGGCGTCGCGACTCCTGTGACCCGTCCCAGGCGTATGATCTCACCTTGCAAGCTGTTGATTTCCGTGGGTCGGCCAGCCGACAGGTCATAAGCCATCGAGGTGCGTGCAGTGGGATCAATGGTCAGCATGCGTGCGGCAATGCGCGAAAACACAGGGGTGGGCAAGCGCAGGATATACGGCGTCATCCATGCTGGCAGCGGTGTGGTCGAGGCGATGGGATGTCCGGCGGCACTAAGAACGCGCAATGCTTCGGCCATTTGATCCGCCATCAGGCGCCGCCAATTCGAATCCATCAGTTGTTTGACCAGCGTTAGGCCCGACAAGGCGTTCAGCGCATTGTTGAGGTTGATGATCAGCTTGCCCCACTGCACAGCTTCGATCCGGTCACTGGCGGTAACCGGCAGGTCAGAACTGTTCAGCCGCTGGGCCAAATCCCCTGGACCCGTCTGAATAACAATGTCGCCTGATGTTGCGCGGTGATAGCTGGCCGTGTCACGCGGCACTACGTTGAAGGGGACCATACCCGCACGCACATCCCTGTTGGGTAACGCAGCACGCAGGATCTGTGCGTTGTCCAGACCGTTTTGCCAGGACAGGACCGGTGCGGTTTCCGGCGCGTGATCAGCGACCAGTTTGGCCACTTCATGTGTGGCCGCCGATTTGACGGCAACGATGATCAGATCGTTTTGGGCCAGGCACAGGGGATTGTCAGACAGGATCAATCGGCTGGCAGGTAGTGTGCGTGTCATTCCCGAGAAATCCGTCACCGTCAGATCATGCTTACGGATCGGATCGAGAATACGCGGTCGACCCAGCAGCGTGACCTGATGCCCGGCATGGGTCAGCAAACCGCCACAAAAACAGCCGATACTGCCCGCTCCTGCGATGGCAATTTTCATCGCACCCCTCCTATGCACCCCAAAGGATTGCCGGGTTTTTGAGATCGGACAAGCCCAATTAACGTAAGGTCAATGGTCCAGACGGGGCTTGGTACGGTTAATTCTTCCGAAACAGGAATAAACGCGTCTGCAAGTGGCAGATGAAACGCCCCTTGCGCGCCCGCATTATGCTGTCGATCACCGTATGAACTGCGCATCGCCATATCCGCGTTTTTAGCTCATCCTCCACACGGACGCAGCACCAACGCTCGAACGGACGCCTTTCACGGGGCCGGGTCACGCTGAGTTTCAATTGCCAAGGGTTGCTTTTTTACAAACTCTGTCGTTCGCCTTTTCAATTCGGCTATTGCGGCCCCAACAACACATAGAACACTTGCCTTGCGTCCAACGCCTGGTGCCTCAACACGTTCAATGATCTGCGGGGGGCTGTGCACCCCCGCGCATATTCTGAGCGCATCTTTGGACTTCCCTTCCCGCCAGCTCAAGCCATCTTATCAGAATAGCCAAAGGAGAATGCAGCCATGTCTTGGAACCCTGCGCTTGACCCTCATTGCCCCACCGGTGACGCCGTGGATGCCATAGAAACCGTGATCATCCCGCGCGCCCGCGATCTTGGAGGTTTCGAGGTGCGACGCGCCCTACCCGCGCCAAAGCGTCAGATGGTTGGAAGTTTTATCTTCTTCGATCAAATGGGACCTGCCGAGTTCCTGCCCACAAAAGGCATGGATGTACGTCCGCACCCTCATATCGGCCTGGCAACGATCAGCTACCTGTATCGTGGTCGGATGCATCATCGGGACAGCCTTGGAACAGACTCATGGATCGAGCCGGGGGCGGTCAATTGGATGGTCAGTGGGCGAGGTATCACGCACTCGGAAAGAACCGATGACGAAACCCAGGTGGACCCAATGCCATTCTTTGGAATCCAGACGTGGGTTGCGCTTCCAAAGGATCATGAAGATCTTGATCCGACCTTTGAACACGCTCCGGCCGATGCTCTGCCGGTCATGGAAGGTGAAGGCAAGCAGGTGCGCCTGATCCTTGGCAATGCCTATGGCGAACGCGCGCCGGTCAAGACCCCGGCCGAGATGTTTTATGCCGATGCTGTGCTTGAAGCCGGTGCCAGCATTCCACTTCCTGATGACCACGAAGACCGCGGCGTCTATGTCGTTGAGGGATCCGTAACGGTCTCGGGCGATACCTTCGAAGCCGGCCAAATGATGGTTTTCCGACCCGGTGACCGCGTGTCGATGAAAGCTGGTGATCGCGGTGCAAGGGTCATGATGCTTGGCGGTGAGACGCTTGAGGGACCACGGCATATCTGGTGGAATTTCGTGGCGTCATCAAAGGAGCGCATCGAGGAAGCCAAAGAGGCTTGGCGGGCCGAGGCCTGGGATAGCAACCCACGATTCCACTTGCCGCCCGGTGATGATCAGGAGTTTATTCCATTGCCGCAGCGGTAGCCACTGATCCAAAATAAAATCAGCACAGATAACACTGAAGCGTCGCGCTTTTACTCACTATAGCCAGTGACCAAGTCCAAAACTTGACCGGCTGAAGCACGCCCGGATCGCTCGCTGAATGATCAGTATTCCGGGCGACGAGATTTCGGATCGGGCGATGTGTTCGTAAATGTGCTAATTTGAATATTTGCATGGGCAAAAAGTACATTTTGCCCGGATTTTGCATGCACGCTTGCCTGCGCTTAAATACACGCGGCCAAGTCTATGTGGCAATCTCGGGGACGTCTGATCGCCGGCCCTCGGAAATCGCGCGGGACGTCCTATGTATAATGATAACGTTACCGGCGGTCGCGTCGGGATCATGCTACACTCAGATCGACAGGAGAATTTTGCATGAAACGCTCTGAGATGTCTCGCCGTTCTTTTCTGGTCACCGGAACAGGTGCGGTCGTGACCGGAACATCGGGATTGCTGATGCCTGCGCGCGCAGATGGTCTTGCACCGACGCCGTCCATGCGCGGGGGGTCCAACAATTACCGACCCGACGCGCCCATTGTGGAGCGTATCGGTGGCGGAGGGTTCTGGATGACCGGAACAGTTCGCCGGGCAAGCGATGGGGCGCCCCTGCCCGATCAGCGTATTCAGATCTGGGCGCACACGACCGAAGGGCACGAGCGCGACCCGCAAAGCCACGGGGCGACGCTGACCGACGCAAAGGGCGAATTCCGCCTGGAGATGCCGCAGATTGTTCCGGCCTTTGGGCAACCACATGGCCATCTTGCGTATGACAGTGGTGAATTCGAAACGGTGTTTCTGCGCCCCATAATGGCAAGTGCCAAAGACCGGACGCTTGCGGCGCATTTCGTTCTGCAACCTGCCTGACCCGGGTGATCCAGCAACGTGTGATCTGGGCGGTGCTGATTATCGCCCTGACGGTGCCATTGGTCGCGGCGGCGACCAGTCCTTATCTGGCGTGGCGCAGTCCGGTTTACATTCTGGCCGGTTTTGCAGGCGTGATCAGCATGAGCCTGCTGCTGTTGCAACCTTTGTTGGCGGCGCGGGATGTGCCGGGTATACCTGCAATGACCGCGCGACGCTGGCATCGATGGGTTGGAATTGCTCTGGTCATTGCGATTGCGATCCATGTGGGCGGGCTTTGGATCACCAGCCCCCCGGATGTTCTTGACGCCCTGTTTTTTGTGTCCCCGACCCCGTTCTCCGCATGGGGTGTCATAGCCATGTGGGCGGCCTTTGCCGCAGCGGCGCTGGGCGTGCTGCGGCAGAGGCTGAGCATACGGTTCCGCATATGGCGGCTGGGACATGCCAGTCTGGCCACGATAACAGTTTTGGGCAGTGTGGTGCATGCGATGCTAATTGAAGGCACGATGGAAATCATGACCAAAACAGCGTTGTGCATTCTGGTTTTACTGGCCGTCATCCGCGCGTTAATCAAGCTGCGCGTTTGGGATGCGGGCCACCGTCGCTAGACCCCTAAGCACCAGCGCATCACTGCCTTTTGCGCGTGCAACCGGTTTTCCGCTTCGTCAAAGATGACCGAGTTGGGGCCGTCCATGACCTCGGATGTGGCCTCTTCCTCGCGGTGGGCAGGCAGGCAGTGCATGAACAGGGCATCCGGTTTGGCGTGCGACATCAGCTCGGCATTGACCTGATAGGGGCGCAGCAGGTTGTGGCGACGCTCTTTTGCAGATTGAGAATCATGCATGGATACCCATGTGTCCGCGACAATCAGATCCGCATCTGCAACCGCTTTGAACGGGTCCCTCTCGGTCACAATTGTCGATCCCTTCTGACGCGCAAAACCCATGAACTCCTGTTCCGGGTCGAATTGCGCAGGACCGGTAAAGGTCAGGTCGAACCCGAACTGACCGGCGGCGTGCAGGAAGGAGGCACAGACATTGTTGCCGTCTCCTGTCCAGACAACCTTTTTACCTGCGATGGGGCCGCGATGTTCTTCGAATGTCAGTACGTCGGCCATGATCTGACAAGGATGTGTGCGATCGGTCAGGCCGTTGATTACAGGCACGTCCGAATACTCGGCCATCTCGGTCAGGATGGTTTCATCGAAGGTGCGGATCATGATCATGTCGACATAGCGCGACAGAACCCGCGCCGTGTCGGCGATGGTTTCGCCGTGCCCCAGCTGCATATCCTTGCCGGACAGCACCATGGTCTGCCCGCCCATCTGACGCACACCCACATCAAAGGAAACACGCGTCCGTGTGGATGGTTTTTCGAAGATCAGCGCGACCATGCGGTCTTTGAGCGCCTGATCGTCGTCAAGGGCAGCTTTGGGGTGCCCGATACGGGCTTGTTTCATCGCACCGGCCTGATCGATCATGGCGCGCAGATCGTCTGCGCCGGTTTTGTGAATGTCGAGAAAATGATTCATTTCGGTTCGCTTTTGTCTGAGCAGCGCGTGGGGGCCAGCCCCCACACCCCCGCCGTATTTGCAACAAGAAGATGGTTAGGCGGTTTCGAGATCGGCTTTGATCTGGTTGGCGGCCTTGTCGAGACGGATCAGGGCCTGCGCGATGTCGTCTTCGGTCAGGGTCAAAGGCGGCAACAGGCGAATGACGTTATCGGCGGCCGGAACGGTGATGACCTGATTGTCGTAGCCGGCGTTGACGACGTCGATATTGGCCCGCTTGCATTTTAGGCCCAGCATCAGGCCAGCGCCGCGCACCTGTTCAAAAACCTCAGGGTGGTCAGCAACCAAACCTTCAAGTTTCTGGCGCAGCAGGCCGGCTTTGCGGTTCACGCCTTCGAGAAAGGCCGGTGTGGCGATCTGATCGATCACCGCGCAACCTACAGCGCAGCCCAGAGGATTACCGCCATAGGTGGAGCCATGCGTTCCTGCGGTCATGCCGCTTGCCGCGTTCTCGGTGGCCAGAACGGCGCCCAGAGGAAAGCCGCCGCCGATGCCCTTGGCGATCAACATTATATCCGGCGCAATGCCTGCCCATTCGTGAGCGAACAGTTTGCCGGTCCGGCCCACGCCGCATTGAACCTCGTCCAGGATCAGGAGCAGGCCATTGTCGTCGCAGATTTGGCGCAGGGCCTTGAGTTCTGCGTCGGGGACGGGACGGATGCCGCCTTCGCCCTGAACCGGTTCGATCATAACCGCCGCAGTTTGGTCGGTAATGGCGTTGGCGACCCCGTCGAGATCCCCAAAGGCCAGGTGCACAAAGCCGGGCAGCAGCGGGCCGAAGCCTTTGGTCATCTTTTCGGACCCGGCCGCCGCGATCCCCGCTGAGGATCGTCCGTGAAACGACCCGTCGAAGGTGATGATCTCGACGCGCTCGGGCTGATTCTTGTCATAGAAATACTTGCGGGCCATTTTTACGGCCAATTCGCAGGACTCGGTGCCGGAATTGGTGAAAAACACTGTATCAGCAAAGGTATGATCGACCAGCTTGTCAGCCAATGCCTGCTGCTGCGGGATATTATACAGGTTCGAAACATGCCACAGCGTGTGTGCCTGTTCGGTCAGCGCATTGACGAGCGCCGGATGCGCATGACCCAGTGCATTCACCGCGATGCCTGCTCCGAGGTCCAGAAACCGTCGGCCATCCGCTTCGGTCAGCCAGGCGCCTTCGCCCTTAACGAAGGTCAGGGGCGCGCGATTATAGGTCGGCAGAACGGACGGGATCATCGGATCATCCTTTTCGAATAGCTTAAGCTCTGTGAGTGATACACGAGAGCCGTTGTCGTCAACTGATTTAGTGAGCATTGCGCTGTTTTGAGCAGCGCGAACAGATCGAGCGGGCCGGTTACGTGGTCAGGCGTCGGCGTCGGAGGCGCAGGATATTTGCGATTGCGATCATGAAGCGGCGTATAACGGGATTGGTTCGATCGTGGAACCCTTTATTTGGCCGTACCATGAAAATTCTCGCCGGGACGCGGACACTGGGCAATTATCGCTTGTCATTTCCTCCGGCGTGCCGCACCGCTGACGCATGATACCTGCACGCCAGAACCCGCCGCTTGCAGCGATGTTGATCTTTGCCGCCAGCGCGTTGCTGGCGGGCACAACACTGCTGGCCAAAGCTCTTGGAACGAGTGTTCTGGGCCCACCGCTGCATCCCATGCAGATCAGCCACGGGCGCTTTCTGTTTGCCTTTTTGGTGATCGCCAGCGCTGTGGCTGTGCTGCGTCCCACTTTGCAGCGGCCGCACTGGGGGCTGCATATCGGGCGGACGAGTTTCGGATGGTTGGGTATCACGCTGATGTTCGCTTCGGTCGCGTATATCCCGATTTCGGACGCCACAGCTATTTCCTTTCTGAATCCGGTTTTTGCGATGGTTCTGGCCATTCCTCTGCTGAAGGAAGGGGTTGGCCCCTGGCGCTGGCTTGCGGCGGTGGTGGCTCTGGTCGGGGCATTGATTCTGCTGCGTCCGACACCCGCCAGTTTTCAGCCCGCCGCCTTGCTGGCCCTGACGGCGGCGGCGATAATCGGGATGGAGCTGATTTTCATCAAAAAGCTTTCGGGCCGCGAGATTCCGATTCAGATTCTGCTGATAAACAACTCTATGGGACTGGCCATCGCCTCGGCCGCGGTGATCGCAGTCTGGCAGCCTCCGACCACCGGGCAATGGGCTGCTTTGGCCGGAATTGGCGGGTTGATGGCCTGCGCACAGGCCTGTTTCGTCAACGGAATGGCGCGGGCTGACGCGTCGTTTGTGGCGCCGATCAGCTATGCAACGCTGATTTTTGCGGCGGCGTACGACTTTGCTATCTTTGGCGCGATTCCGGACACGGTCAGCGTCGTCGGCGCAACCGTCATCCTGACCGGAGCCCTGATCCTGGTCTGGCGCGAGGCGCGGCTGCGTCAGGCCTTGAGCCGGTAACCCGTTCGCAACATCTGCCAGGTGACACAGCACACGGCAAGCGTCGCAAACCCGCAGACAAAGAATCCCAGAACAGGCGAACTGTCCGAGACGCCAATCACACCGTATCGCAACCCGTCGATCAGGTAGAACACCGGGTTCACATGGCTGATCTTGTTCAGAATCGGCGGCAGTGCCTGGACGGAATAGAAAGTACCCGACAGGAAGGCCAGCGGCGTGACAATGAAGTTGGTGATCGCCGCCATCTGGTCGAATTTATTGGCGAATATCCCAGCAAACAGGCCCAGCGCGCCCATAAAACCACCCCCCAGAATGACAAAGACCAGCGCCACCAGCGGGTGCTGTGGGACGATCCCCAGAACCAGCGCAAGGGCGATGGCAACGACCAGCGCAATCAGAACGCCGCGCGCGATGCCGCCTGCAAGATAGCCCAACAGGGTTTCCAGCGGCGACAGCGGCGGCATCAGCGTGTCAACAATATTGCCTTGAATCTTAGCGATCACCATCGAGGATGACGTATTGGCAAAGGCATTCTGTATTACGGTCATCATCATGATTCCCGGTGCCAGAAAGGTCAGAAAGGGAACACCCATCACATCGGGACGGCTGGGTCCGATGGCGATATTGAAAATCAGCAGGAACAGTCCGGCCGTGACCAGCGGAGCCATCAGGGTCTGCGTCCAGACCGCCAGAAAGCGCAGTGTCTCGCGCTGGGCCAGCGTGTACAGGCCCATCCAATTCACCCGGCCAAACCGGCGTTCGCTGTGCTGTGCGGGAATCTGCATCATCTGACCTCAAACTGATTCGAAGACCGCTTGTAACTCGGGTCGCAGTGATTAGAATAGGGGGCTGATACGAATTCCCAAGGCGGCCCGAATCCGGGGCCGCTTTCCCGTTTTTTGAAAGGCAACCCATGTCCTGGACCGATGAGCGCGTAGAACTGCTGAAAAAGATGTGGGGCGAAGGCCAGTCGGCCAGCCAGATCGCCAAGGAACTGGGCGGCGTGACCCGCAACGCAGTCATCGGAAAAGTGCATCGTCTGGGTCTGTCCAACCGGGCGGCAGGCGCAAGCCCGGCCAAGTCCGAGCCCAAGGAAAAACCCGCGCCCGCACCCAAGGCCGAGGCCAAACCCAAGCCCGCACCCAAAACCGAACCGGCACGCCCTGCCCCTGCGCCCGAGGCGAAACCGGCAATCCCGGCCCGTCGCCAGATCATACCGGCCGGTCAACCATTGCCGCCGCAACCTTCGGCCAACGAAATCAGCCCCGAAGCACTGGCCAAGGTCAATGAGATCGAAAAGAAGGCCAAAAAGCTGACTCTGATGGAATTGACCGAGAAGACCTGTAAATGGCCAGTGGGCGACCCGGCAACCGAGGATTTCTGGTTCTGCGGCCTGCCGGTCGAGCCCGGCAAACCCTATTGCGAAGCGCATGTGGGCGTGGCCTTTCAGCCCATGAGTTCGCGCCGCGACCGGCGGCGGTAATTCCGATGCGCCAGGATCCGACCTTTTTGGAGGAGTCCTGGCTAGCGCGGGCAAAGCGATTGTTGGCATTGGCGCAGACCGGTCAGCATTTTACCAAGGATCCATTCGACAATGACCGCTATGAGGAAATAGCGCACATTGCGCGCGCCATGCTGGCGGATTTAGGCAGAGTGCCCGTATCCCAAATCGACGGATTGGTTCCCCAGCCCGCTGTTGGGTATGCTACCCCCGGCATCGACATCCGCGCGGCGATAATCCGCGACGGGCGCATATTGCTGGTACGGGAACGCAGCGATGGCAAATGGGCTATGCCGGGTGGGTTCGCAGATATAGGAAGCTCTGCGGCGGAAAACATCGAGCGCGAAGTGTGGGAAGAAGCGGGGCTTAGAGTTCGTGCCAAACACTTATATGCGCTGAGTCACAAGGCACGGCACCCCTACCCACCGGACATGCGGGATTTCCACAAACTGTTTTTTCTGTGTGACGGATTTGATGACGCAAACCCCAAGGCCGGCATGGAGGTCAGCGATGTCGGCTACTTCGACCCGGATGCGCTGCCCGAATTGTCAGAAGCCCGAAACCTGATGTCGGATATCCGGGATGCATTTCGCGCCACCAGCGCAACGAACCGGGCCAGCCATTTTGATTAAATCACTGCGCCGGATGCGACGGCAAATCCGGCATCGGCACCCACCCGGGCAAATCATCCGGTGAAACTGACACGTGCAGGTGCTCTGAACTGTCACGTCCAACGGTCCGGTGTTTGCGTAAAAGGAAAATCTTGCCCCAGCCGCGCCACGTTCCGACCGACGGCGCGGTCTTGTCGGTTGGAAACCGGCTGCGCCAGTCGTCAGGTAACGGCAAACCGTGCAGTTCTGCCTTGTCCAGAAGCCAGACCAGGGAAATATTGCTGAGTGGCCGGGCGGCGTCGAACCCATTCAGTTGGCCGCCTACATCGCCATGCGTGCCCCGAAACCAGACCTGCTCGACATGTCCCTTGAACTCGGGCGTGCACGTCCACAACACAGGCTCGTACACTTCGCGCGTTTCATCCAGGGCCATAGCATGATAGCCATGGCGCGTCGCGGGCCCAAGCTGGTGGCTGTGAAACGCATGCCGTTCCTCGGCCCATCGCCACAGCAACGGCAGTCGCAGACCCAGCGCCTTGACCGTGTCCCAAACGCCAATCATTTCAATCGCCACGCCTTCGTGACAGAATTTGCGCCGAAAATCACGCGCCGCTGCGCCATCGGGATTGCATTCATAATGGCGATACGCCTGTTTAATGTTGCGTACCGTTGCATGTTCCGCGCGCACCAGACCGATCATGTCGATGACCCCTGCAAGGCTGCGCACCCCATATGCCCCGCGGGAATACCCGATAAAGTAAATCCGGTCACCCGGCTTGTAGCGCGAGGCAAGATAGCCGTAGGCACGCCGGATCTGGCGATTGATCCCTCGCCCCATCAAGACATCAAGCGAGGATTTCCAGCTGTCCCACTGCACTCCGGCCTCGTAGAAAACCGAAACGTCGTGCCCCATCTCACGACACAGATGAAAGGTTTGCCCTGCATGCGTTTCGAACCCCGGCTCCAGCGTCGACATGGTGCCGTCCAGAATAATCACATGGCTGATCGGATCGCGGTGGCGCACCTCTGCCGAGTGTTCGGAGCGCAAGGGCCGTCCGAGCCATCCCAGTATCTTTTTGCTCAGCCGCGACAAACGCATGTCTTTATTCGTCCTGTTCCTGTTGCACTCGATGCAGATTGCAACCAAACCTGCCTCGCGATTGGCCGGGGGCCACATGGCTGCCCGTGTTCGTCCAACTGTTCGCCCAACCGTCCTTTCGTTTGGAAAACCGCGCCGGGCCTCTTTCGATCATGGGTACCGATATGATCCGAGACAAGACGCGCCCAATCAACGAAATCGTGAGCCGTCGCTGCATGGCATCACAGTAATTGTTGCCACAACATTGGCGATCAGCACCGATTGCGGGCCTGTTTTGCGCATCTGCTGCGACAGGTATAAGCCTAAAAAAATAAACAAAATCCAAAATCATCTTAACACCAGACTGGAATCACACCTGTATCATCGCCCGGGGTCACAAATATGGCAGAGCCATCTGATCAAGGCCATTTGGATACCGAACCCGTCAGGTTGAAACCAGCCTGACATGTCGTTGAGCAGATGTCTGTGGTCAACATCACGCTGATCTCAAACAGGTCATGACCTGCGCTGATATCTTGCGAATTTTGATACCAACATGGTGTTCTTTCGGCTAGCGTGCCTGCCATGACCTGGACGCATGACACCGTTTTTCCATTCACGGCCCCCCTTTCCACCGGGGCGCAAACCACACACGATGTCTATGTCGGCGGCAAAGGTCCACCGATCATGATTCTTCAGGAACTGCCTGGGATCGGTCCGGAAACGCTTGAACTTGCAACGCGCCTGAATGGTTCCGGTTTTCGGGTCTACCTGCCGCATATGTTTGGCACATACGGCAAGAAGGAAATGACCAGAAACCTGCTGCGCCTGTTCTGCATTCGTCGAGAGTTCAACATTTTCGCCGCAGGCAAACAAAGCCCGGTTGCCAAGTGGATGCGCGCGCTGGCCCACGAAATCAAGGCCCGCGAAAGCAGTGCAGGCGTCGGCGTCATCGGGATGTGCATGACGGGCAGCTTCGCGCTGACCCTGATGGCAGAAGATGCGGTGCTGGGCGGTGTCGCCAGCCAGCCGGCCCTGCCTGTCATGGGGGGCGGCAAGCTTCACATGAGCAATCACGACATCGGCGAAGCCTCGGCCGGGATGGCCGCAAAGGGGCCCGGGCTGGCGATGCGGTATGCCCGCGACCGGGTGTCACCCCAACGATTGATGCACGCACTCGAAGCCGCGTTTGGCGGTTTGGTGCAAACCGAAGAATTCCCGGGCAAAGGTCATTCGCTGTTGACGATTGACTTTCACGATCCGGCGTACCAGCGCGTGGATGCATATTTCAAGGCGCGCTTTGGTATGACCTGATTGCACTGGGCCTTTCCCTCGCCCCGCGCATTCGCTATTGCAGGCGCTGACCAAAGATTGACGACGCAGGACGCACCCGATGGCGATGGAAAAGACATTCAACGCGGCCGAGGCCGAGGCCCGCATCTACAAAGCCTGGGAACAGGCCGGAGCCTTCAAGGCAGGCGCGAACCGCTCGCGCGACGAAAGCTTTACCATCATGATCCCACCGCCCAATGTGACGGGTGCGCTGCATGTGGGTCATGCGTTCAACAACACGCTTCAGGACATTCTGATCCGCTGGCACCGCATGCGCGGCTTTGACACGCTGTGGCAGCCCGGTCAGGACCATGCGGGCATCGCCACGCAGATGCAGGTCGAAAAGATGTTGGCCAACACCCAACAGCCCAGCCGGACTGAGCTGGGCCGCGAGAAATTCCTTGAGAAAGTCTGGGAATGGAAAGGCGAATACGGTGGCACGATCATCGAGCAATTGAAACGCCTTGGCTCGTCCTGTGACTGGTCGCGCAACGCCTTCACAATGGCCGGTGCAAAGGGCGATCCGCGCACGGGGCACGAGAATTCGGCCAACTTCCATGACGCGGTGATCAAGGTCTTCGTCGACATGTACGAAAAGGGCCTGATCTATCGCGGCAAGCGCCTGGTTAACTGGGACCCGCATTTCGAGACCGCGATCTCGGATCTTGAGGTCGAGAATATCGAAACGCCGGGCCACATGTGGCATTTCAAGTACCCCTTGGCGGGCGGTGAGACATATGAGTATTTGGAAAAAGATGAAGATGGGAATGTGATCTTCCGCGAAGAGCGGGACTACATTTCGATTGCGACCACGCGGCCCGAGACGATGCTTGGCGACGGCGCGGTTGCGGTTCACCCATCGGATGAGCGCTATGCGCCAATCGTCGGGAAACTCTGCGAAATCCCGGTTGGCCCGAAAGAGCATCGCCGTCAGATTCCGATTATCACCGATGACTACCCCGATCCCGATTTCGGATCGGGCGCGGTGAAGATCACCGGCGCGCATGACTTTAACGACAACATGGTCGCCAAGCGCGGCGGCATTCCGATGTACCGTCTGATGGACACCAAAGGCGCGATGCGGGCCGATGGCGCGCCCTACGCCGAAGAGGCGGGCAAAGCGCAAGAATACGCGCGCGGCAAGGACTTCACCGAGAACGAGATCGATGCGATCAACCTGATCCCCGACCACCTGCGCGGCCTCGACCGGTTCGACGCACGGGCGAAGGTGGTCGAGGAAATCACCGCCGACGGTCTGGCCGTCATGACCCGCGCCGATGATCCGCGTCTGGGCACCAAACTGGGCGAGGATGAAGATCCTGCGGCACTGATCCCGCTGGTCGAGAGCAAACCGATCATGCAGCCCTTCGGCGACCGCTCCAAGGTGGTGATCGAGCCGATGTTCACCGACCAGTGGTTCGTCGATGCCGAAAAGGTTGTCGGCCCTGCGCTGGATGCAGTCAAGGACGGCACGGTCAAGATCATCCCCGAGTCGGGCGAGAAGACCTATTACCACTGGCTGGAAAACATCGAGCCCTGGTGCATCTCGCGCCAGCTGTGGTGGGGGCATCAGGTGCCGGTTTGGTTCGGACCAAGAATCTACCCGCATGGGCCTGATGGAGATATGTTCTCATTCGATCTTTCTGGCGCAGGTGCAGAGTTCTGTGCACCCACTCAAGCTGAGGCGATTAAGAAAGCGGAAGAAGCCTACGATATTAAAGTCTTCATTGCCGAAGACGAGCTTGACGCGCTGGAAAACTCTAAATTTGGGGAAAAGGTCGGCATCTGGCGCGACCCCGACGTCCTCGACACCTGGTTCTCCTCCGGCCTTTGGCCCATCGGCACGCTGGGCTGGCCCGAGCAGACCGACGAACTGGAGCGCTACTTCCCGACGGATGTATTGATCACCGGCTTTGACATCCTGTTCTTTTGGGTCGCCCGGATGATGATGATGCAACTGGCCGTGGTCGATCAGATCCCGTTCCACACTGTCTACCTTCACCAGCTCGTCCGCGACGAGAAGGGCAAGAAGATGTCCAAGACCACCGGCAACGTCATCGACCCGCTGGAAATCGTGGACGAATTCGGCGCCGACGCGCTGCGCTTTACCAACGCCTCTATGGCGGCGATTGGCGGTGTGCTGAAACTGTCCCGCGAGCGCATCACCGGATATCGGAACTTCGGCACCAAGCTGTGGAACGCCGTCCGCTTTGCCGAGATGAACCAGGTCTTCACCGACGCCGTCCCGCAACTGGATGTGGCCGACCTGAAACCCAAAGCCGCCGTGAACCGCTGGATCATCGGCGAAACCGCCCGTGTACGGGAAGAGGTCGACGCCGCGTTGGAGAGCTACCGCTTTAACGATGCGGCGAACGGGCTTTATGCCTTTGTGTGGGGCAAGGTCTGCGACTGGTACGTGGAACTGTCGAAACCCCTGCTGCAAGGCGACGACGCCGAAGCTCAGGCCGAAACCCGCGCCACCATGCGCTGGGTACTGGATCAGTGCATGGTCCTGCTGCACCCGATCATGCCCTTCATCACCGAAGAACTCTGGGGCCTGACCGGCGCGCGGCCCAAGATGGTCGTGCACGCCGACTGGCCAACCTACGCCGCTGCCGACCTGATCGACGCCGACGCGGATCGCGAAATGAACTGGGTGATCTCGCTGATCGAAAACACCCGCTCTGCCCGTGCGCAGATGCGGGTGCCTGCTGGCCTTTATGTGCCAATGCTGGTGACCGAGATCGACGCCAAAGGACAGGCTGCATGGGACCGCAACGAGGCTTTGATCAAACGCCTGGCGCGGATCGATAGTCTGACCAAGGCCGACGAGCTGCCAAAAGGCACGATTTCCATCGCAGCCCCCCGAGCCGCTTTCGGTCTGCCTCTGGCGGACATCATCGACATCGGCGCAGAAAAGGACCGTTTGGAAAAAGCCAAAGGCAAGCTGGCCAAGGAACTCGGCGGCCTGCGTGGGCGTCTGAACAACCCCAAATTTGTGGCCTCGGCTCCACAAGAGGTTGTTGCCGAAGCCAAAGCCAACCTCGTCGCGCGCGAAGAAGAAGAGGCGAAACTGAACGAGGCCCTCGCTCGCCTTGCGGAAATCGCCTGATCTTCTTCTCGTTCAAAATACGGCATTCCCAAACCCCATCGCCCAACCCGGCGTTGGGGTTTTTCATTACTCTCACAGCTTTCTGCTTGTTCCCGACATCCCGCAGTTGTTAGCTCTTCGATAAACCAATTTCCGAGGCCCAGATGGCGCAGACCTTCCCTCCGATGCAAACCGTTTCAACGGGTCTGGTCGTAGCGGTTGTAGGTTTCTTCAGCTCTTTTCCCATTGTGCTGCAAGGTCTTGCCGCCATGGGGGCATCACCGGCCCAGGCTGCCTCGGGCCTTATGAGCGCGGCCATTTCAATGGGGCTGGCGGCCATCTTCCTTAGCCTGCGCTACAAACTGCCGATCAGCGTTGCCTGGTCTACTCTGGGCGCGGCGCTGCTGGCCGTATCCGCCACACCGGCCCTGGGTTTTGCAGGGGCTGCAAGCGCCTTCCTGTGCGCCGGAGCGCTAACGGTTGTTGCCGGGCTGTGGAAGCCGTTGGGCCGGCTGGCAGCGGCGATCCCGACAACGCTGGCGCAGGCGATGCTGGCGGGTGTGCTGCTGCCGCTTTGCCTTGTGCCCTTCAAAGCAGCGATAGGCATCCCATGGCAGGCTTTGCCTGTAATTCTGATCTGGTTCATTGCAGGCCGCGTGAACCGGCTGTTTGCTGTCCCTTCTGCCGTGGTCGCAGCGGCCATCGTGGTTGTTTTGAACACTGGCGACGCCCAGGTCATGCCCAACGTCTTGGTTGCGGCTCCGGTCTGGACCACTCCGGCATTTTCCATCGAATCCGCCATAGGGATCGGCGTACCCCTGTTCATCGTGACGATGGCAACTCAGAACATCCCCGGCATTGCAGTGATGCGCAGCTTTGGCTACGCCCCGGTTCCCGGACGTCTGTTTTCGGCCGTGGGGGGCGCGAGCCTGTTGTCTGCGCCGTTCGGGGCACCCGCAACCTGTCTGGCCGCTATCACTGCGGCGATGTGTTCAAATCAGGACAGCCATCCCGACCCGGCCCGACGTTACTGGTCTGCCGTCATGGCTGGTGTGTTCTATTGCGTTTTCGGTTTGTTTGCCGCAGCGATCACCAGCTTCGCCGCCCACGCCGATCCGCTTTTGATGGGAACGCTGGCCGGGGTGGCTTTGATCAATGTGCTGGCAAATGCGATGCACGCTGCGCTGGACGTGCCAGCCGAACGCGAGGCGGCTATTCTGACGCTGGCCATCACTGCATCCGGCATCACCGTCTTTGGACTGGGTGCGGCGGTTTGGGGTCTTTTGGCCGGCGGTATCGCATATCTTGTGACACAGAAAAGAGGCGACGGCCTATCCTGAGCGCGGAACAAACGCTCTGCTTGAAACCGAGATAGAGTTCTTGGACGGATCTTTGACATTTGCAAAACAGTACCCGTTCGCCGCGTGCACGGGACCGAAGTCCAGCCCGTTTTTTCACGCCTTCGCAACAAATTTCGAAACGTCGGGTAGGTCGAAAACGATCTTGACCGCCACCTGTCCTTCCCGTGCCGCTTTGCTGGCCGGATGCAGAAGCAGGCGCAGTCCTCCGGCGTTGGGGATAAGCTCCACAATACGGTCGGCTGTGTCTCGTCGGGCGGTGTAACCGAAATGGGTTTCGTAAAACCGCACCCTCTGCTCCATGCGCCTGGTTTACAAAATCAAGCAGGTGATCGGCGCCTGGGTCATTTGAATTCTGGTTTGCGGCCTTGCATTTGGGCCATGACGACTTCCATCTGATCCGGCTTGCCGATCAGATTCACCTGCGCCGCGGATTCAGCCAGCAGCACATCTGCGCGGTCGCGGGTTTCTGCCACGTCAATCAAACGCTTGGCAGCCCGCATGGCCGAGGGGCTTTTGCCCGCAATATCTTCGGCCAGCGCCAGCGCTTCGGTGACAGGATCATCGGACAATTTCGTCACCAGCCCCCAGTCTGCTGCCTGTGGCGCGCCAATGGGGCGGGCGGTGTAGGTCAGCAGACGCAACACGTCCGAGCGCACCAGTTCGGGCAGCAGAACCATGCCGCCCATGTCGGGGATGATACCCCATTTCATCTCCATCACCGCCAGCTTGGTTTCGGGGTGCGCTATGCGGATATCTGCCCCCAGCGCGATCTGAAGACCGCCACCGTAGGCCACCCCATGCAGGGCGCAGATGATCGGGACCGGGACCCGTCGCCAGATCAAGGCAAGCTCTTGCATCTCATTGGCGTCTTCGTGACTGCGGGTCATCAGCCAGTCGGTTGGATCCGTATTGGCCATCCCGGCAAAGCTGGCCATGTCCAGACCTGCGCAAAAGCTTTTGCCTTCGCCAGACAAAACAACCGCCCGGGCGTTTGATGCGGTCACCTCCTGCCCTGCCGTCAGGATGGCCTTGATCATTGCATCGTCCAGCGCGTTCATCTTGTCGCCGCGGGTCAGGGTGACGTGTGCGACGTGGTCTTTGTATGCGACGGATACACGTGACATAGGAACCTCCAATTCGGGTTGCAGCAAACATGCCCCGAATTGACGGTGGATTTCCACCACGACGTCAGGGCAGATTGAGGCTTGGTCCAAGGGTTGCTCAAACCCGCGCGGTCGGCTTATCTGCGGCTATGACAGGTCCACGTTACACCCCGCTGGTGCAATCTTTACCCGCAACCGTTCCTTTCGTCGGACCGGAAACGCAGGAACGTCAGCGGGGCGCTCCATTTGTGGCGCGTCTTGGCGCCAACGAGAGCGTGTTCGGCCCCTCGCCCGACGCCATGAAGGCCATGCGGAAAGCTGCGGGCGAGGTCTGGATGTATGGAGACCCTGAAAATCACGATCTCAGGCATGCGCTGGCCGATCATCACGGGGTTTCACCTGCTCATGTCGTGGTTGGTGAAGGCATTGACGGATTGCTGGGCTCTTTGGTGCGACTTGTTATCGGGCCGGGCGATACGGCTGTCACCTCGGACGGTGCCTACCCCACATTCAACTATCACGTGGCCGGGTATGGCGGCGTTCTGCACAAAGTGCCCTACAGGCGCGATCATGAAGACCCGGCTGCGTTATTTGCAAAGGCCGGTGAGGTGGATGCCAAGCTGGTTTATCTGGCCAATCCCGATAATCCGATGGGCAGTTGGCACACGGGTACTGCAATCGCCGACGCGCTCAAGGCCCTGCCTGACGGATGTCTGCTGGTTCTGGACGAGGCTTACGTGGAATGTGCGCCACCGGGCACTGCCTTGCCGGTTGAGGCAAATGACCCGCGCGTGATCCGCATGCGCACATTTTCAAAAGTCTACGGGCTGGCGGGCGCGCGGATTGGCTATGCAATTGCTGCGATCGATCTGATGTCGGCGTTCAATAAGGTGCGCAACCACTTTGGCGTGAACCGCATTGCCCAGGCCGGAGCCCTGGCAGCTTTGCGCGACACCGCGTGGCTTGTGCAGGTACAAAGCCAGATTGCTGCGTCGCGCGCACGGATCAGTGACA
The DNA here is from genome assembly GCA_039028255.1 of Pseudomonadota bacterium. Lineage (GTDB taxonomy): Bacteria > Pseudomonadota > Alphaproteobacteria > Rhodobacterales > Rhodobacteraceae > Ruegeria. The sequence goes on along the minus strand of JBCCIK010000024.1, from coordinate 4,969 downwards.
TTGCCCGCGACACAGGATTGGCGCCGCTTGCGTCGGCCACCAATTTCGTAGCGCTTGATTGTGGGCAGGATGGGATACATGCCAAGGCCGTTCTGGACGCGCTGATTGCACAGGGCGTATTTTTGCGCATGCCATTCGCCTCGCCGCAAAATCGGTGCATCCGGATTAGCTGCGGTACGCCCGGTGATCTGGATGTCTTTGCCAAGGCACTGCCTGCGGCGTTGAAAACGGCGCGCGGGTAATCAGGGCAGCGCCGCGATCCTGAGGTCAGACACGCGGGGCTGTCTGCCCCCCATCGCGCGATGCGCGATTCCCCCCGAGGATATTTTTGGCCAGATGAAGCAGCGGGGCCTGCCTCAGTCGGGATGTCGGGCTGCCAGAACAGCCGCGGCGGCGTCCAAGGCGCCCGGTTCGCGTGGAATGTTCAGCGCGGCCATTGCGGCTTCGAGTCCACCCAGCATGGCCATGACCATCTGTCCGTTGACGTGACCCATGTGGCCAAGGCGAAAGCACCCTTCCTCGTCCTGCATTCCCAGACCGATACCCAAAGTCAGACCCAGTTGGGTTTCAGTGAATTGACGCACAGGCGTACCTCGCCCATCGGTCAGACGCAGGGCGGTTACCGCGTGGCTGCGATGTGCGCGATCAGCCACGTTAAGTTGCAGAGCACCCGCTTGTGCCCAAATCTCGCAGGCTGCCCAGATTGCCTGGGCAATGCGATCATGGCGGGCCCAAATCGCGTCGATGCCTTCGGCGTTGATCAGATCAAGGGCCGCGCGCAGACCGTAAAGATGATGGGTCGGCGCCGTGCCATTGAAGTACTGATAAAACAGATCAGGCTCGGCACGCGGTTGCCAATCCCAATACCGTGAGACACGCGGCATACTGGCGCGTTTCGCCGCTGCTTTTTGGTTGAAGAAGACAAAGCCGACCCCCGGTGGGGTCATCAGACCCTTTTGGCTGGCGGTGACCATGACATCTACCCCCCAGGCATCCATCTCGAAACGGTCGCATCCAAGCGACGCGATACAGTCGGCCAGCAGCAGCGCCGGATGGTTCAGATCGTCGAGCAGCTGACGGAGGGCCGGAATATCATTGCGGATCGACGTCGACGTATCCACATGTACGGCCAGAACGGCCTGGATTTCATGCGCAGTGTCGGCGCGCAGAGTGTCAGCGAGGCACCCAAAATCCCACGGCGCGGCCATTCCGAAATCAATCACCTGAACATCTGCACCAAGCCCCGTTGCCATTTCGGCCCAGCCATGTGCAAAACGCCCAGAGGCAGGCGCCAGCACAGTTTCGCCGGGGGCAATGACGTTTGACAGCGCCGCCTCCCACGTGCCGTGACCGTTGGCGATGTATATTGCAACATGCTGATCTGTGCGTGCCACACGTTTGAGATCGCGGGTCAGCGCGGGCATCATCTGGATCAGTTCGCCATCATAGATGTTCGGCGACGGGCGATGCATTGCCTGCAGCACAGCATCCGGCATCACGGAAGGGCCGGGAATGGCCAGATACTCGCGCCCCCAGGCGAGAGACATTTGGTTTGTCATGGGATCAACCTGTTTGAGTCGGTGCCCACCCTAACGCAGCTTTGAGGCGCGTCAATCCATCAGATTTGACGCCGCACGCGCAAGTGATTCAATCCCGGACCAATCACCATCCGTAACCATCTGACCCGGGGCCACCCAACTGCCTCCGGCGCAGATCACATTCGACAGCGACAGATAATCATGCGCATTGGAGGGTGACACGCCGCCGGTCGGGCAGAAGCTGATCTGCGGCAAAGGTGCTCCGATGGCCTTCAGGGCAGGCGCGCCACCCGATGCCTCGGCCGGGAAGAACTTTAGCATGTCATATCCCCGATCAAGCAGCCGCATCGCCTCGCTGGCGGTGGCCGCACCGGGCAAAAGCGGCAGATCCTCAGCCTCGCAGGCGGCAATCAGGGCATCTGTCGCGCCCGGCGAAACACCAAACTGCGCGCCTGCCGCCTTTGCGGCGCGTACGTCGTCCGGGGTTACCAGAGTGCCGGCGCCAACAACGCCGCCGGGAACCTCGGACATGGTGCGGATGGCGTCCAGCGCCGCGGGCGTGCGCAGCGTAACCTCCAGCGCGGGCAATCCTCCGGCGACCAGAGCCTCGGCCAGCGGGCGCGCCAAAGCTGCGTTTTCGACCACCAGTACGGGCACGATTGGTGCAAGCGCACAGATGTCTCGGGTGCGTTGGGATTTGGTCATGTGTTACGCTCCGAATATACTTGCGCCGGTATCGGCCGACCCGACGTTTCGACGGAAAGTGCTGAACAGGTCGCGTCCGACCCCATGCTGATTGCCCGACAGGTCCGCAGTTGAGGGTGCGCGATCAAAAACCCCTTCGGTCAGGATTTCCAGTTGCCCGTTCACCGCGTCGACGCGCAGCATGTCGCCATCCTGAAGATAGGCGATGGGACCACCATCAAGTGCTTCGGGGCATACGTGGATCGCAGCGGGCACCTTTCCGGAGGCGCCCGACATGCGGCCATCGGTGACCAGCGCCACTTTTTGTCCACGCCCCTGCAAGATCGACAGGATCGGGGTCAGCGAGTGAAGCTCGGGCATGCCGTTGGCCTTGGGACCCTGAAAGCGGACCACAACAATCACATCATCCGTGAATTCGCCTGCTTTGAAGGCTGCTTTGACTTGGGCCTGATCATTGAACACGCGCACAGGCGCCTGAACCACCTGATGTTCGCTGGCGACGGCCGAAACTTTCATGACCCCGGTGCCCAGATTGCCGGTCAGACGTGACAGACCGCCTGTCGGTTGGAACGGATCCTTTGCCGAGCGTACGATCCGTTCGTTCAGGCTGTGATCGGTTCCATCCTGCCAGATCAGATCTCCGTCAATCAGCTTGGGTTCCTTGGTATAATTGTGCAGCCCCTGGCCTGCCACGGTCAGGGTGTCCGGGTGCAGCAGACCATCGTCAAGCAATGTGCTGATCGTATACCCAAGACCACCCGCAGCGTGAAAGTGATTCACATCCGCCAGACCGTTCGGATAAACGCGCGCAACCAAAGGAACAACGGCAGAAATGTCCGAGAAATCCTGCCAGTCCAGAACGATGCCACCGGCCCGGGCCATTGCAATCAGATGGATCAGCAGGTTGGTCGATCCTCCGGTTGCCATCAATCCGACAATCCCGTTTACAAAAGCGCGCTCATCCAAAATCTGGCAGACCGGCGTATAGTTGTTGCCCAGCGCGCTTAGAGACAACGCCCGCCGTGCGCCCTCTTCGGTCAGGGCGTCGCGCAGGGGCGTGTTGGGATTTATGAAACTGGATCCCGGCAGGTGCAGACCCATGAATTCCATCAGCATCTGATTGGTGTTGGCAGTGCCATAAAACGTGCAGGTGCCCGGACCGTGATACGCAGCCATTTCCGCAGCCATGAGCGCGTCGCGCCCTACCTCTCCTGCGGCAAATTGCTGACGGATCCTGGCCTTTTCATCGTTGGGCAGACCGCTGGTCATTGGTCCGGCAGGCAGGAAAACGGCTGGAAGGTGACCAAACGCCTGAGCACCAATCACCAGACCCGGCACGATCTTGTCGCAGACACCCAGAAACACGGCCGCATCGTATGTGTTGTGGCTGAGCGACACGCCGGTTGCCAGCGCAATCACGTCGCGCGAAAACAGCGACAGCTCCATCCCGGCCTCACCCTGAGTCACGCCGTCACACATCGCGGGAACACCACCAGCCACCTGCGCGGTGCCGCCTGCTGCTCGGATGGCCGTTCTGATCAGTTCCGGATAACGTTCAAAGGGCTGGTGCGCGGACAACATGTCGTTATACGCCGTGACGATCCCCAGATTACCCGCCGATCCCGTGACCATGGCCTGCTGGTCTTGACCCGCACCAGCATAGGCGTGCGCCTGACCGCTGCAGGACAGATGCGCGCGGGCCGGTCCCTTGGAGCGGGCATGCTCCATCCTCTCCAGATGCGGGCCGCGATGCTCTGCGCTGCGGTCTATAATGCGTTGGGTGACGTCGGCTAGGACGGAATGAACCATGGCTATCCCCCGATCTGACGCCAGCGGCGTCCATCGCGATGCATCAGCATCAAGGCTTCTTCAGGGCCTGAACTGCCCTGATCATACAAAGATGGGCGGTCGCCGCGTTCTTCCCACCCTTTTACAATAGGATCGACCCAGGCCCAGGCGGCTTCGGCCTCGTCACCCCGCATAAACAGCGTCTGGTCACCGCGTATCACATCCATAACCAGCCGCTCGTACGCGTCGGGCGCACTGGCGTCATCGCCAAGCGCGTCGGCAAAGCTCATATCAAGAGAAACATCCGACAGGCGGAACCCGCCCGGACCGGGATCCTTTATGGTGGTGCGCAACGTGATACCTTCATCCGGTTGCAGGCGGATGACCAGTACATTGCCGCGCAACGGCCCGACATTTGGAAAGATTGTGTGCGGCGGGTCGCGGAAAAACACCGCAATTTCGGATTCGCGCGCCCTGAGGCGTTTGCCGGTGCGCAGGTAGAACGGGACGCCGGCCCAGCGCCAGTTGCCCAGATGGACCTTGAGCGCAATGAAGCTTTCCGTGCGGCTTGACGGATTGCCCACGTGATCAACATAGCTGTCCCCACCCTTATCCGCGCGATACTGACCTCGGGCGATATCCGGCGCGTTCACCGGTTCAAGCGCTTCGATCACTTTGACCTTTTCGTCGCGCACGGCATTGGGCGAGAATTTTGAAGGCGGCTCCATTGCGGTCAGGCACAACAGCCGATTTCTCCAGCTGGGTTGGCCTCACTTTTCACCTTCTTCCCTTTGGCCTCTGAGTTCTTCTTCCGCTTTCGCGGGGCTTTTCGGCAGAGCGGATACACACGGTGCTCAAAATTTACAGGAAGAGGCTGTTCTGCTGTTTTCCTATTTTCATAGAAGTGCTTCGAGCACAAACAGGTGTTCTTGGTAGGG
>JBCCIK010000023.1:0-36057 GCA_039028255.1 Pseudomonadota bacterium | reverse complement strand
TTCGACGGTTCCGGCGCTGGTATATCCCACCGCAGCAGCCAGATCGCACGACTGTTTCCCCATCGCGGCGCGCGTGGCTTCATCCAGAAACGGCGACGGTGCTTCCTCGATCACCTTTTGATTGCGGCGCTGGATCGAACATTCGCGTTCGCCCAGATAGATGCCGTTGCCATGGCTGTCGCACAGAACCTGAATTTCGATATGACGCGGTTGGGTCACAAATTTCTCAATGAAAATCCGGTCGTCGCCAAAGGAATTCGCGGCTTCGTTCTTGGAAGATTGAAAGCCTTCGCGCGCTTCTTCGTCAGTCCAGGCGATCCGCATACCTTTGCCACCGCCGCCGGCGCTGGCCTTGATCATGACGGGATAGCCGACATCGTTGGAAATCTTAACCGCCTCATCGGCGTCTTCGATCAGACCCATATAGCCTGGAACCGTCGTAACATTCGCATCCTGAGCGATTTTTTTTGAGGTAATCTTATCCCCCATCGCTTCAATCGCGCCTTTGGGTGGACCGATAAAGGCAACGCCTTCTGCCTCCAAGGCTTCGGCGAATTTGGCGTTCTCGGACAGAAAGCCATAACCGGGATGCACCGCCTGAGCACCGCTTTGGCGGATCGCATCCATCACCTTGTCAATGACAATGTAAGACTGGTTCGCGGGTGGCGGGCCAATATGAACCGCTTCATCCGCCATCGACACGTGCAGGGCCTGACGATCCGCGTCCGAATAAATGGCGACGGTGCCAATCCCCATCTTGCGCGCGGTTTTGATGACGCGACAGGCGATTTCACCCCGGTTGGCGATCAGGATCTTGTTAAACATGGAACGTCCTTTGTCCTGGTGTCCTGGAAACGCAAAAAGCCACCGCAGAGGATGAACCCCGCGATGGCGCAATGCGCGATAGCACTCGGGACGGTGCGCGCCCCGGACCTGTTAGGTTAGTTGCAGGTGTTTTGCGTCTTGCAATATAGCACGTTGCCCGCGGCACCAACCGCAGCCCCGAATAACGGATCTGCGCTGAGCACTGCCGCGCCGACCGCGCCCGCACCGCCGCCGAGAATCGCCTGTTCGCCGGTTGTATCCCCGCAGGCCGCAAGGCCCGCACAGACGGCAATTGCAAGATAGATACGTGAAAGTCGCATGATAACTGCCCTTTTTCTATTTGTGTTTTTGTTAGGGGCAGTTGTCGGAATCCGGCGGTGTTATTCAATAACAGAGATGAAAACACCTTGATTTGCGCAGAATTACGCCGTTTGGCCACTGAATTGCGGCCAAAGAAAAACGCGGACAGGTCATTGTGGGGAACACAAGCCTGCCCGCGGAAGGAAGGGGTACGGAATAGTAGGTGCATGTACGGCGCAGGCAAAATAGAGCCGCACGGCCTCGTCAGGTTGCACGCCACAATACCGCCTGCAAGCAAAGTATTGTTTCCAACGGGGATTCCGGCCAGATTCTGCCCATCCGGCAGAATTCCGCGCAACATTGCGCCGACACAAACTGGGGGAGTTTGTGTGACCAGCGCAACTTGATCCATCACACTTCTGTCAGAATTTTCACCTGCTGCATGTCTTTCTGCATGTGCATCATCACGCATTGCACCACACAATGCGCATATTTTTTTCAACCATGTATTGGCTTTGGATAACGCGTTCACCTTGTCGTGGGCGCGCAAGCAGTATGTCGCACAATTGCTTGATCGATTTGGCTTTTTTGGTCCCGTTCTCGTGATTTCCTTGCCGGCGGAACGCGTGGAACGGTGACGGTGCACACTCGCATACAAGGAAACACCTACATGAATACTACGAGAAAAAAGGCATTTCTGCTTGCTGCCTCTGCGTTTAGTGTGACCAGCACGCTTGCCTTTGCTCAGGATGCCAAAACCCAGGCCGAACTCGACGCGCTGAGCGCCCGGGTCGAAGCCCTCGAAGCGTCCAAAACCGGCCCCGCAAACGGCGATTTCCGCATCGGAAACACCACGATTGATCTCTACGGTTACATCAAGGCCGACTTCTTCTACGATTTCGATTTCGAACTTGGCGATTTCGTGAATCCGCAAAACATCGGAGAGCCTGCCAACGCAACAACCGGATCGTTCGGCGCGACCGCACGCCAGTCGCGCATCGGCCTGCGCACCAGCACGCCCAGCGCCATCGGCGAAATCGGCGGTCAACTTGAGCTTGATCTGTTCGCCTCCGACGACAATGCCGAGCTTCGCTTGCGGCATGCCAACATCACCATCGGAGATCATTGGCTGATCGGTCAGTACTGGACGAACTTTCAGCCCCTGGACACGTACCCGACATCCGTGGAATTCAACGGCCCTGTTGGCATCCCCTTTGCTCGCCAAATACAGGTTCGTTACACTCAGGGGCTGAGCCCCAGCAGCGAATTCAGCGTATCGGTTGAAGAAAATGTCGGCGGGTCCAACTCGAACGATCCGGTTCTTACGGCAGCGGCTGAATACAACGACGGCACTTACATTGCACGCGTCTCGGGGCTGTATGGTAACGCGCGTTCCAGCGACGGTGCCACCGAAGTTGACCAATGGGGCTTTACCGTGTCTGGCTCCATTCGGCCCTGGGCCGGTGGTCTTTTTCAGGCCAACTACGTGAACGGTCAGGCCATCGGCCCGTATCTGATCGGCGCAGGAGATGCAGTTGTCGGCGGTCTGGCCAACGATGTGGATGGGTACACAATCGAGTTCCGTCAGGATCTGGGTGAGAAATGGAATGTCGGGATCGCTTATGGCGAAGAAGACTATGACCTTCCCACATCGACCGGCACGCTTTCGTTTACCGAATTGGAAACGGTCCATGTCAATGCCTTCTACCAGGCCACGGACAATCTGATTCTGAGCGCTGAGTACTTCTTTGGCGAGCGCAACGACACCACCTCTGGTCAGACTTTTAACGCTGACCGCATTCAACTGGCCGCTCAGTTGAACTTCTGACAACATATTGCGGCCCTGCCCGTCCAAGGGCAGGGTTTGCGCCGCGAAGGTCAGGATATGAGGCGTCTTATGCACCGCCTTCACACCGCACCGAACACATCAGGAAATGAGACGCGCGCAACATCCAGATCAACCACCAACAGTGCATCATAGCTTGCCGGATCAAACGGGTCTTCGGCTGGTACAACCTCGCGCTCGAACAACCAGCTTAGCCGCCCGGCATCCAGATTGCCGCGTTCAAAAGGCTGATCGCCAAAATTTTCCCACAGCGCCTGCATAAAGGCGGCGTCTGCGCGGCGGTCTGCCGGTTTGCGGTCGCGGAACCGTTCGCGCCTGGTCAGTGCCGTGACGCCTTTTGGATTGGCGCGGCGGATGGTGAATTGAAAGTCTGTCCCGGCCAAACGTCCGGGGAAACCGCGATGTTTCAGCATGTTCGCGCCTTTTTTCTTGTATTGCCCGACGACCGCCAAACCATCGCCGCCCCGCGTGTGACTGCGCGCATCCAATGGGCGCGATTTCTCTGGTCAGCGCGCAGGCCAAAATCGGGATAAGTGCCTGCCATTTTCACTGTCCGTCCCAGACGCATTTTGTACCTTCCAGACGATAAGCTTCAAAGAACTGGGTCGCGTCGGGTGCCGCGTCTCCGAATTCGATAGGGCGGTCGGCAAACGAGATCACCACCACCGCCGGCGCCAACTGATGCTGCGCGACATAGGGCACGGCAAGGGTTTGGCACAGGTGCTCCATATCTTTGGAGGCGACATCATAGCCGATACGACCAACCGTCGCGCCAATCTTTGGTGCGATAAACCGAAACCGCAGCCATAGCTCGCCCGGGTTGTTGTCCAGCAGCACATCGCTCAGATGCACCGGCTGGCCAGATGGCACAGGCAGCACCGTTTCCGTCACCGCGGATGTTGGGTAGAACAAGGCAAAAATTACCAGACCGATGGCGCGATCCCGGACCCACCAGCAGCGGGCTCCTCCTTCCGGGATCGCGCGCGCAGTGCTGTTGGCCTGCGCGGTTCTATGTCTGGTGGGTCGGATCATTTAACTATTTTGCACTTATTGTCAAACCTGCCTGATTTTCCGGCGGTCTGTGAACGTTACGCGAACCCCTGCCCATTTTTTGGCCAAAGGCGTGCGACCACATCCTCAGGCGCTTACAGCGGGATATTGTCGTGTTTTTTCCAAGGGTTCTTCAACTGTTTGCCGCGCAGGCTTGCAAATGCTTTTGAGACGCGGCGGCGGGTCGATTGGGGCATGATGACCTCATCCACGAACCCACGTTCGGCCGCGACAAACGGGTTGGCAAAGCGATCTTCGTAATTTGCCACATGCTGCGCGGTTTTTTCTGCATCCCCGAGGTCCGCACGGTGAATGATCTCTGTTGCGCCCTTGGCCCCCATCACGGCAATCTCAGCCGTCGGCCACGCATAATTGAAATCGCCGCGCAGGTGTTTCGAAGCCATAACCACATAGGCGCCGCCATATGCCTTGCGGGTGATCACAGTGACTTTTGGCACGGTCGCTTCGCCATAGGCATACAGCAGTTTGGCGCCATGCTTGATTACGCCGCTGTATTCCTGCTGCGTTCCCGGCAAAAATCCAGGCACGTCAACAAAAGTCAGGATCGGAATTTCGAAACAGTCGCAAAAGCGCACAAACCGCGCGGCCTTACGGGCGCTGTCTATATCCAGACATCCGGCCAGAACCATTGGCTGGTTCGCAACCACGCCAACCGTTTGACCTTCCAATCGGATAAAGCCGGTGATGATGTTCTTGGCGAAATCTTCCTGAATTTCATAAAAGTCGCCTTCATCCGCCACCTTGGTAATCAGCTCTTTCATGTCGTATGGTGTATTCGGATTATCCGGCACCAGCGTATCCAGAGATTTTTCAAGCCGGTCCGGTTCGTCAAAGAATGGACGCACGGGCGGTTTCTCGCGGTTGTTGAGCGGCAGGAAATCGACCAGCCGGCGCACTTCGGCCAACGCTTCGACATCGTTTTCAAAGGCCCCGTCCGCAACCGAGGATTTCTTGGTATGCGTTGACGCACCGCCTAGTTCTTCGGCAGTCACAACTTCATTGGTGACCGTCTTTACAACGTCCGGCCCGGTCACGAACATGTATGAAGAGTCTTTGACCATAAAGATAAAGTCAGTCATCGCCGGGCTATAAACGGCCCCGCCTGCACATGGCCCCATGATAACGCTGATCTGCGGGACAACACCAGACGCCGTTATGTTGCGCTGGAACACCTCGGCATATCCGGCAAGCGAGGCGACGCCTTCCTGAATTCTCGCCCCACCGGAATCGTTGATTCCTATGATTGGGGCGCCGTTCTGGACCGCCATATCCATGACCTTGCAGATTTTCTGAGCATGCGTTTCAGACAAGGACCCGCCAAAAACGGTGAAATCCTGACTGAACACATATACCATGCGGCCATTAATCGTGCCCCATCCGGTCACCACCCCGTCACCGGCAGGCTGTTGTTTTTCCATCCCGAAATCGGTGCAGCGATGACTGACGAACATATCGAATTCTTCAAAGCTGCCTTCGTCCAACAGCAATTCTATCCGCTCGCGCGCTGTCAGTTTGCCGCGCCCGTGCTGCGCATCAATACGTTTCCGCCCGCCGCCCAACCGGGCCTCATTGCGGCGTTCTTCAAGCTCGGAAAGGATGTCCTTCATAACGATGATCCTCTGTAAAATCTGGCCGGACATTATCTGCAGACGGGGCGTGACCAAAGGTGTTTTCCGCAAATTTGCAAATTTTTAGCAATCTAGATTAAGAATACTGTAAATTTGCTAAGTATCTGTTTGATACAAAGTCACCTATGGCAATCCTGAATTGTATGACTATAGATGCGAACCATGCAGTCCACGTCTTCGACGGCGCGCCGCACGCCACCAACAATCACAACACTAGTTTTGCTCTCGGGGCTGTCCGCGCTGAGCATGAATCTGTTCTTGCCCAGCCTGCCCAACATGGCACTGCATTTCGAAGCAGACTACACGGTCATGCAGCTGTCCATCGCGCTGTATCTGCTGGTTAACGCCGTGTTGCAGATCCTGATTGGCCCCATCGCGGACAAGGCAGGCCGCAGGCCGGTTCTGCTGTGGGGTCTGGCCTTGTTTCTGTTGGCAACGTTAGGCTGCATTTACGCCCCGAATGCCGAGATTTTTCTGTTGTTCAGAATGGGTCAGGCCATTGTGGTGGTTGGCCTGGTGCTCAGTCGTGCGGCCGTCCGCGATCTTTATGATCAGGATCAGGCCGCATCGATGATCGGTTATGTGACAATGGGCATGGCCGTCGTCCCCATGATTGGGCCTGCAATCGGCGGCGTTCTGGAAGAGACATTTGGCTGGAAAGCGAATTTCTGGCTGCCTTTTGCACTGGGGGCATTAACGCTTGCGCTGACATATCTGGATTTCGGCGAAACGGCGGCAAAAAGCGGCAAGACACTGTTGCAACAATTCCGAGAATATCCGGAACTTTTGACCTCACCCCGGTTCTGGGGGTATTCGCTGTCTACGGCATTTTCTTCCGGTGCTTTTTTCGCCTATCTGGGCGGCGCGCCATTCATCGGAATCGAATTGTTCGGACTGTCCGCAGCTCAGGTCGGTGTCTATTTTGGCGCACCAGCGCTTGGATATTTCTTTGGTAATTTCTTCAGCGGACGATACTCGGTTCGTTTCGGGGCCAACAAGATGGTCCTTTGGGGCTGTGTGCTGAATGCGCTGGGTGTGGCCATATCTGCCGGTCTGTTTCTGGCACAAGCCGGCACCGCCATCAGCTTTTTCGGGCTCATGACCTTTGTCGGCATCGGCAATGGCATGTCCATTCCAAACGGCACCGCCGGAGCGTTGTCGGTACGCCCGCATCTGGCAGCAACGGCATCCGGATTGAGCGGAGCGATCATGCTTGGCGGCGGGGCCTGCCTGAGCGCGCTGGCTGGGGCCTTGCTGACCATCGAAACCGGCGCGATGCCGTTGTTATGGCTGATGCTGACCACCGCCGTGCTGGGCATTGCGGCGATTCTTGTTGTCATTTTACGAGAACGGCACTTGCGGCTTTGACCGCCCTTGCCTCCGGGCGTTTGCAAAGCTAGCGTGCCGCAACAGTAAAGTTGCAAAGTCACGCCATGGCCACCCAAAAGCTCTACGCTGGCGCCAAGCTACGCGAAATGCGCACACGCCTGACCCTTACGCAAAGGGAATTTGCAGGCAAGCTGGGCGTTTCCCTTCCGTATCTGAACCAAATGGAGAACAACAACCGTCCGATTTCGACCACGGTTGTTCTGGCGTTGGCTCAGGAATTCGGCATGGACGTCACCGAACTCAGCAGTGGTGACAGTGAAAGGCTGGTGTCCGACATGCGCGAGGCATTGGCGGACCCAGTGTTTGCGGACGCCCTGCCGCCGCTGGCCGATCTGCGCCTTACCGCATCCAATGCTCCGGCTCTTGCACGCGCCTTTATCGAGTTGCACAGAACGTATCGCCAGACCCATGAAAGGCTTGCATCCCTGGACGAAGCACTGGGTCGGGAGGATGCGCGCATGCAGACCAGCCCTTGGGAAGAGGTGCGTGATTTCTTTCATTACTGCGACAATTACATTGACGCTGTCGACCGTGCGGCCGAACGGTTTGCACATCGGGCCGAGACCCCCGGCGGGATCCGGCAGGCTGCGATGAACACCCTGGCAGATCGGGGTATTCAGGTTGTTGTTTCAGACATCGCGCCGCTGCGCAGCTATGACAGCGACGGGAAAATTCTGCGATTGTCGTCACGCGCCGCGCCACAGACACAGGTGTTTCAACTGCTGCTTCAGGTCGCCCTGATCACGCAGGACAAACTGCTTGAAGCAACGCTGGATTTTGCGAAATTTCACAGTGACGAAGCGCGATCAATCGCAAAAATCGGTTTGGCGAACTACTTTGCCGGAGCCTCTTTGATGCCATACGCTGTGTTTTTGGGCGCGGCCCGGGACTGTCGTCATGATCTCGAAATGCTCAGCAATCGCTTTGGCGCGTCGATTGAACAGGTTGCACACCGTTTGTCCACGTTGCAAAGACCCGGCGCAAAAGGCATTCCCTTCTTTTTTGTGCGTGTGGATCAGGCCGGTACGATCACCAAACGACATTCCGCCACCCGGCTACAGTTTGCGCGGTTCGGCGGTGCTTGCCCTCTTTGGAACGTACACCGTGCCTTTGAAACCCCAGGGCACTTTCTGTTACAGCTTGCGGAAACGCCTGACGGGGTGCGCTATATCTCTCTTGCAACAGATGTGTCGAAGTCGGGCGGCTCGTACGGAGCACCGGTCCGGCGGTATGCAATCGCGCTTGGATGCGAAGTCAAACACGCCCCGGCGCTGGTTTATGCAGACAATCTGGACCCACAGAACGCCAGCGCCTATGAGCCGATCGGCATTTCATGCCGGATCTGCGAAAGACAATCCTGCCATCAGCGATCGGTTCCACCGCTGGAGCGTCGTCTGAGTATAGATACAGACACCCGGGGCACCCTGCCCTACGAAGTCACCTGACATTTGCGAGGTCCAATATACTCCGGGGCTGAGATCTCAGGCTTTGGACAGGATTGCCCAGATTTGATCCTTAAGCACGGCACGTTTCTTGCGCAGTTCAACCTCGGCCAGTTCTTCCATCGGTTCGACGTTGGTTTCGGCCCGATGCACGTCCCGGTTGATCTCATGATATTCGTCGGCCAGCCGGGCGAAATGCGCATCGGTCTGCTTGAGCTGGCTCATCAGATCAACCTTGTCGGGAAACTCTTCGGCCAGTTCATGCGGGGTGTGGGACATTCCTGTTCGCTCCTTGAATTGTCTGTACAGTGACTGTGTAGTCGTCTTTGGACCATGCCTGCTTTGACGCGGATCAAATCATCGTTGCGCCGTCGCCCAGTGCGGGTGAATCCACGGACGATCATTTGCTTTGGGCAACGGATCTTTTCCCAACAGGGAATCGGATATTTTCTCACCCACCATAATGGACGGCGCATTCAGGTTGCCATTTGTTATTTGTGGGAAAATCGAGCTGTCGGCGACACGCAGCCCGTCGACACCAATGACCCGCGCCTGCGGATCAACAACCGCAGTGATGTCGTCGGCGCGCCCCATACGGCAGGTTCCGCAGGGATGATAGGCGCTTTCTGCATGTTCGGCGATGAACGCGTTCAACTCTTCATCCGACTGAACATCCGGGCCCGGCTGAATCTCTTTGCCTGCAAAAGGTTTAAAGGCATCCTGTGCGAAAATCTCCCGCGTCAGGCGGATGCATTTCCGGAAATCCTGCCAGTCCTTTTCCTGGCTCATGTAATTGAACCGGATCAATGGGGCATCGTTGGAATTTGCTGATCGCAACGCCACTGACCCGCGCGAGGGTGAACGCATCGGACCGACATGAGCCTGAAAGCCGTGCCCCTCGGCCGCGGCCTGCCCGTCGTATCGGACAGCCATCGGCAGGAAATGATACTGGATGTCCGGATATTCCACGCCCGGATTTGAGCGGATGAACGCCGCACTTTCAAACTGGTTTGACGCCCCAAGACCGGTTTTGGTGAACAGCCATTGCGCGCCGATCAACCCTTTGCTGACCAGATTCCAGTGTTTATACAACGTGATCGGCTGAAGAGATGCCTGCTGGATGTAAAGTTCCAGATGGTCTTGCAGATTTGCACCCACGCCGGGGCGGTCCGCCACAAGCTGAATTCCATGCTCGGCCAGATGCGCTGCCGGACCGATCCCCGACAGCATCAGCAGTTTTGGCGAATTGATCGACGACGCAGCCAGCACGACTTCGCGACGGGCACGGATGATTTGAGTTTTGCCACCTTTCACCAATTCGACCCCACGTGCGCGCCCATTGTCCACCACGACGCGCGACGCCAGACCGCGTACGATCGTGCAGGTATCGCGCCGCAACGCAGGTCTGAGATAGGCGTTCGCCGCAGACCAGCGCCGTCCTTTCCAGACCGTCTGCTCCATCGGGCCAAAGCCTTCCTGTTTCTGGCCATTATAGTCGCCGGTGATCTCATATCCCGCCTGCCGTCCGGCATCGACAAATGCCTGAAACAAAGGGTTGGCTCTTGGGCCTCGCGACACGTGCAGGGGACCATCGCTGCCGCGCCACGTGGGATCGCCGCCATGCCCGCCGTCGTGCCAGGTCTCCATCCTTTTGTAATAGGGCAAAACATCCGCATAGGACCATCCATCGGCCCCCATATCAGCCCAGGCATCAAAGTCCCGCGCATGGCCGCGCACATACACCATTCCGTTGATGGACGATGATCCGCCAATAACCTTGCCGCGCGGGCATGCCAGGCGGCGGTTGTTCAAATGTGGTTCCGGTTCGGATTGATACCCCCAGTCGTAAATCGACATGTTCATCGGGTAACTCAACGCCGCCGGCATCTGGATAAACGGCCCGGCATCGCTGCCGCCGTGTTCGATCACCACAACCGAGGCACCCGCCTCACTCAGGCGATAGGCCATCGCACATCCGGCGGATCCGGCACCGACGATGACGAAATCTGCTTCCATTTCGGTCTCCTCAAACCGCCTGCCACACTGCGGCGCCCGGCGGTAATTGTCAGCAATTCAAAGAGGTTATTCGCCGCGCGGGAACCGCTGGCTTTCCTCGACAATGTTCAAATCCATGTGGTTGCGCATGTAGCGCTCTGACGCCTTTTGCAGCGGCTGATAGTCCCACGGGTAATATCCACCCTGTCGCAGCGCCTCGTATACCACCCAGCGGCGGGCCTGACTGGCACGGACATCGGCGTCAAACCGGTTTAGATCCCAGCGTGCTTCGGATTTGGCACGCAACGATTGCAGCGTGCCCGCATGTTCGGGATGACCAGCCAGATTTTCCAGCTCATGCGGGTCCGCCTCCAGATCGAACAATTGTTCGGGGTCCAGAGCGCACCGATTGTACTTCCACTTGCCGTAGCGCAGCGAAACCAGCGGCGCATAAGACGCCTCGGCCGCGTATTCCATCGCCACGGGGGCTGATCGTTCTTGACCTTTGGCCAAAGGCACCAGGTCTTCACCGTCGGTCCACGGGGCAATCTCGGCCATGTCAACGCCGGCCAAGGCACCCAGCGTCGGAGTGACATCAATTGTGGACACTGGTGTGTCGATCAGACCCGCAGGCAAGTCGGGGGCCGAAACCATCAACGGCACGCGCGAAGCGCCCTCAAAGAACGCCATCTTGAACCACAGGCCACGCTCGCCCAGCATGTCGCCGTGGTCTGAGACAAACATGATGATGGCCTCCTGGCGCGTTGTCTCCAGTACTTCGAGGATCTCGCCAATCTTGTCGTCCAGATACGAGATATTGGCGAAGTACGCACGGCGCGACTTGCGGATATCCTCTTCGGTGATGTCAAAGCTGTGCCAATCATTCGCGTCGAAAATGCGCTTGGAATGCGGGTCCTGATTGTCATAGCCAAGATCGGCGATCTCGGGCAGCAGATGCGCACAATCCTCATAAAGATCCCAGTATTTGCGGCGCGCAACATAAGGATCATGCGGGTGGGTAAAGCTGACGGTTACGCTCCATGGCCGGTCGTCCTTGCTGCGCGCCAGATCGTACAGCTTGGCCTTGGCGTGATAGGCGACCTCGTCATCATACTCCATCTGATTGGAGATTTCGGCCACCCCTGCACCAGTGACGGACCCCATGTTGTGATACCACCAGTCAATCCGCTCACCCGGTTTGCGGTAATCCGGGGTCCAGCCGAAATCGGCGGGATAGATGTCGGTGGTCAGTCGATCTTCGAACCCGTGCAACTGATCAGGACCGACAAAATGCATCTTGCCCGAAAGGCAGGTGTAATACCCAGCGCGGCGCAGGTGATGCGCATAAGTCGGGATGTCGCTTCGGAACTCGGCCGCGTTGTCGTAAACGCCCGTGCGTGAGGGCAGTTGACCCGACATAAAACTGGCCCGCCCCGGAGCGCACAGGGGGGATGCCGTATAGGCATTGGCGAACCGGGTTGAACGCGCGGCCAGTTTTTTAAGATTGGGCGCATGCAACCAGTCCGCAGGACCGTCGGGAAAGAGCGTTCCGTTCAACTGATCCACCATCAGGATCAGAATATTGGGTTTTTTCATTTTTCAGCCTTAAGAAGAGTGTTTAGAACGCGCATGGCCTGGTTCACCGCCAATTGCGGCTCTTCCGGCGCGCTGAGGGCCGCCCTGATGTAAAGCCCGTCAATCAGGGCTATCATGTTCTCGGCACCATCCACCGGATCACGCAGCACGGGACGCAAGGCATACACCAGGTTTGACCGTATGCGGGACTGATAGATTTGCCACAGCCGCAACGCCTGTGCGTTTGTTTGCGCCAGTACGTAAAACGTCATCCAGGCGGCGATCACATCCGGGGTAAAGCAAGACGGTGCAAAGCAGGCCCGAATGATAGCCTGCGCGCGCTGATGCGGCGCAGCAGTCTTCAGTTCGCCGCGCGCCTCTGCCCCGAAATCCGACAGAATCTGACGCATGGCCGCCAGAAAAATCTGATCTTTGCCACCAAAGTAGTGATGTGCCAATGCGCTGGACATGCCTGCGCGTTTGGCGATCTGGCTGACCGTCACATCCAGTGATTTCTTGACGCCCAGCTCGGCAATCGTTGCCCGCACAATCGCCTCGCGGCGGATAGGTTCCATTCCGACCTTAGGCATCGCGACCCCCTGAGACTGTCCATATTCATCCTACGCTACGAGGCTTTTATTGACTCGTCAATCAATAAAAGATCATCCGCACCGAGTCAGAATTTGGGAGCAATTGACGGAGGTGTAATGTCACGGCGATTCAACATGGCCTCGCGCCAGGAAATGAAACTGACGGCAGCCAGAATAAGGGTACCCCCGGCCACGACCCAAATGTCAACAGGTTCGTGGAACAGCAACGCACCCAGAACGGTTGCCCAGATCAGCTGTAAAAAGGTGATCGGCTGGGTCACCGCAACAGGGGCGGCTTGCAGTGCAAGAGTCATAAAATAATGCCCGGCGGTCGCAAAGCTGGCCACCAGAAACAGAACCCCGATGTCGCGCAAGGTAGGCGGTGACCAGACCGCAACCG
This sequence comes from Pseudomonadota bacterium, assembly GCA_039028255.1. Classification (GTDB taxonomy): domain Bacteria; phylum Pseudomonadota; class Alphaproteobacteria; order Rhodobacterales; family Rhodobacteraceae; genus Ruegeria. The sequence goes on along the minus strand of JBCCIK010000023.1, from coordinate 22,996 downwards.
CAAACGGGATCAGGGCAATTGTGACGCAGATGGACATATGGGCCACAACAACCGAAGGCGGAAGATCTTTGACCAGAACTTTTGCCAGCAGATACGAACCGCCCAGCGTCAGCGCCGTGCCGACCATGGCCAGATGCCCCGGCGAGATCTCGCGAAATCCGGGACGCAGGATAATCAGGACGCCCACCAAAGCGACAAAAATGGCAGCGACCCGACGAAATGCCATCTTCTCACCCAGAAACAGCGCGGCCCCCAATGTGACGTAAACCGGCGTCATGTAGTTCATTGCCGTCACCTCGGCCAGCGGGATTTGGGTCATGGCAAAAAACCACAGCATGACTGCAATGGCATGAATGACGCCCCGCGCCGCAATCAGTTTGAGATGTCTGGATGTCAGATGTGTCGAAACGATCAGGCGCAGAGCCGGCAGTACAAAAACCAGACCCAGAGCGTAACGCACAAAGGCAAGTTGTATGGGGTGCATCGACGTGCCCAGCGATTTGACAAGCGCCGTCATAACCACAAAGGACACCCCGGCTGAAAACATCCAGAACATGCCCGCGATGGGCCGGGATGAGGCGGCGATTGTTGTCATGACGAAGTTTGAACACCGAAAACTCTGTGGCGACAACCCTTCACATGACAACAAGTTTCAAAGCGATCGCAAACATGACAACTCCGATCAGACCATCCAGGACCTGCCACGCGCGCGGACGCGCAAATACCGGTGACAGAATTCGGGCTCCGTATCCCAGCGAAAAGAAAAAGACAAAGCTGGATGCCATCGCGCCAGCTGCAAACCCCAATCGATCCGGATATTGCGCTGAAATCGAACCGATCAGGACAACCGTATCCAGGTACACATGCGGGTTCAGCCAGGTGAAGGCCAAAACCGTCAGCAACGCAGCGCGCAGACTTGTTTGTCCCCCTGCCCCGGTCTGAATTGCCGCACCGCCCTGCCACGCCGAATAGAAACTGCGCAGACCGTACCAGATCAGAAAAATCGCGCCGCCATACCGCATCACAGTTTCAAACCACGGCACGGCCTGCGCCAGTGTCCCGAAACCGGCGACACCTGCACCGATCAGGATCGCATCGGATACGGCGCAGGTCAGGCACAAAACAAAGACATGTTCGCGCAGCAGACCCTGACGCAGAACAAACGCATTTTGCGCGCCGATCGCCAGGATCAGACTGAAACCCAGGAAAAAACCGGCAATGGGGGATGCGAACATGGGACCTCCTGATCTGACATGTGTTGACTATCGCCAGATCGCGGGCCTATCAAATTAAAGATACTTACAGGAATTCAGTTTTACTAATGTTTCTGGACCCGCATCACCTGTCTGCTTTGACCGCGATCCTGCGGCATGGCAGTTTTGACGCCGCTGCAGCCGAGCTGTCGGTGACACCATCGGCGATTTCGCAGCGCATCAAGGCGCTTGAGGATCGGATCGGGGCGTTGCTGATCCATCGTGGCACACCCTGCACCGGCACACCTGCGGGTCTGCGCATCGCACAATATGCAGAGGATGTCGGCGTGCTTGAGGCACAGCTGACACGAGAGCTGACGCTAGAACCGGGCAAAGATGCAACCCGCGTTCGGGTCGCGATTCCTGCGGATATCCTGGCCACCTGGTTCATTGATGCCATGGCGCGTGTGCCTGACATAATGTTTGATCTGGTTATCGACGATCAGGACCATTCGGCCGAATGGCTGCGACGCGGAGAAGTAAGCGCGGCGGTCACAGTTGGCGGACAGCCGGTTACCGGCTGCGACACGACCGCCCTGGGCACATTGCGATACCTGCCGACGGCCAGCCCGGCCTTTTTGGATCGGTGGTTTGCAGATGGGGTCACGCCACAATCAGTCAATCGGGCCCCATGTCTGGTATTCAATCGGAAAGACGGGTTACAGAAAATGTGGATCACCACTTATCTGGGTCAGCGTGTGACACCGCCTTCGCATTTTCTGCCATCATCCCAAGGATTTGTTGACGCCGCCGTTGCGGGCCTGGGCTGGGGCATGAACCCCGAGACGCTTGTACGTGACGCATTGAAAACCGGGCAGCTTTGCACGCTTGTGCCCAATGCGCCGCTGGATGTACCGCTCAGTTGGCAGGTCGGACGCGTGCTGGCACCGGCGCTTGCCCCGCTGACCCGCGCCGTTCGCCTGGCCGCAGCAGAGGTCTTGATCCCGGCGGCGGGCCACCGGATAACAGGCACAGCTTCGGAGTAGACCCATGTTTTCACGCGACACGCTCAATTATGATCCAATTCCCCTGCCTGACCGCTGCGAGATCAGCGATGCCCGTATGGAACAGGCGGCACAGGCCTTTTTTGACAAGATGCGCCAGCGCCACAGCGTACGTGATTTCACGCCGCGCCCGGTCGCGCGCGAGGTGATCGAAACCTGCCTGCGCACCGCGGGCACCGCACCCTCGGGCGCCAATCACCAACCCTGGCATTTTTGCGCTGTTTCCGATCCCGATCTTAAACGTCGTATCCGCGAAGAAGCCGAAGAGGAAGAACGCCGCTTTTACGCCGGCGGCGGCGGAGATGAGTGGATCAAAGCGTTGGAACCTATCGGCACCAACGCGGTGAAAGAGCATCTGACGATTGCCCCCTGGCTGATCATCGTCTTTGCGCAACGCTGGGGACAGTTCGAGGATGGGACGCGATACAAGAATTACTATGTGCCGGAAAGCGTGAACATCGCGACCGGCTTTCTGCTGGCGGCTTTGCACCACGCGGGCCTCAGTGCGCTGACCCACACCCCCAACCCGATGCGGTTTCTTAACGGTGCGCTTGACCGGCCGGATTCGGAAAAGCCAACAATGATCATCGCCGTTGGCCACCCGTCCGACACGGCAACGGTCCCGGCTGTGGCGAAACTGAAAAAACCGCTAAAGGAGATTTCGTCCTTTTTCTGAGTGTCACGAGTTGGCCGGTTCTGTGGTTTCAGCGGCGCTGCCTGCATTAGGAACAACCACTCGGTAACATGCCACTGCCGCTATCAGGCTGCACAAGACAATCACCGCCACAGCCAGCGCAACTTCGTTCATATGGGCGATGGCCGCCAGGATGGCCGAAATCAACACCGCCGATAACCGCACGATGCTTTTGATTGCAGCCGATGCGCGCACGCGCTGATCCTTGGGCGCAACATCTAGGAAATACAGCTTGCGCGCGCTGCCGATACCTGTGACCGCAACCGTGACTATAAACAACGCGGCGGCGTGCAGATGCACCTGATGGTCAATTCCCATATAGTGGAACGTCAGCAACACAATCCCCGTCGCGGATACCAGCAACGAGCCGGCAACCATGACCGCCCGATGCGATTTCATATTGACCACCTGCCACAGTGGCGCGGATACCAGATACCCTGATGCTGACGACACGATCATGGCCGTCAGACCCTTGGCCGAGGCGTGATGAGCCTCTGCCGCGATCAGGGCAAAAAACGGAACTGACAGGGACACAACCACCAAGGGCATGCGCATGATCAGATAACGTCGAAACCACGCGTAATCGAACATTTCAAGTATCGATCGGACGTTCGCCGATATGGACAATTTGTGGTCCGGCTGAACCACGGTTCTTTTGTTTTCAGGTTTGGCCATCTCTGCCATTGCCAGAATGGACAGGCCGGACAACAGGAAAAAGGCCACCGACACGGCAATGACGGCGGAATGGCGGGAAAAGGGTGGATTGTCCTTGGTTATTTCATGCACCAGCAACGCAAGCCCGATTGCGCCCAGACCACCGGCGCCAAGTTGGATGTAATGCATCACCATTCGAGATTTCGACTGAACATGATCACCCAGCAAATCCGTCAGCATCAGGCTTTGCGTTTCATCAAACAGGCCGATCAGAAAAAATACGGTCACGAAGGCCACGGCGATCAACGGCACCACACTTGTGGCCGCGACGGCCATCGCCATCAGCAGACAGGCGCCAATCGCAACTTCGCTGATCGCAATCGCGCGCTTTTTTTCCGGTTTCGCTGCTATTGTGCGCGCCAGAAAGAAATCCGCGATCATGCTGCCGACCATGCGCACCGAAACAAGCGCGCCTGCGATGAACATCGGCAGCTCGAATGAAACCGCAAGAAACGGCAAAACCACTGACGGGCTTCCCAATGTCCACGCCACCTGGGACAGAATGCTCTGCCCGGTCAGAACCGGAACATTGCGCTTGGCCAGATCTGAGGGTTCAGTCGCCATGTGTTCGGGCTTCAGGCGCCGCAGACTTGCGCTGCACACGCCTGCCTTTACCAGTTGCAGTGTCGGCAAAGCCTATTCGCATTAGCCGTTTGCGCCAAGGACCTCATGCCGGTAAATCCAAATGAAAAGCCCGACGCGGCGGCCGGGCTGTTTCATACGGGCTGAGCGCTCAGGTCAGAGCTGTGCCATCACGTCATCCGTTGCTTCGAAATTCGTGGTCACGCGCTGGACATCGTCATCGTCTTCCAAAGCATCGACCAGCTTCATCAGGCGTTGCATATCTTCAAGCCCAAGTTCGGTTGTGGTTGTCGGCCGCCACACCAGCTTTGTGGATTCGGATTCACCCAGATCGCTTTCAAGCGCGTTTGACACGTCGTTCAGGTCGGAATCCGCGCACCAGATGATATGCCCGTCATCCGAGCTTTCCACGTCTTCGGCCCCGGCTTCGATTGCGGCTTCGAAAACGGTATCCGCGTCGCCGGCCGTGGCTGGATACACCACTTCGCCCTTGCGTTCGAACATAAAGCCGACCGATCCGGTTTCGCCCAGGTTGCCGCCGTTCTTTGAAAACGTTGAACGCACGGTCGATGCTGTGCGATTGCGATTATCCGTCATCGTTTCCACGATCACGGCCACACCATTGGGGCCATATCCCTCATACCGGATTTCTTCGTACTCGTCGCCTTCGCCCGCAACAGATTTCTTGATGGCGCGGTCGATCACGTCCTTGGGGACCGAATTGGACTTGGCTTCTTTCACTGCCAGACGCAGGCGCGGGTTCTTTTCGGGATCAGGGTCACCCATCTTGGCGGCAACGGTGATTTCTTTCGACAATTTGGAAAACAGCTTGGACCGCGCGGCGTCCTGACGTCCCTTGCGGTGCTGGATGTTGGCCCATTTGGAATGGCCTGCCATGATGCGTCCTCGTGATAGTGATTGCGTATTCGGCGCTCATATAGACGTTTGCAGGGTGCAGGATCAAGAGAGCGGCTTGCCCAGAAGCCGACGCAAGCTATGGTGGCGCCATGACGACGGATCAAATCATTCTTTTCTCGCTTTTTGGAATTGTCTTCGGAATGCTGCTTTGGGGCCGGTTCCGCTATGATCTGGTGGCGTTTGCTGCACTTATGATCGGCGTGACGCTAGGAGTGGTCCCTGTAAACGACGCCTTTGCAGGCTTTGGCCATCCCGCCACGATCATTGTGGCGCTTGTCCTGGTGGTTTCGGCCGGGCTGGTCCGGTCAGGCGCTGTGTTTCTGATCACGCGGACCCTGGTGGATGCATCGCGCGGGTTGGGCGCGCATATAGCCTTGATGGGCGGGATCGGGGCGGTTCTATCGGCCTTTATGAACAATGTCGCCGCGCTGGCCTTGCTGATGCCGGTCGACATTCAGACGGCGCGCAAGGCGGGGCGGTCTGTTGGTCTGACTCTCATGCCATTGAGCTTTGCAACTATTCTGGGCGGTATGGCGACGCTGATCGGGACACCGCCAAACATCATCATTGCATCAATCCGCGCGGAAACCCTGGGCGAACCGTTCCGCATGTTCGATTTCGCCCCTGTTGGCGGTCTGGCCGCCATCGCCGGGCTGGCCTTTGTGTCGCTGGTCGGCTGGCGGCTGATCCCCGATCGTGGCGCGCAAGAGGAAACAACCGACTCGCTTGCCGAATACATCGCGGAACTGACGCTGCCGCCCGACTCGGCACATATCGGAAAACGAGTCAGCGAACTGTATGAGGCGGCCGAAAAATCCGACGTGGCGATCATCGGTTTGATCCGCGATGGCAAAAGACGCTATGGCCGTTCAGCGCACACAAGCCTGCGCGAAGGCGATGCGCTGGTTCTCGAGGCGCGACCAGAAGCGTTGGACGAATTCCGTGCTGCGCTGAGCCTGGATTTTTCGGATACGCGCCGGCAGGAACTGCTGACGGCCGAAGGCGAAGGGCTTGAGGTTGTTGAAGTTGTTGTCCCCGAAAGCGCGCGTATTGCGGGGCGCACGGCACAGGGACTGGGATTGGCCTGGCGACAAAGCACGGTGCTGATGGGTATTTCTCGCCAGGGGCGCCGCATTGCTGAACAGGTGCGAAAAACCGAAGTTGAACCTGGTGATATTCTGTTGCTTCTGTGCCCTCGCGATCGGGGTGCGGATGTGACGGACTGGCTGGGATGCCTGCCTCTGGCCCAGCGCGGTCTGAATGTGACAGCCAACGACAAGGCCTGGCTGGCCATCGGACTGTTTGCAGCAGCCGTGCTGGCGGCCAGTATTGGTCTGATTTACCTGCCGGTGGCATTAGGACTGGTTGTTATCGGCTACGTGCTGACCAAAATCATGCCGATCAGCGATATCTACAACCACATTGAATGGCCCGTCGTGGTTCTGCTGGGCTCGATGATCCCGCTGGGCAGCGCATTAGAGACATCGGGCGGCACCGAACTGATCGCCAACGCACTGGTCCAATTGACCGACGGCCTGCCAGCATGGACCATTCTGACCGTGTTGATGATTGTGACAATGACGTTGTCTGATGTCCTCAACAACACAGCCACCGCCATAGTCGCGGCCCCTGTGGGTATTCAAATGGCCCGAACACTGGACGTCTCGCCCGATCCATTCCTGATGACGGTGGCGGTTGCGGCCTCGGCGGCATTTCTGACCCCCATCGGCCACAAGAACAATACGCTGGTCCTGGGCCCCGGGGGATATCGGTTCGGAGATTACTGGCGCATGGGGCTGCCGCTAGAGATTCTGATCGTGGCCTTGTCCGTTCCTGCGATCCTTGTGTTCTGGCCCTTATGAACGTTAAAGGCACCCCATGAAACAGTTCCTGATCCTTCAGCTGCGCCCTGAAACTGATGCTTCGGACGCGGAATTTGCGGCTATTCTCGACAAGACCGGGCTGCCGCCCGAACGGGCCCGTCGCATCCGGTTGGACCGTGATGAGCTGCCGGCCGGATTGGATGTGACTGATTATGCCGGCGTTATCGTCGGCGGCGGACCGGGTTGTGTCAGCGATGATCCGGCCGCCAAATCGGCATTGGATACAAGAATTGAAACCGCGATCTTGGGCCTGATGCCACAAGTGACCGCACATGATCATCCGTTCATGGGATGTTGTTATGGTCTGGGCATTTTGGCGGTACATCTGAACGGCGACGTCAGCAAATCCAGATATGGCGAGCCGGTCGGTCCGTCCGCATGCTGGCTAACCGAGGACGGGGTGACAGACCCGCTCACGTCTGATCTTGCACCAAGATTTGATGCGTTTGTCGGTCATAAAGAAGCCGTGCAATCCTTGCCTGACGGGTGTGTGCATCTGGTCGCTTCGGAAGCCTGCCCAATACAGATGGTGCGCTGGGGGCAAAACGTCTACGCCACCCAATTCCACCCCGAAGCGGATGCCAGGGACTTTGAGCAGCGTATCAATGTCTACAAGGATCACGGCTATTTCCCACCGGAAGATGCGCAAAAGCTGATCGACATATGCAATGCGGCAGAAGTCACACAGCCCCGGGAAATTCTGCGCCGGTTTGCCAAACGTTACGCTTGACCCGACAGCGCGGTTGCCTATCGCTTTGACCCACGCATAGTCTGACCTCAAGCGACTTTGGGAGGAGTTGTTCTTGGACTTACTTATAAATGTCGGCCTGCCCATCTCGCTTGCCATTATCATGCTGTCTTTGGGTGTTGGGCTTGAGATCGCAGATTTCAGGCGCGTGCTGAACCGGCGCACGCCTTTTGCAATTGGCGCCCTGTCGCAGGTGATACTGTTGCCGGTTGTTGCGTTTGTGACGGTCAAATTGTTCGGATTGCCAGCAGAGATTGCCGTCGGGTTCATGTTGCTCAGCTTTTGCCCCGGTGGGGTGACCAGCAATATTCTGTCAAAGCTGGCGAAAGGCGATGTGGCCCTATCTGTGAGCCTGACGGCCGTGATCAGCCTGTTGTCTATTGTCACGGTTCCCATTCTGGCCGCCTGGTCGATCCGCTATTTCATGGGCGAAGACGCCGTGGATGTTTCGATCAGCGGGCTGGCAATCGCAATGTTTCTTATCACGACCCTGCCGGTGGCAATCGGCATCAGCATCCGCCACTTTGCCGCAGATTTTGCCAATCGGGTCGAAGCAACACTGTCCCGGCTGGCCACGGCCCTGTTCGTGCTGATCGTTCTGGCCGCGCTGGTCGGCAACTGGCAACTGTTTGCCGACAATCTGGCAGCAATTGGGACGGGTCTGATAACTCTGAACATCCTGCTGCTGCTGATGGGCCTGGGCCTGGCCTATGCCGTCAATCTGTCATGGAATGAATGTAAGACAATCTCGATAGAAACCGGTATTCAAAACTCGACGCTGGGGATCACGCTGGCGACCCTGATTACAGGAACGGAAAGCGGGTTCAGCCCGCTCGCGCTGCCGTCAGCGGTGTACGGAATCACCATGTATGCTGTGGCAATCCCGTTTTTGGTCTGGTTCCGCAACCGCTGAAAGGACACCAAATGACGCAAAACTCGGCAGATGCGATTGTTGTGGGTGGCGGTCTGGCCGGCCTCGTGGCGGCGGCAGAGCTGGGCGACCGCGGCAAAACCGTGATCGTGCTGGATCAGGAGCCTGAGCACTTTCTGGGCGGTCAGGCATTCTGGAGCCTTGGCGGTCTTTTCATGGTCGACTCGCCCGAACAGCGGCGGATGGGAATTCGGGACAGTTACGAATTGGCCCTGCGCGACTGGATGGGCAGCGCGCAGTTCGACAGGGACGAAGACCTGTGGCCCCGTAAATGGGCAGAAGCGTATATTGAATTCGCCGCCGGTGAAATGCGCCCCTGGTTGTACCGGATGGGCCTGCGCTGGTTCCCGGTGGTGGGTTGGGCGGAACGTGGCGGATCATACGCCAACGGGCACGGCAACTCGGTCCCGCGATTTCACCTGACCTGGGGGACAGGTCCGGGCGTTCTTGAACACTTTATCCGCCGTGTGAACGCGCATGTGGCCGACGGGCTGATCCAGCTTAAATTCCGTCATCAGGTCAGTCACATCATCATGCAGAACGGTGCCGCCAAAGGTGTATCGGGTGAGGTCCTTGCACCCGATACGGTGCAACGTGGCGGCAAGACGAACCGGGATGAGGTTGGCGAATTCGAGTTTTACGCGCCAGCCGTCATCATCACTTCGGGCGGCATGGGCGGAAACCTGGAAAAAGTGCGCAAGAACTGGCCTCGGGACCGTTTGGGCGCGCCGCCCAAGGACATGGTGTCAGGTGTACCGTTTCACGTTGACGGACGAATGATCGGTATCAGCGAAAAAGCCGGAGGTCACGTGATCAACAACGATCGCATGTGGCATTACACCGAAGGTATTCGCAATTGGGATCCGATCTGGCCTGCGCATGGTATTCGCATCCTGCCCGGCCCCAGTTCGATGTGGTTCGACGCCCGGGGAAACCGGCTGGCGCCGCCCTGCCTGCCGGGTTTCGACACTCTGGGCACGTTGCGCGAAATCCTTGGCACAGGCTATGATCACAGCTGGTTTGTCCTGACACAGAAAGTGATCAAGAAAGAATTCGCCTTGTCGGGGTCTGAACAAAACCCTGATTTCACCTCGGCCAGCTGGACAGAGGTGATCCGTCAGCGCATCCTGTCCGGGGCCAAAGCGACCCCTCCGGTTGAGGCGTTCAAAGAAAAAGGCGAGGACTTTGTCGTCGCCAACACCCTGACAGAACTTGTAAGCGGTATGAACCACCTTGGCGATGGGTTGATTGACGAAGCACATTTACGGCAGCAGATCGAAGCGCGGGATTCGCAGATCGACAACCCGTTTTCGAAGGACGCACAGATCATGGCGATCCTGTCCGCCCGCAACTATCGCGGGGATAAACTGATCCGCACGGCAAAGCCGCATAAATTCCTTGATCCGTCGAACGGACCATTGATCGCGGTCAAACTGCATATCTTGACGCGCAAAACACTGGGTGGCCTTCAAACCAACCTGGACAGTCAGATGATCGGAATTGACGGTCAGAGTGTGCCCGGCCTGTTCGCGGCAGGTGAGGTGGCGGGTTTTGGGGGTGGCGGCTACCACGGCTACAATGCGCTGGAGGGTACGTTCCTGGGCGGCTGCATATTCTCGGGCCGCAATGCCGGACGCTCGCGGGCCGTGGCCTGACGCCTGTTCAGGTTTACTGCTTGCGCACCAGCTTGATGACCGGTTCACCCGACGCATTCAGCAAGGCCAGCGCGTCGCCCTGCACCGCAAAGGTCGTCACACTTTGCATGGTTTTCAGAAACTGCCGCTCGACCTCGTCCAGCGGCGGCGGGCAGGCCATGAGCGTTGCCGCCATATTATCGGGAAATTCAATACGGTTGCCCGATATCTCGGCCTGACCGGTAAAGCGATTGCATCCCCCGGTGCCAGCGAAAGCACCGCCTTGACCAAAGCTCAGTTCGGGCCGACGGTCAGTTTCAATGGGGGCACCTTGCAGCGACGCCGCTGTCCACTCGGTATTTTCCAGCATTGCCGCCCCCTGTGCCCCGGCCTGCACCAAAATCAAATCGGCCGTGGTGCCTGCGCCATCTGTTAAGACAGGGTATGCAGTATCTGTGGTGAACATAAGACCGCCATCCTGATGTATTGACGCCCGAACGACATAGCGGTGTCCGTCCGAAATCAACGCGTCGTCGAATGTCAGTTCAAACTGTGCCGGCACTCCGTCCAGCGCATAGCGTTGCGCGGCCAGCGTCACCGCTGGCGCATCCGCAAGCGATACATCCTGAAGTTCAACAAACAATGTGGCGTTCGGCGGAACGGCTATCCGCTCGCGATATGTGGCTGACCCTTCGATCGTCCCGGCGATCGCCGCACCGCCCAACGCGGCCGAAAAAGTGCCGACGATCAAAATCGCGTGTCCGATGGCAGGCATGATAAAATCCCCTTTTGTAAAACACATTCACAAAAGATCGTGTCTGAGCCGCCGTTTACAAGAACAAAATGCATTTGACGGCAAGTCTGTGCCGACGTCACAAGGGCCAGATCACCGGGATCAATACAGATGCCAACAGACCAACCGTCAGGTTCAGCGGGATGCCGACTTTCATAAAATCAGTGAACCGATAGCCGCCGGGCCCGTACACCATCATATTGGTCTGATAACCGATCGGGGTGGCAAAGGATGCAGAGGCTGCCACCATAACGGCCACAACCAACGGTCTGGGGTCGATATCCACGGCCTGCGCCAGACCGATGGCAATCGGCGTCACCACAACCGCGACCGCGTTGTTCGATACCAGTTCGGTCAGAACCGAAGTCAGAAGATACACCGCCCAGATGATCAGAAACGCCGGCAACAGGCTCAGACCCGGAGCAACCGCCTGCACGATCAGCGACACCGCGCCGGAACTGTCCAACGCTGCCCCAATCGCCAACATCGCAAAGATCAGCGCCAACAATCGGCCTTCGACAAACGAAAACGCCTCGTCCGCATCAATGCACCGGGTCACAAGAACCACGGCAACGGCAAGAATAGACAGCAGCAGGATCGGCGCGACCCCGATTGCGGCCAGTGCAACGATCCCGGTAAGAGTTCCGATTGCAATGGGGGCATGGCTGCGCCGGAACGCCCGTGCCGAAGGGCGGGCAACATCGACCATGTCCATATCGGCGGCAAGTCTCTGAATATCGGCCGGAGACCCCTCCAGCAACAACGTATCGCCGATTCTGACAACCAGTTCATCCAGTTGACGACCGATATTTTGATTGCGACGATGTACAGCCAGAACATAAACGCCGTATCTGCGACGCAACCGCATCGCCCCAAGGGTCCGCCCCACCATGCGACAACCCGGCGTGATCAGGACCTCTACAGTACTGGTTTCAACAGCCGAAACCTGATCAACACGCTTCAGTTCCTTGTTGCGCTGCAAGCTGAGCAATTCGGTCATCTGAGTGCGCAGAACCACGCGGTCTCCGACGGCCAGCAGAACGCCCTGAAGGTTGCGCCGCAGAGACTCGTCCCCGCGCACAACATCAATCAGGCGCACGCCCGGGCGTTTGAACAATTGAACACCGGTGACCTCTCGTCCGATCAGGTTGCTGTCGGGCGGTATCACAGCTTCGGTAAAGAACTTCATTCTGGATCGATCACTCAGCAGCGAGGCCATGCTATCGCGATCCGGCAACAGGCGCGGTGCGATGAACCGCAGGTAGAACATCCCGTAAATGACCAGCGCGATACCCAGGGGCGTGACCTCGAATATGGTAAAGGCCGGCATGCCTTGTGCGCGGGCCACACCGTCGACCAGCAAGTTGGTCGACGTCCCGATCAGCGTGAGAGTACCACCCAGAATAGCAGCATAGCTGAGCGGGATCAGCAATTTCGAAGCCGACACATTCAGTGTTCTCGCGATCTGCACAAAGACCGGGATCATGACCACGACAACAGGTGTATTCGACACCACCGCCGAAGCTACGACAACAAAGGCCATCAGCAGTCCGATCGCAATGCGCGGATTGACCTGCGCCTGTTTCTGGGCGGTCGAGGTGAACGCATCCAACGCGCCTGTGCGTACCAGCGCGCCCATTATGATGAACATGGCCGCAATGGTCCAGGGCGCCGGGTTGGACAACACTGCAAGTGCACTCTGATACGGCAGAATGCCGGTCACCAGCATCAGCGCAACGCCACCAATCGCAACAACCTCGGTCGGATAGGCTTCGCGCATGAACATGACGAACATGCCCGCAACAATCAAAAGCGCCAGAACTGCGCTACCCGTTTCTGTCAGTGTAAGGAATTGCATTCGTGGTATTCTGTCCGAACCCTGGCCCAAGCGCCTGATCGGTAGTTTCACGTATTGCGTCATTCAGGGCAAGCCTGACGTGATGATCAGGGCCCCGCCTGTTCCAGGCGTCCGCCAACGCGCACCATACGCACAGAATTCGCGCGCCCGCTGCGATCATCGGTTTCCACAAAAACACCACACAGCGTCGCCTCGCCGGTCGCCGGAGTAAATCGCGCCTTTGGCATACCAGTGATAAACCGGCGCATCGGCTCTTGTTTATCCATACCGATGACCGAGTCGTAATCTCCGCACATACCCGCATCGCTCAGATAAGCCGTCCCTCCGGGCAGGATTTGTGCATCCGCTGTCGGAACATGCGTGTGCGTTCCAACAACAAGGCTGGCGCGCGTATCGCAATAATGACCCATCGCCATCTTTTCCGAAGTCGCCTCGCAGTGCATGTCAACGATGATAGCCTGCGCCTGACCGCCGCGCGGATGAGATTTCAGTATCGGCTCAACAGCTGAAAACGGATCGTCAAAGGGCCGTTTCATAAACACCTGACCCAGAATCTGAACCACCAGAACCTTGCGCCCACCTGGCGCATCAAACAGGCGATGCCCGCGCCCGGGTGCGCCCTTGGCAAAGTTCACAGGGCGTATGATGCGCGGATCCTTATCGACAAATTGCAGCATGTCTTTCTGGTCGAACGCATGATCGCCCAGAGTCACGCAATCTGCGCCCGCTTCCAGCAGCAGCCGGGCGTGATCCCCGCTCAACCCCATCCCGTTCGAGGCATTTTCGCCATTGACCACAACAAAATCCAGACGCCATTCTTCGCGCAGGCGCGGTAGATTGTCCTGAACGGATGCACGTCCCGCGCGCCCCATGACATCGCCAAGAAACAAAATCCTCATAGATCGGGTCGTATGGGTTGTGCACGGCAATAACAAGGCGGAACCGTGCAAATGGTCGGGCTTGCAATCACAATCAACCATGTCAAGCTGCAACCCGATGACCCGGTACGGAGCAAATTGATGACGCGCATTGCCTTACTCGCCATTGTCCTGCTGGCAGCCTCCGGCGCTGTGGCGCAGAAAACCACCAAAACGTCGATGGCCAATCCGGCGGCCACATTCTGCATAGAAAATGATGGCACCTACCAGCTTCGCAAAAACGAGGATGGCAGCGTGTATGGTGTGTGTATTCTGCCTGATGGCGCCGAAGTCGACGCATGGGATTATCTGCGCAGCCATTTTGAGCAGTGATGCGATGGCAGATCGGCCTTAGAAGCTGAGCACCCGGCTTTCGGTTACGATCATGTCCAGCGGCTGATCTGTCGGCTCCAGCGGCAGGTCTTCGGCCTCTTGTGCATCGAAGGCAAAACCGATGGCCAGCGTCGGACGTGTAGCGCGCAAACCCTCAAGGGTGCGATCATAAAACCCACCGCCATATCCCAATCGACCGCCCCGGCCGTCAAAGGCCACCAAAGGTACGATCAGAATTTCAGGATCAAAATAGTCGTGCACTTCGGGTATTCTTGCCCCGAACGGCCCGTCCACCAATACGCCGTCCGGTGACCATCTGGAAAACCGCAGGGCCTGCCCGGCCCCTTGAATCACCGGCACGCCGACCGGACCGTGCGCCGCAGCTTCGGCCATTGCAGGCAGCGGGTCGATTTCGGTCCGGATGGGCATGTATCCCGAAATGGAAACACCGCGATGGCCTGCCAAAACCTCGGATAACCGGCCCGCCGCGCCAGGCGCTCTGGCATCAAAGGCCGCTTTGCGTCGTGCGAAGGCCGCCCTGCGGGCGGCAGCCTTGATTTCGGTCAGATCAGTCACAACAGCACCACGCTGGCCAGTCCAAGAAACAGAAAGAACCCCATCACATCGGTTGTGGTGGTTACAAACGTGCCCGATGCCAACGCAGGGTCTGCGCCCAGGCGATCCAGCACAACCGGCACGACGGTTCCGACAAATCCGGCGATGATCATGTTTATGACCAGCGCCGATCCTATCACGATGCCCAGCAAAGGCGAGTCGAACCACAACATGCCAACGGTTCCAAGCACGATCGCGAAACACAACCCGTTCAGCATGCCGACCAACAGCTCGCGCCGGATGACGCGCATCACGTTGGCGGGGGTCAGGTCCCGCGTGGCGAGCGCCCGCACCGCCACTGTCAAAGACTGCGTACCGGCATTTCCGCCCATCGACGCGACAATGGGCATCAGAATCGCCAGCGCCACCAGTTGATCAATCGCCGCTTCGAATTGCGAAATCACCAACGAGGCGCATATCGCCGTGCACAGATTGACCGCCAGCCATGGCAGCCGACGACGACTGGTCGCCGCGACGCTGTCCGAAATCGAGCTTTCATCGCTGACGCCGGCCAGACGCAGGATGTCTTCCTCATGCTCTTCGTCCAGAACAACCATGGCGTCATCAATGGTGATGACACCCACCAGCCGGCCATCCGCGTCAACCACGGGGGCCGAGATCAGGTGATATTGGTTGAAGGCATAGGCCACATCCTCTTCGTCCTGATCGACGGGAATGGTGTGGAATTCCTCTTCGGTCAGATCCTTCAGCGGAACCTCGCGCCGGGTTGCCATCAACTTGCCCAACGTGACCTGCGCCACGGGTTTCAGGCGCGGGTCGACCAGAACAACATGATAAAACTGCTGGGGCAGATCGTCATTGGCGCGCATGAAATCGATGGCCTGCCCCACGGTCCAGTGCTCGGGCGCCATGACGACCTCGCGCTGCATAAGACGGCCGGCCGAGTTTTCAGGGTAAGCCAGCGCCTGCTCTGCCGCGACACGTTCGGAATCCTCAAGCGCATCCAGAATGGTTTCCTGCTGGGGTTCTTCGAGGTCTTCCAGCAGATCGACAACATCGTCGCTTTCCATGTCCCGAACCGCTTCGGCCAAAACATCCGGCTTCAGCACGCCGATGACCTCTTCGCGCACGGCCTCGTCCAGTTCCGACAGGATGTCCCCGTCAAATTCTTTGTCGTAAAGACGGATCAGCCGGGCGCGGTCATAAGGATTGATCTGTTCCAGAAGGTCGGCGATGTCGGCCGCGTGCAGCGGCTCCATCAGTTCAATCAGTCGGGCGCGGTCATCCACATCCACGGCATACAGAATTGCCGCCACGGTTCGGCGGTCCAGCGCATAGACATCTTCTTCGGTGGCAAGGTCAGCTACGGGATCATCGATGCCTGTCGTCATGTGCTGCTCCCGCCTCTTCATGCCATTGATCCTTAATTAGAAGAAGCAGCTACCGGAAAACAATGACAATGCGCCGATTTACCCACATCTTTCGCGCGCCTATGCTGATGAACGGTCTCAAACTGCTAGGGAACAGGGCGAATGGCGCAAAAGACGCTTTTGACAGGGCGGGTTCTGAGTTTTGACGGATCACCGTTCGAAGGTGAACCTATCGACGCCACCCGGCTGGACGAAGCGGTGCTGATAGAAGACGGTTTCATTCGGGCCGTCGGTTCAGCGCGCGCATTGACTTCGGCCCATCCTGACGCAGAAATCCGGAACTGTGGCCCTCACCTGATCATGTCCGGTTTTGTCGATCCGCACGTCCATTATCCGCAGACCGCCATGATTGCCAGTTGGGGCAAGCGGCTTATCGACTGGTTGAATTTGTATACTTTCCCCGAAGAGATGAAGTTTGGCGACATCGACTATGCATCCGAAATTGCCAACCGCTATCTTGATCTGACAACCGCGCATGGCACCACGACCATGTGCAGTTTCTGTACAATCCACCCGCAAAGCGTCGATGCATTCTTTTCGGTGGCCCAAAAGCGCGGCCAGCGTGTCGTTGCGGGCAAAACCTGTATGGACCGTCACGCACCTGACGCGCTGCAGGACACCGCGCAGACGGCCTATGACCAGTCCGAGGCATTGCTGGAAAAATGGCATCGCGTGGATCGCTTGTCATACGCGATCACGCCCCGGTTTTCCCCCACTTCGACACCCGAACAGCTTGAGGCGCTGGGCGCGCTGTGGGCCGAGCATCCGCATTGCCTGATGCAAACCCATCTGAGCGAGCAGACCGACGAGATTGAATGGGTGCGTTCCCTGTTTCCCGACGCGCGGGACTATCTTGATACCTATGAAAAATTCGGTCTGCTGGGTCGAAATGGCCTGTACGGTCACGTGATCCATCTGGAAGACCGCGAACGGGCACGCCTGCGCGAGGTGGACGCGGCCTTGGTGCATTGCCCGACCTCGAACACATTCATCGGCTCGGGTCTTTTTGACATGAACGGGTTGATCCATGACGGCCACCGCGTTGGGCTGGCAACCGATACGGGCGGCGGATCCAGCTTTTCGATGCTGCGCACAATGGCCGCCGCCTATGAGGTCGGTCAGCTGCGCGGTCGCCCTCTGCATCCGGCGCAATTGCTGTGGCTGGGCACAATCGGATCAGCGCAGACGCTGCGGATGGAAGATTGCATCGGAAACATCGCACCGGGGATGGAGGCGGATCTGGTTGTGATCGACCTTGCCTCGACCCCGGCCATTGCCCAGCGCGAAGCCCATGCCGATGATCTATGGGAAGCGGTGTTCCCGACCATCATGATGGGCGATGATCGCGCCATTGCCGAGGTTTGGATCGGAGGGGCGCAGGTCGCCCTCTGAATGCGCCTGCGGCACATGCCTCCGGCGGGGATATTTTAAGCCAGATGAAGGACGGATCCCGCTATTGTGCAAGCGCACGCGCCAGGCTGTTTTGGGTTTCGATGGCGCGCGGCAGGTCGATTGTCGTGATCTGACCATCGCGCACAATTTGACGTCCGTCGACAAACAGGTGTTTGACCTGCATGGGTCCGGCCAGCAGCAGGGCCGCCGGGTCCCAGCTGCCCGCGCTTTCGATACAGCCCGTATCCCACACCGCTATATCAGCCCGCTTGCCCGGCATCAGGCGCCCGCAATCGGACCGTCCCAAAACGTCCGCGCCGCCCCGGGTTGCGATCTCCAACGCTTCACGGGCTGACATGGCATCGGCCCCGTTGGCAACACGTTGCAGCAACATCGCCTGCCGCGCCTCAAGCATCAGGTTGCCGTTGTCATTGCTGGCCGAGCCATCTGCGCCAAGACCGACCTTCACGCCTCGGTCCCGCATGGAACGCACCGGCGCAATGCCCGAGCCCAGACGACAGTTGGAACAAGGGCAATGCGCAACGCCGGTCCCAGTTTTTGCAAACAAATCGATTTCGGTGCCGTCCAGCTTGACGCAATGGGCATGCCAGACATCGGATCCTGTCCAGCCCAGATCCTCTGCATATTGTCCCGGCCGGCATCCGAACTGCGCCTCGGAATAAGCGATATCCTCGTCATTCTCGGCCAGATGGGTATGCAACATGACATCCTTGTCCCGCGCCAGCAGGGCCGCCTCGCGCATCAGGTCCCGGCTGACCGAAAAGGGGGAGCACGGGGCGAGGCCAACCCGGCACATTGAGCCTTCGCCGGGATCATGAAACGCATCAACCACGCGGATCATATCATTCAGAATGTCACGTTCAGCTTCGACCAGGCTGTCCGGCGGCAGGCCCCCGTCGCTTTGCCCGATGCTCATTGCGCCTCGTGTGGGGTGAAAGCGCAGGCCCAGCTCTGATGCCGCCGCAATTGTATCCTCCAGTCGCGCGCCATTGGGATAAAGATACAAATGATCGGAGCTGAGCGTACACCCGGACAAGGCCAGTTCTGCCAGGCCGATCTGCGCCGAGGTGAACATCTCGTCCGGCCCAAAGCGCGCCCAGATCGGATAGAGCGTTTGAAGCCAACCGAACAGTAACGCATCCTGTCCGCCCGGAACCGCCCGGGTCAGGGTCTGGTAGAGATGATGGTGGGTGTTCACCAATCCTGGCGTGACGACACAGCCAGCGGCATCGTGCACCTCTCCGTCGGTTGTCAGCCCGTAACCAAGCTGGGCAATCTGGCCATGCTGTAACAGAATGTCTGCGCCCGACAATTCCCGGCGCTGGTCATCCATGGTCAGGATGGTATCCGCGTTTTTGATCAATATTTCAGTCATATCCGCACTCCTGCATTTGCCCGTCTCATGCAAGGAGTGAGTCAGCCGGTGGAAAACGGGCGCAAGAACCGGCTGCGATCAGTGTATTCATGGGCCGCATCCGCAGCAACGCAATTCAATAGTTGCGCAGAATGTCCAGTGCCGCTGCGTGAAGCTCTGCGTTGGCGGCCGCCAGGGCGCGCCCGCCGTTATGCGCCGGTCGTCCCTGCCAATCGGTCACGATACCGCCGGCGGCCTCGATCACGGCAATTGGTGCCTGAATGTCGTAAGCATTCAGCCCGGCCTCGATCACAAGATCGGCCTGACCTGCTGCCACCAAGGCATACGCGTAGCAATCCATGCCATACCGCGTCAGTTGAACATGCTTGGACACGGCCTGAAAACCAGCGGCGTCTTTGGGCGTTCCCACCTCGGGGAACGTGGTGAACAGCACCGCCTTGCCCAAGACCTTTGTATCCCGGGTTCTCAGAGCGGTTTTGCCCAAAGGTCCTGTCACCTCGGCAACATCGGCTGCTCCAACAAAACGCTCTTTGATGTAGGGTTGATCAATAACTCCCAGAACGGGACCGTTTTGGCTGCTAAGCGCAATGAGCACGCCCCAAGTTGGTGTTCCGCTGATAAATCCGCGCGTGCCATCAATCGGATCAAGCACCCAGGTGCGACCGCTGGTTCCCGCAACCGTGCCGAATTCTTCGCCCAGAATGCCATCATCTGGGCGATGTCGGGCCAGAATATCGCGCATGGCCTGTTCCGCCGCGCGATCCGCCTGTGTGACAGGATCGAACCCATCCACCAGCTTGTTCGTTGTTTCAAGACTGCTCTGGCGGAAAAAAGGAAGAATGGCCGCACGCGCCGCGTCGGCCATTTCTTGTGCAACTTTCAAATCGCTCAATCGGGTCTGGATCATTGGCCTGTGGTGCGGCCAACATCCGGCAAAGTCAACCCGGTCTGATCATGCCGCGTCGCTTAGCACCCGTGCCAGTTCGAACAGGCGGCGACGCTGGTTTTCCGGGATCGCGTAATACGAGCGCACCAGATCCAGAGCTTCTTTGTCACCCATCAGATCGGCCGGAACAGACTTTTTGTCTGCTTCGTTTTTTTGCGTTTCTTCCAGACCTTCGAAAAAGAAGCTGACAGGTACATCCAATGCCTCGGCAATATCCCACAGACGCGACGCGCTGATTCGATTGGCACCGGTTTCATATTTCTGGATTTGCTGAAACTTGATACCGACCTGTTGGGCAAGCTGCTGCTGGGTCATTCCGATCAGCCAGCGGCGATGCCGGACGCGTTTGCCCACATGGACATCGACGTGATGAGTCATTGGTGTTCTCCCTTAACTAACAAACATCTTTACGGGAATGCGCGACATCTGTGATCGCAACCTTAGCAAGCGGTACTTAATCACTCACTAACCTGGACCGTGCCGCCCCCCGTTAACAGCACTGATTGCCTATATTGCCTTTTTTGAATTTTTTTTCAAGCTGGTTGAGTCCAACCCTGTTCACAAGCGTTTTAGGTTGTAACGTGCTGCTTTCCCACTTTTGTCGATGCCCGTATCGCAACGCCGGAACTGCCGGAAACTACATTACCTTGCGTAAACTTAGCGAACGATTGACAACCCTAAACAGCCGCGCACCTATGCGTGAAATGGTTGGAGGCGTCTGATGCTGGCCTATCGAATTGAAGCTGCGGGTGAACCTGCGCGCCTGTGTGAAACACCCCGGCCAAACCCCGGCAGCGGTCAGGTCAGGATTGCAATCAAAGCGTGTGGTTTGAATTTTGCCGATCTGTTGATGGAGAAAGGCACGTATCAGGACACCCCATCCGCACCCTTCACACTGGGCATGGAAATCGCAGGTATCGTGGACGCGCTTGGGCCGGATGTGACGGACCTGACCATCGGAGACAGGGTTGCAGTGTATTCCGGGCATGGTGGACTGGCGGAATACGGAGTGTTTGATGCGGATCGCGTGATCGCTCTGCCGTCTTCGACCGGATTTGAAGACGGCGCGGCCATACAGATCGCGTATGGCACCAGTCACATCGCCCTGGGCCACCGCGCCAGACTGCAACCGAAAGAGACCCTGTTGGTCACAGGCGCCGCAGGCGGCGTTGGCCTGACGGCTGTGGAAATCGGTAAATTGATGGGGGCAACCGTGATTGCACAGGCCCGCGGCCCGGATAAACTGGCCGTGGCGCGGGCAGCGGGTGCCGATCATACAATCGACGCCGCGCAGGATCTGCGCGAAAGCGTCAAGGCACTGGGTGGCGCAGATGTCGTCTATGACGCAATCGGTGGCGATGTGTTCAAGGCCGCCCTGCGTGCAACCAATCCCGAAGGTCGCATTCTGCCGATCGGGTTTGCCGGCGGCGATGTTCCTCAGATCCCGGCCAATCATCTGCTGGTCAAAAACCTGACCGTCATAGGGTTCTACATTGGCGGATACCTGCGGTTCAGACCCCGGATTGTGCGCGACAGTTTCCAAACCCTGTTCCATTGGCACACTGAGGGTCGTATCAAACCTCACATCAGCCACGTCCTTCCCCTGCACGACGCGGCAAAAGGTCTGCAGCTGCTGAAAGATCGCAGATCGACGGGCAAGATCGTGATCACGCCCTGATCGGTTCTACCCGGCCACCGCCCGCAAAGGGCTGCTGCCCAGCATACGAAAGTTTTGCCGCACCAGATGCGCCAGTGCATCGACGACGGCATCGCGGGCCGACTCGGTCCCATACAGGTTGATCAGATGTGCGTGCAGTTCGGGCAGCGCCTCGCCCGCGTCTATCTGCTCAAGATGCGCGGCTTCGGTGCCGTCCAGCATGGCATGCACGGCAAGATCGGCGCTGACCGTTGCTTCGATCGTTCTGTCGTTCTCCGTCTCGACGGACAATTCCCAGGGTATGCCTGCTGCATCCAGGGCCGAAATAACCTGCGGGCGGAACATGCACCGTCGCCCCAGCGCGATGGGCAAGGGGCGTTTGCGCCACGCCGACCCGCCCTGCGCACCGATCCAGCGCAACGGCAATTCAGCAATTGTTTCAGCGCCGTCGGCAATGGACGCTTCGGTCGTCAGGATCAGATCACACTCCCCACGCTGGAACATGTCCTTCAACTGCATTGAATATGATGACACCAGTTGCACCCGCACTCTGGGAAAGTCGACATTGAAGCGTTTCAATACGCGCGGGATCGCCGGGTAGACGATGTCATGTGGCACACCCAGAACCACTTCGCCTTCAAAAGCCTGATCGGTAAGTTTGGAAATCACCTCGTCATTCAGCGCGATCATGCGGCGGGCATAGACCAGCAGCTGGTCGCCAGACGCCGTTAGCGCAATGGTCCGGCCGCTGCGGTCCAAAAGCTCAAGCCCGAGCAGTTCCTCAAGCCGCTTGAGCTGCATGGACACAGCGGATTGTGTCAAATGAAGAAAACCGGCGGCACGTGTAACACCGCCCTGATCCGCAACCGCCAGAAATGAGCGCAAGGTTGTTATATCCAGATTCCTCATCTTCACGATCCCTTATGAAACCCATCATAAATATTCGTTTTAAAAATATTTCACAGCGCACCATATTAATCAAGGAAATTGATGATAGCCCAGAAAATCATCGAAAAACACAGAAAGGACAATAATCATGACACAAGTTGCCATCCACAACCTTTGCGCACCTGCCAAGCTGTCTGTCCTTGCGAGGATCATACGCGCGATGTCCGTGTCCCGCCAGCGTCGGCACCTGGCGCGGTTGGATGACCGTGCGCTTGAAGACATCGGTTTGACCCGCACACAGGCCAAGACCGAAGCGCAACGGCCCGTTTGGGATTCGCCCGAATTCTGGGAATACTACTGAAAATCCGCCCCTTCAGCCCACAATGGCGGCCCGCAGACGCGGGTCGCCGTTTTTGTTGCGAGTTTTAGCGAGTTTTGCGCGTTAAAGC
>JBCCIK010000022.1:0-36139 GCA_039028255.1 Pseudomonadota bacterium | reverse complement strand
GTGATCAGCAATCACTTCGACAATCTGATTGTGCAACGACAAAAGCCGTTCGCCCAGATCGTCCCCGTCCGATTTGCAAAGACCATTGGCTACGTGACTTAAGCGGCTGCCATTTGATTCGATGACGCCCCAGCCCAGGGTCCTGAGCCCCGGATCGATGCCCAAAATTCGCATGTTTCGCCTCGGCCTGCTCGGGTTGTGTGATATTTTCTACACGCCTAGCACGAAGCGTGAACATTTTCCAAGCGAATTGGCCCGAAGACGGAAAACGACACGGCTTGTTCAGGTGCGACGCCACGTGTGGATTGCGACCCGGAAAAGTCTGAAATCGACAGTTTTATGAACGCAATTTCACTAATTTTTTAAACAGATTACAGCTCTGCCCAGTATTGCAAAAAATGCATAGGACACATGCAAAAAACAACCTTGCACGATCAGAATCTCACAACTAGGTGCCGATCAGATCGAACGACTGAAACTTGAACTCAAACTAGAAGGAAACAGGATATGGCTGCATTTGACACAACCCGCGTCGCAACCACTGGCTCATTCGGCCGCATTGGCCGTATCGGCGCATTTTTGACATCGGTGGTGAACGCCGCTGTTGAATGGAACGACGCCCGCGTCACACGTAACGCGCTGAACGGTCTGACAGACCGCGAGCTGGATGATATCGGCCTGTGCCGTGGCGACATCGACCTGATCGCCGAAGGTCGCTCGTAAAGCAACCGGCACTCATTCATTCGCCCCGCCTGATATCGGGGCAAAACGAAACACCGTGCGCCAGAAAGGCCCACGGTGTTTCTGTATTCTGAGGCGATCAGTACAGTATCTTGTTCAGTTGTACGGCCAGAGTTTCCGTCAGCGGATCAATCTGCATGACCCATGCACCGGCTTTTTCGACCGATGTGCCATCGCTCAGACTATCGATCCGAAATTGATATCCGCTGGGTCCAAGGCTGGACAGCAGAAAAGCCTTGAAGGCAAAAAACCCAATCAGGCTGAGCAACAGAACCTTTGCGGGTATGGCCGAGCGGACACGCTGCGGCCGCATGACGACCAGACCATCCTTGCGCATGGTCGCGCGGTAGCCCCGGCTCATCTTCTGATGCTTTTTGTTCAGGCGATTAACGCGCTGATCGAACTCCAGTTGTTTTCCCGTCATGGCAGCCTCCACAAAACCGCCCCCCATCGACTTGATTGAAAAACGGTAAGTAGAGATTGCGACAAAAGCGTGGCAGAAATCCATAAAACTCCTGCAAATGGTCTAAATTGCGCCCTGTTTCGTTAAGATTAACGTAGACCATTCACCAATTTGGGTTGTCAGGGTGACATTAAACCCATTCTGTTGATAAACCGACAGAACGTCAGCGGCCTGTTCGTTGAGGATTCCGGACAGGATGGCATGACCCTGGGGGCGCAGATTCGCTGCAATTTCAGGCGCCAAGGCCAACAACGGACCCTTCAGTATATTGGCAAAGATCAGATCGTAGGGCGCGTGATCACGAAGTTCGGGATGATCGAACCCCGCGGCCTCGACACACCGTACGGACCCTTCCATGTCATTGGCCTTCAGGTTGGCTTCGGCGACTTCGACAGCGACCTGATCAATGTCGCTGGCAATGATATCACCGTCCCAGACGCGCGCAGCGGCCATTGCCAGCACCGCCGTACCGCAGCCGATATCAGCCACCTTCTTGGCCGTGAAACCTGTGTTCAACAGGTGATCCAGCGCCTTCAGACAGCCCAGCGTCGTCCCATGATGACCGGTACCAAAGGCCATTGCCGCCTCAATCAGCAATGGAATTTTGTCGTTGGGCACTTTATCTGCATCGTGGCTGCCAAAGACAAAGAAACGCCCGGCTTCGACCGGGGCCAATTCGCGCCGGACGTGGGCGACCCAATCGGTTTCGGGCAGTTCCGAGATGACGAACGGCCTGGCGCTAAATGCGGCGGCCAACACGGCAAGTGCCGTATCATCCGGCGCTGAGGTGAAATAGCCGCCGACCTCCCACAACCCTGATCCGTCCTCGACCTCAAACACTCCGATCCCGGTGGGTTCGGGCTCCAGTCGTTCCATGGCCTCACCCAGGTTTTCAGCAGCAGCCTTGCCGGTCAGGGTGGTCAGCGCGGTGAATGTGGGCATCGGGGTCTCCTGTCTCAGATGCAACAGCGCCTAGGCCCGGTCGCAACCAACGTCAAGCGTTGCAGGCTACTCCGCCGGTGCCGCGGCGTATTTCGACAGGATGGTTTCATTCCCCGGCTCCGGGTGGCGCGGGATCAGAAGGGACAGCAGCAGCGACACCATCGCCATTGCTGTCGCCAGGCCAAAGACAGCGCCCGGTGAGATGACCCATAACAGACCCAAAAGCGCTGGCAGGAACACAGCAGCAATATGATTGATGGTGAACGCAACCGCCGCCGTGGGCGCGATATCCGCTGGATCGGCGATTTTCTGAAAATATGTCTTCAACGCCAGCGCCAGTGCAAACAGCACATGATCAACGACATACAGAATTGCTGCCAGCAGCACGCCCCACCCGAACCAGTAGATGCCGCCATACGCGGCAAACACGACAGCCAGGCCAGCATATTCGAAAATCAGCGTGCGCCGTTCGCCAAACGTCGCCACCGCTTTACCCAAAAGCGGCGCAGCCGCCATGTTGATCACCAGGTTGATCAGGTAAAGGCTGGTCAACTGATGTACCTCGAAGCCGAATTTCTCGACCATCATAAAGCCTGCAAAAACGACAAATATCTGACGCCGTGCACCGGCCATGAATTGCAGCGCGTAGTACAGCCAGTAGCGGCGGCGCAGGACCAGTTTTTTCGTTTGCGGTGTTGGCGCATCGAATTGCGGATACGCGAGCAGGCAGAACAGTGCCAATGCGGTTGTGACACCGCCAGCCGTCATGAACACGGTGTTGTAGGACAGATCAAACCTGTCCCAGGTCAACACGATCAGGCCATAGACAACGGCTGTTGCCGCCGATCCCATCGCCACCAACCATCCCAGCATCTGCGGCGCGCGATCCTTGGGCAGCCATTGCAGCTGCAACGACTGGTTCACCGTCTCGTAATAATGAAACCCGATCGAACTGAACAAAGTCACAAACAGCAGGCCGCCAAGGCTGGGAAACCACGCTGTCATTGCCGTGGCCACGCCCAGCATCATCAGCGATATCATCGCCAGCACCTGTTCACGGACAAAAATGATCACCGCGATCACGCCAACAGCCAGAAAGCCCGGAATTTCGCGCACAGTGTGCAAAAGACCGATGTCGGCCCCGTCAAAATTTGCCGCCTCGATGACAAAATTGTTCAGCAGCGCACTCCAGCCATTGAACGCGATCGGCATGGTCAGTGCCATCATGAACAAAAGCGTCATCGGACGTCGCCAGAACGGCAGGCTCTGCGCCTGCGACAGAGGCATGGGTTTCAGCATATCACCCATCTACGCCGATTTCCTGACATTGACGAGTGGGAAAGCTGCCGCGCACAGCGGCTCTGCGCGTATGAAGAGGTCAGTAAAAGCTCTGCGGGTCAATATCAACAGTCAGGCGAATGTCACCTTTCAGCTGCAAAGGCGCAATCCATCGCGCCACCGCATCCTGTATTGACGCGCCTTTGGGTGCTTTGACCAGCAGGCGTACACGGTGCCGGCCGCGTATACGTGCGATGGGGGCTGGCGCCGGGCCAAAAACCTGCGCGCCGATCTGACGAAGCGGCGCGTCATTGCGGGCCATGGCGTTGCCAATGTCGAAAACAGGCCCGACCTCGGGGCCTGACAGGACAATCCCGGCCATGCGCCCGTATGGCGGAACCCCTGCCGCCTGCCGACCGGCGGCCTCGGTTTTCCAGAAACCTTCCTCATCCCCGGACAGGATCGCGCGGATTACCGGATGCTCGGGCTGGTAGGTCTGTAACAGCGCCTGCCCCGGTTTGTCCGCCCTGCCTGCACGACCGGAAACCTGTCGCATCAGCTGAAATGTACGCTCGGCGGCCCGCAAGTCGGCACCATGCAGGCTGAGGTCAGCGTCGATAACACCGACAAGCGTCAGCTTGGGAAAGTTATGCCCCTTTGCAACCAGCTGCGTGCCGATGACAATATCCGCATCTCCACGCGCAATCTCTTCTATCTTGGCCTTCAATGCGCGGGCTGATCCGAACAGATCGGAACTGAGCATGGCGATCCTGGCATCGGGAAACGCCGCCTCGGCCTCTTCCGCCAACCTTTCTATGCCCGGCCCGACCGGCGCCAGCTTGCCTTCGACACCGCACGACGGGCAGGCGGTCGGCATCGGCTTGGTCTCACCGCATTGATGGCACATGAGCCGTTTGAGAAAGCGGTGTTCCACCATCCGCGCGTCACAGTGATCGCAGGCGATCTGTTCGCCGCACGCACGGCATAGTGTCACCGGCGCATAGCCGCGGCGATTTATGAACAACAGCGATTGTTCACCAGTCTCGATCCGCTGCTGCACAGCTTGGCTCAGGGACGGCGACAACCACGTGCCCGGGTGCATCGGTTCGGCGCGCATGTCGATCGCCCGCATCTCGGGCAGCGCGGCCGTCCCAAAGCGCGACGTCAGATCAAGCCGCTCGTATTTGCCTGCCTCGGCATTGGCCCAACTTTCCAAGGACGGAGTCGCGCTGGCCAGTATCACCCGAGCACCGCAAATCGCCGCGCGCAGGACCGCCATGTCCCGCGCGCTGTAATGCACACCGTCTTCCTGCTTGTAGGACGTATCGTGTTCTTCATCGACCACGACCAGACCCAGATTGCGAAACGGCAGGAACAACGCTGATCGCGCACCAACAACCAGTTGCGCATCCCCCTGCCCGACCATGCGCCATACACGGCGGCGCTCTGTCATGGTCGCGCCCGAATGCCACTCGGCCGGGCGGGCGCCAAACCGGTCTTCGACACGCGTCAGAAATTCCGCGGTCAGGGCAATCTCGGGCAGCAACACCAAAGCCTGACGCCCCATGCGCAGCGCTTTGGCGACCGCTTCCAGATAGACCTCGGTCTTGCCGGAACCGGTCACGCCTTTCAGCAACGTGGTTCCGTAGTCCTCACGCGCTAGCCCCGATTGCAGACGCGCCACTGCAGCGGCCTGATCGTCCGTCAGCGTCTTTGCGGGCAAATCCGGGTCCAAATGCGGATAAGGCAGATCGCGCGGGCTGTCTTCTTCCCGCACCGCGCCCTGTTTCACCAACCCCTTGATGACAGACGACGTCACACCAGCCTGTTCGGCCAGTTCCTTCAACGTAAATGCCAGCCCTCCGTAATCGCGCAGGACGTCCAGGACCCGCGTGCGCGCGTCGGTCACCCGATCCGGCTGCCGGTCTCCAGGGCGGTACACTTTGCGCATCGACGGAGGGTCTGCCAATCCGGGGGCCCGCGTTGCCAGACGCAACATGGCCGGCATGGGCGTCAACGTATAGTCAGCGACCCGGCCCAGAAAAACGCGCATTTCCTCGCGCATGGGCGCAACCTCAAGCACTCGGATCACTGCTCGCGCCTTGCTCAGATCAAATCCGCCCTGACCCGGACCCCACACAACGCCCAGAACCTTGCGCGGACCCAGCGGGACTTCGACAAACGCGCCAACAAAACAACCGCCCTCGGGCGCCTTGTAATCCAGCGTCCGGTCCAGCGGCTGCGTGGTCAGAACCGCCACAAGCTCTTCATGATCGAAATACTCGGGGCCGCTCAAGTCACGCCTTTCATCAGCAGGGGTTTCAGCAAGGGTCTCTTTGAGGTAAAGGCATCCGCGACCAAGGCCAACCCATCAAAGGACTGCCCTCATGAAATTCTTTGTAGACTCCGCCGAGATCGACGCCATCGCCGAACTGAACGATCTTGGCATTGTGGACGGCGTGACCACAAACCCGTCGCTGATTCTGAAATCCGGACGCGACATTCTGGAAGTGACCAAAGAGATTTGTGACCTGGTCGACGGCCCGGTTTCCGCCGAAGTAGTCGCAACCGAGGCCGACGACATGATCGCCGAAGGTCGCAAACTGGCCCGGATCGCACCCAACATTGCCGTCAAAGTGCCCTTGACATGGGCTGGCCTGAAAACCTGCAAAACACTCAGTGACGAAGGTCAGATGGTCAACGTCACACTGTGTTTTTCGACCAATCAAGCCTTGCTGGCCGCCAAAGCCGGGGCAACCTTTATCTCTCCTTTCATCGGTCGTCTGGATGACATCAACCTGGATGGCATGGATCTGATCGCAGATATCCGGCAGGTTTACGACAATTACGGGTTCGAAACGGAAATCCTGGCTGCGTCGATCCGCTCGGTCAATCACGTGACCGACAGCGCCCGCATCGGGGCTGACGTCATCACCGCCCCTCCGGGCGTCATAAAAAAGCTGGCAGATCACCCGCTGACAGACAAAGGGCTGGATGCCTTTTTGTCCGACTGGGCCAAAACCGGGCAGAAAATCCTCTGATCCCGCGCGAAACCGCCCGGCGCCGTCAGGCGCCGGGCCGGGCCCAACTGTTTGGGTCCGATCTTTGATCGGATGCAAACAGGCGGGAGGACTCCATAGCCACAACATGTAATGAATTCAGACAGACGGCACTTTTTTCAACGCAAACCCGGTCGGGCGTGTTATAAGCCGATCAACAAAAAAAGACCGGACAGGACATGAGCAGCAACCCGAAACTCGAGGATAACCTCCGCGCGGCGATTCTGGCTGAGCCAGACGTTGTGCTGGACGACAAGGATCTGATGCAGGCCCTGGTGGCCGCAAACGAACACGCGCGCGGTGATAACGTCATTGACTTACGCGGTATTGCCATGCAGCGGCTTGAGGCCCGGCTGGATCGACTGGAAGATACACACCGGTCCGTCATCGCCGCCGCATACGAAAACCTGGCAGGCACCAATCAGGTCCATCGCGCGATCCTGCGCCTTCTGGAACCTGTCGAGTTCGAGGATTTTTTACGCACCCTCGGCCATGACGTGGCGGACATTCTGCGTGTGGAACGGGTGACCCTTGTGCTTGAAACCACCGCCATGCAGGACGATCCGGCCATTGAAAAGCTCGGCGGCGTGCTGACGGTGGTCGAACCCGGTTTTGTGGATCAGTATCTGACCAGTGACCGCAACGGTCCTGCACGCAATATCACGCTGCGCGAGGTGCATCGGCCCAGCCAGCGCGTCTACGGCACCCTCGCCGCCCAGCTGCGATCCGAAGCCTGCCTGAAGCTGAACCTGGGCGCCGGGCGCCTGCCCGGCATGATCGTGATGGGAGCCACCGATCCACGTCACTTCAGCCCACAACTCGGCACGGATCTTCTTGCCTTTTTTGCCGGCGTGTTCGAACGCTCGATGCGCCACTGGCTGTCGTGAGCCTGATCTCACCGGCGTGTCGCGACGCGCTTCAGCTTTGGCTGGATAGCCTTGCCGCACTGTCCGGCCGGTCGGAAAATACCCAAACCGCATATCGGGGCGATGTCGGTGATTTCCTGTCTTTCATGACCCTGCATCACAGTGAAAGGCAGGGGTTGGCGGCATTGGAACGGGTGACAATTTCAGATATGCGCGCCTGGATGGCACATCAGCGCGAAACCGGGGTGGGCGCGCGATCACTGGCCCGGAAACTGTCAGCAGTCAAAAGCTTTTACCGGTGGCTGGCTGAACGTGAAGGCTTTGAACCAACCGCGGTGTTGTCGACCCGCGCACCCAAATTCACCAAAAAGCTGCCGCGGCCTTTGGCCGAAGACGCGGCGCGCGCCATGATAGATACTGTTGAGCTTCAGTCACCGTCGGATTGGGTGTCCGCCCGGGACGTGGCGGTTGTCACCTTGCTGTATGGCTGTGGTCTGCGTATTTCCGAAGCGCTGTCGCTGACAGGGGCTGACGCACCTTTGCCCGCAACACTTCGCATCATTGGCAAGGGCGACAAGGAACGCATAGTGCCGGTGATCCCAACCGCGCGTAACGCGGTCGACCGGTATCTGCGCCTGAGCCCGCATCCGCAATCCGCCCACCTGCCGCTGTTTCGCGGCGTGCGCGGCGGCGCGTTGAACCCCCGCGCCATTCAAGGCGTCATGGCCAAGGCCCGCATGCAATTGGGATTGCCGTCAACTGCGACACCACATGCCATGAGGCACAGCTTTGCCACGCATCTGCTGAGCGCCGGAGGAGATCTGCGCGCTATTCAGGAACTGCTGGGGCATGCGTCGCTGTCGACTACCCAAACCTATACGGCGGTTGATACCGCAAGACTGATGGATGTCTATAATCGCGCGCATCCAAAGGCTTAACACCGTCTCTTCTGAACAATCCCGGCATTCGCATCACTTGTCCCGCTTTTTACTTTGCATCTGCGGCGCACTTCGTACATGACACTTGGATGACACTCAGATTCAAAGCGCTTGCCGTTCATCTGTTCACAGCCACCGGCGCGGTTTTCGCCATGTTGGCCATGCTGGCTGCGGTCGAAGAGAAATGGAGCCTGATGTATCTTTGGCTGGTCGTTTCTTTCATAGTCGACGGCATTGATGGCCCACTGGCGCGGCATTACGACGTCAAACAGAACGCACCCGAGTTCGACGGCGTCCTGCTGGATCTGATCATCGATTACCTGACCTATGTTTTCATTCCGGCCTACGCGCTGTTCAAATCCGGTCTGATGGATGGGTGGACCGGCTGGTTTGCGATCATTGTCATCACATTCACAAGCGCCATGTATTTTGCCGATACGCGGATGAAGACCCGGGATAACTCGTTTTCCGGCTTTCCGGGATGCTGGAACATGGTGGTGATCGTCATCTTCGCGCTCGAGCCGAATTTCTGGGTTAGCCTGGTGTTGGTCACCCTGCTGGCCGTGGCGATGTTTCTGCCGCTCAAATTCGTGCACCCGGTGCGAACCGAACGGTGGCGCAGTCTGACCCTGCCGATGGCTTTGGCCTGGACCTTTTTTGCCGGTTGGGCCGCGTGGGTCGATTTTCATCCCGAAAGCTGGGCGCACTGGGGGCTGGTCATAACCAGTCTGTATCTTGTTTTTGCAGGTATTGCGCAGCAACTGCTGCCACAGCGCGGCACGCAGACACCTCAGCGCGGACAGGGTTAAAGCACGTCCTGCACCTCGAACTCGGTGCTGTTATGCGTAAAGACATCCCCTTTCCGAAGGCCCGCCATGGCCAGATAGATCGGACTTTGGGTTGAGATTCCCATATAGGTCTGGCCGTCGATTTCGAAGCGGGTCGTCGAAACGCAGACCACAAACCGGCGGTTGTTGAACTTGATTACAGCCCCGGGCTGCACCGTGTCTGTCACCGCGAAATCCGTGTTTTCGATCACATCGATTTTAGCATGATGGGCGTGAACCGGCGCATCGAAGGCTGCCGCAAGGTCCGCATTCTCGCGCGAGGCAGCAATGTCATCCTTGTCGTGACCTTCGCGATCATCCAACTGGGCATCCTTGAGAAAGGAGTCATAATGGGCTTGCGCTGTAGCAAGTTCCTGCGCCTCTAACGACATCAGGCGGTCGACAATGGCTTTTTTGCGGGCCGCGCGCTCTGCTTGATCAATCATTCAATGCGATCCTTCACATTCTGCAACTTATACAAAATGTGCCTGAGACCGCTGAAATGCAACACGTTCACCCGATCAGATCAGCAATCCGGCCGCCCGTTCGTGTCGCAACAGGGCAACTTTGGTTTCGACCCCGCCATCGCCTGAAAACCCGCCCAAACCGTTGGCGGCCAGCACCCGGTGGCACGGGATGATGACGGGTATTGGATTTGCTCCGCAGGCTGCGCCGACAAGTTGCGCGGGCTGATCCAGATCCTTGGCGATATCGCCGTATGTCCGGGTTTCTCCCAGCGGGATGGCAAACATCAGATCGCAAACCTGACGTTGAAAATCGGACACGGTCACCCGGTATGGCAGATCAAACCGGTCCAGGCGGCCCTGATCATAGGCTGTGACCTGCGCCGCCGCCTCTTGCAATAGAGACGTTTGCGCATCTTCATCGCGTCCGTTCCAGATCAGTCGCGTTATGGCACCGTCAGTTTCTTCAACACCCAGGCGCCCAAATTGAGTTTCTACAGCAATCATCGGCATGGCAGCAGCGTTTCAGATCACCGGGTCGGACGCAAGGCGCAATGCAAAGGCCCCGGCACATTGGCCGGGATCCAGTTACTCGCTTAACGCGTCGTTACAGCGGCCACAGACACCGGGATGCGCATGCAGGCCAACATCGGGCAGGATTTTCCAGCAACGCAGACACTTCTTGCCCACTGCCTTTTCGAACACCACGCCGACGCCGTCGATTTCGGGCAGCCGGAATGCTTCGGACGGGGCCGGATCACCAGTCACGGTCAGGCCCGACGTAATGCACATGTCATCTACATCAAACGTGCCCAGCAAGTCGCGGGTTTCAGAGTCTTCCACGTGCACGATCGGCGCGGCCTCAAGGCTTGAACCGATGACCTTGTCCTGACGCTGAACCTCTAGCGCGGCGGTGACCGCACGACGCACGCGGCGCACCTTGGCCATGCTGGTCTCAAGTTCCTCATTGCGCCAGTCGGACGGCGTTTCCGGGAAATCCACCAGATGAACCGAGCTGTCGTTCTGGGCCAACCGCTCCAACCAGACTTCTTCCATGGTGAACACCAGGATCGGTGCCAGCCAGGTGGTCAGGCGATGGAACAGCAGGTCCAGCACGGTGCGGCACGCGCGGCGGCGCAAACTGTTGCCGTCACAATACAGCGCATCTTTGCGGACGTCGAAATAGAAGGATGACATATCGACTGTTGCAAAGGTGAAAACCGCGCTGAACACACCCTGGAAGTCGAAAGATGCATAACCCTTGCGCACCTGCGCATCCAGTTCGGCCAGACGGCTCAGAACCCAGCGTTCCAGACGCGGCATATCCTCGGGCGCGACGCGGTCGGCCTCGGTGAAATCAGCCAGCGAGCCCAGCATGAACCGCATGGTATTGCGCAGACGACGGTAGCTGTCGGCGGTGCCTTTCAGGATTTCAGGCCCGATCCGCTGATCAGTTGTGTAATCGGTCTGAGCAACCCACAGGCGCAGGATATCCGCGCCGTATTGTTTGATCACTTCCTCTGGCACGATTGTATTGCCGATGGACTTCGACATCTTCATGCCCTTCTCGTCCAGCGTCATGCCATGCGTTATCACGTTGCGATATGGCGCGCGTCCTTTTGTGCCGCAGGCCTGCAGCATTGAGGAATGGAACCAGCCACGGTGCTGATCGGTGCCTTCCATGTAAACATCCGCGATACCGTCCTCGGTCCCGTCCTCACGGTCGCGCAGAACAAACGCATGGGTCGAGCCCGAGTCGAACCACACATCCAGAACGTCGAACACCTGATCATAGTCGTTCGGGTTGGCGATGCCTTCGAGGATCTTGTCTTTGAACCCATCGGTGTACCAGACATCCGCGCCGTCCTGTTCGAACGCGGCCTTGATGCGGGCGTTGAGGTCTGCGTTACGCAGCAGGTAATCCGCGTCGGTGGGCAGCGCCCCCTTCTTGGTGAAGCAGGTCAGCGGAACACCCCACGCGCGCTGGCGCGACAGAACCCAGTCCGGACGGGTTTCGATCATGGAATACAGACGGTTGCGGCCGGTCTGCGGCGTCCACTTCACCAGTTCGTCGATCGAGCGCAGAGCACGCTCACGAATGGTATCGCCCATCTCGCCCATGCCATCGTCCAGTTTGCGGTCAACGGATGCAAACCACTGCGGCGTGTTGCGATAGATGATCGGCGCCTTTGAGCGCCACGAATGCGGATAGCTGTGCTTGATCTTGCCGCGCGCCAGCAGCCCGCCAACCTCGGCCAGCTTGTCGATGACGGCCTTGTTCGCATCGCCTTCACCGCCCTTGCGGGACAAGATGTATTTGCCGCCAAAGAACGGCAGATCGGCCCGGAACGAGCCATCGTCCATCACGTTATAGGTAATGACCTGCTCCAACATGCCCAGATCGCGGTAGAGCTCAAATTCTTCCATCCCGTGCGAGGGCGCACAATGCACGAAACCGGTCCCTTCGGTATCGGTGACAAACTCAGCCGCGCGGAAATCCCGGATGTCATCCCATTCGCCATTGCCACCTTCGGCCCCGGCCAGCGGGTGCTTCAATCCAATGCCTTCAAGTTCATCGGCGGTCACGTCGCGTACACGCGACCATTGGTCGTCGTTTAGGCGAGCACGGCCCAGCACATCAGCGGCCAGATTGTCTGCCAGCAGAAATTTGTCGCCCACAGCGGCCCAGCATTCGTCAGGCGTGCCGATAACTTCGTACAGTCCATATGAAATTTCGTTGCCGTACACGACCGCTTTGTTGGACGGCATCGTCCAAGGGGTGGTCGTCCAGATCACTACATAAGCGCCAACCAGGTCACCAGGACCGTAATCGATAGGCCCGCTACCGATCTGCCCTGCTTGTGGCCCGTCTACCCATTCGACTTCAAACTTCACCCAGATGGTGAAGCTTTCCTTATCGTGATACTCGACCTCGGCCTCGGCCAGAGCGGTCTTCTCGATGGGCGACCACATCACGGGTTTCGAGCCCTGATACAGCGTGCCATTCATCAGGAACTTCATGAACTCGTCAGCGATCACGGCCTCGGCGTGATAGTCCATGGTGATGTAAGGATCAGGCCAGTTGCCGGTGATGCCAAGACGCTTGAACTCTTCACGCTGGATATCGATCCAGCCCTCGGCGAACTTGCGGCATTCCTGACGAAAGTCGACGATGTTCACCTCATCCTTATTCTTGCCCTTCTTACGGTACTGCTCTTCGATCTTCCATTCGATCGGCAGGCCGTGGCAGTCCCAGCCAGGCACATAACGTGCGTCAAAGCCCATCATCTGATGCGAGCGCACAATCATGTCCTTGATGGTTTTGTTTAGCGCGTGGCCGATATGCAGATGACCATTGGCATAGGGCGGGCCGTCATGCAGCGTAAAGGGCGTGCGGCCCTTTTTTTCTCGCAGGCGGTCGTAGACGGCAATGGTTTCCCACCGCTCCAGCCATGCAGGCTCGCGTTTGGGCAGGCCGGCGCGCATGGGGAAATCGGTTCTGGGCAGGTTCAGCGTGTCTTTGTAGTCAGGTGTCTGGATCGTGTCGGCGCACATTGGGGGCGTCCTTTGGATGATCTGGTCGTCAGATAGAGCGAAGCGGTCAGTGCGAAATCTCAAGCACCTTTGCCCGGCGTCTCAGAAGGTCAGAGCGCCGGGGATATAATTCGAATAACGATGGCCAAACGGTC
The DNA here is from genome assembly GCA_039028255.1 of Pseudomonadota bacterium. GTDB lineage: Bacteria > Pseudomonadota > Alphaproteobacteria > Rhodobacterales > Rhodobacteraceae > Ruegeria. Next base: position 22,872 of record JBCCIK010000022.1, on the reverse strand, counting down.
ATACATGGCCGCGCTTATAGGACGCCCGCGCCTAATGGTCCAGAGGGTCCGGGACTTGTGGCGCATACCGCAACCTGGCCCATCGGTTGAGCCACGCCAGACCTGCAAGCGACAAGCCCAAAGCCAGCAGAGAGAACACCCGGATCAGGCCGCCCAAACCGGCGATGTCGATCAGGAACACCTTGACCACGGCCAGCCCGATTACGACCAGCCCCGCCTTACGCATCAGGTCGGACTGACTGGCAAGTGACTGGTAAAACAGCACGGCCCCAATCACCAGCAGAGCGATGGTGTAAGTGTAAAGTTCAGGCTGCGTGACACCGTTGCCTTCGAACATACTCTCGGCACCCTGCCAGAAATGTCGGATGCTTAGACCAAGCCATAGCGCGGCCAGGGCTGCGGCTGCGCCAAAGCTGACTTGCCTCAGCAATTTTGGCATCGTGGTGATCCGCCAAGCCGAGAAATAAACGACAATGGCGGGCAGCAAATAGGCCACAGCCAGCGTATTCAGGACAGGCGGCCCCAGCACCGGTGGTGTTTGTGTCGTGAGTACAGGGTTTGCTTGAACCAGCGCTTGGAAAAGACGCCATAAACCGTGACTTGCAAAGAAAACAGCCAGAGCGTAGCGCAGGTAATTCAGCTTGCCACCCAGTTTGAAGCGCTGAACCTGTGCGTAGGCCAGCAACAGCCAGATCACCGAAAGCAATCCCAGACCCCAATGGCTGTTTGTGGCCCTGCCATCTGCAAACCCTTCCAACCAGCGCAGCAGCAGCAAGGACAACAAAATGCCTCCGCTCGCCCAGGCCGCACTCTCCAGCAAGAGTTTGGCCACCGGACGGACCATGGGGCCAAGCAGCCACCAGGCGATCAGAAACCCTGCGGTCGCTGTCGAATAGACCAATGACATCTCCATCACCGGCGCTGTGTTGGCCCAACCCAGCCCGGGGTTCAGAACAAGTCGCACAGTGACAGTGAGCACGCCCGCCCAGATGAACCAGCTCATCGTTGGCAGGTTGAACCTGCGATCCAGCGCGGCCGCGGTCACAATCATTCCGACCAGGGCGATCGTTAGTGCCGCAGAGCTCAACACAATTACGCAGGCAAAGGTCAGAGCGGACAGTGCCGACAGCGCAGCCAGCGCCGTGCGCATGCGATTTTGTCCGTCCACCCGCGCGAAACGTTCCGCCAAACCCACCATCAGAACCGCCAGCGCGATAGCGTGAAGGGCCCACGGATAAGCTCCGATCACCGCTGCGGGGCGCCAGCCGACCTCTAGCGCGATCGCCAGCACAGGCGCGAAAAGGACCGCAGCACCGGCCCAAACCGTCTGAAATCGGTGCGCCCGAAAAGACCGCCAGGCTGCCAGAAGCGAGATCAAAGCGCCAAGGGATACCAACAACGTCACGGACATTGGGAAATCCGCTTCGGCTGTTTCCGCGTATGTGGCGGCAAAGCGTCGTTTGACCGCGCCATTCTCCAGCCCATGCACCAGAACAAACCAGATCAAACCCAGCCCCGGCAGAGCGGTCATATCCTGCAAAGCCGGTGCATCCTTGGCCCAGATGATCAGCGCCAACAGCATTGCGACAAGCAAAGCAACACCAAGCCAGAATTCTGCCGCCGAATCCGCCCAGTGCAGTGACAGGATCGACGTCGTGACGGCAACAACGCCAAAAGCCAGACGGGTCGGAAACTCGGGCCAGGGCATCCGTCGCCGGTGCCGTCCGATAATCTGTACAACCATCGACCCTGAATGATCGGGCACAACCCGTCTGTTGGGGATGGCAATGGCAATTACCGCTATGGCAGTTACGCAGACCAGATAACCGGGTTCGGTAATCGGCGAGGACAGAACCAGAAGCAAACACACGACATAGCCACCTGCAAGAGCCAGCACGGAAATCCACGCCCAGCGTCGCACCGTATCTATGCCAAGGCCTAAAGCGCACAAAACGAATGCATATCCGTACAGCCATGTGGGATCCTCTGACGTCCCACCGACCAGAAAAGGTGCAGCAAAGCCCCCGAGCAGGCCCACGGCCGCAAGGAGAGGTCCGTGAAACCAACCCAAACCCAAACCCACCAATGCGACCAGAATCATACAGATCAATGCCGTTTCGGGACCGATCAGGTCATATTGCTGTCGCGCGGCGAGAAGACCGCCGAACAGTGTCACCAGACCGGCACCTGAAAAAACAGATGGCAGATAGGCTGTGGCCGCATCTTCGTCATCGCCGAACCGGCGGCGTATCAGTTCTCCGCCAATGATCAGAACCGCACCAAACCCCAGTGCCGCGGCGACCCGGGCCGATGGCGGCAAAAGCCCGTTCTCGATACCGTACTGCACCAGAAATATGCCCGCCAATGCCAATGACAGGGCCGAGACCGCGTAAAACCAGTTTTCGCGCAGCCAGACGACCAGTGCGGCAAATCGGTCCTGACGGAATACAGCCGCCGTCGATTGATCGGGCTCTGACACCTCGTCGGCGGCGTCCGTGATTCGCACGTCTGCGGTGGCAGGATCCGGGTCAACTGCTGTTTCAACCTCGGGTGCTTTCGTCCAAGGTGCCTGAGGCGCCCGTTCTTCCTCGCCAGAGGCCCGCGCCGAACCGGCGATCTGTGCCTCAAGTTGTTCAACCCGGCGGCGCAGTCGCACCTGGCTGACAAGCAATATGACCAGTGTTACCGGTATGGCCAGTATGACGAGGCCGACAAGTACAAGCAGTGATTCCAATTGCGCCTCCGTTGCACATCCACGCTAACGTGGCGCCGGGATTAGCAACAGTCCGGAAAACCTGCGTGTTTCAACATGTTGCGTGGATCAGACCGAAGCATCCTAAAACCCGGGCGCACGGATGTTGCGGGTAGAAGGGCCAGGCAGGGCGCGCAGCGGGTCACTGACCGGCAGTCTGGCTGCAATGCGTTTGCGGAACTCGCGACAGCAACCAAATGTGACAACAGGTTGTGCCGACCCGAAGCATCGCGCCGGGAGTATCGGGTCACGCCGCTGTCTCCCACCCGTCAGGTATTAGAAAAAACGCCCTGCAACGCGCGTTTCACCATGCCGCGGGTCGAGGGTTGATGCCGCTTCGAGAACGGCAAGGGACGGCAGACCTCCATCGCGGCGACACCCACGCGCGCGGTCAGTGCGCCATTGACCAGACCTTCCCCAAACCTGCGCGACAGTTTGCTGAGCACCGATCCGCCCAAAACCGGCTCGAGCAGATCATCGCCCACCGCAACTGCACCTGTGGCAATCAAATGCACAAACACCGCTCTGGTCAGTCGCCAGCTGCCGACAAAGCCTGCGCGTCCTCCGTAGATTTCCGCGACCCGCCGGATCATGCGCAGCGACGCCGCAAAGGCCGTGACCACGTCAGCCAAGGCCAACGGGACCAGCGCGGTGACGGTTGCAACCTGACGCGCGGCGGCTTCAACCTCGCGACTGGCGGCGGCGTCCAGGGCGGCAAGCAACTCGTCCTCGGCCAAAGTTATCAGCCCAATGGCGTCGAACTGTTCCGACACACGCTCGGCCAGGCGTTCGCGGCCCCATTGGGTTTCAGCCCGTCCCCGGTAGAACGCAATCAGGCGGGCTATTACCGCGCGGGCTTTGGCCAGATCGGCCTCTGCCAGTGCTGCAACTGCTGCGCGGCGCATCCCATCCACACGCGACAGGCGGCCAATCGCGGCCAGCTCGCGAACCGCAATGATGACCGCAGTCATCAGCAAAGCACAGATCAGTCCGGCAACGATCCATCCAAGTAAAGGTGCGCGCAGCATCAAGGACGTGGCGAAGTCCCACGCCGCAACCGAAATCACGGCGCCAACAACCGCCACTGCCAATCCCCAGAACCATTTGGACAACGCGGACGGCTTGCGGGCCGCCCAACGCGCCGCGCTTTGCATTGCCTGCCCCTGCGGCTGTGCCAAGTCCGGCACTGGCGGGGCCTGCGCGACATCAGCGGCAGGTTCATCCGTGTCCAGGTCGATCAGAACCGGGCCTTTAGCCATCACGTCTACTTTCATTGCGCCAAACAAATCTGATGTCCGGCAGGTTTTCATCATTGTCCCGGCCATCGCTGCGGGCGACTTCGGAAAAGCCATGACGTTCGTAGAATCTGCAAGCGCCCGCATTGGCCTGAAAGGCAAAGAGGCTGAGTTGCGTGCGCTGCGCCTTGGCGTGGTCCAAGAGCCTGGTGCCGATCCCTTGGCCGCGCGCGGAGGTCTCAAGATAAAGCGAGTGGATATCCGATCCGTTCAAGGCCAGAAATCCAACCACCGCGTCCGAGGTTTCAGCCACTGTGACCCAACCCTGATCGATCATACGACCGCAAAAGGCGATGGTTTCGGCCCCACTGTGAAGCATTGGCATCCAAGCGTTTTCGCGAGCAAAGTCGTGCAGGATCGTTCCTGTTGCACCCGCATCGGTGCTGCGGGCCGGGCGCAGGATCACTGTCATAACCGGTCTCCGATCAGAAACTGCGCCGCACGATCCAGCCGGATGTGCGGCGGGCCGTCACCGGGTCGCAAGCTGAGCTGAGCGGGAGCAAAGCGCATGAAACCGTATTCTCCGCCCAGCCATGCATCAGCACCGTTTCTTGCTGGACCCAGAAGATGCGATGGATCGTCCGGCAGCTCGCCGGGATAAAAGGCGGCCTGTTTGCCACTGTCCAGCAGCGTGCCCCGCACACACGGCAGTTCGATCCCGTCATGGACGCGCATTTCCTCGGTCGTGGCCCGCAGCGACGCCAGTGACAAGGCCGCTGTTTCAGCACCTGCAAAACTGGCGCGATCCCGGGCCTCTCTGGTCAGTGCCTCCATGATTGCGGTCAGTTGGGGGTGTTGCGTATGATGCAGATGGTCAGCTTTTGTTGCGGCAAACAGAATACGTTCCACCCGTTTGCCCCGCAGCAACTGACCAAGCCACGCGTTGCGTCCGGGACGAAACGTGCTCAGAATTTCGGACATTGCGCGACGCATATCCTCGACCGCCTGCGGGCCCTTGTGTATCGCACCCAGCGCATCGATCAGGACAACTTGCCGGTCAATCCGCGAGAAATGATCGCGAAAGAAGGGTTTGACCACCCGCGCCTTGTACGCCTCGTAACGTCTGTCCATCTCGCGCCGTAACGACCGGCGAGGCGATATGTCCGCCGGCGGCAAAGGCGCAAATGTCAGGACCGGGGACCCGGCCAGATCGCCAGGCAGCAAAAAACGACCCGGTGTGCAATCATAAAACCCGGCATCACGCGCACGCGACAGGTACGTCGTGAACGCGGCAGACAGCGCCTGTGCAGTTGGTTCGTCAAGTGTTGCATCTGTGTCCGTTGCCTGCATCAGCGTGACGAAATCGGACGCCGCAGGCCGGTTTTCGATGCGCGCAAGCGTGTCGCGGGACCAGTCCGTGTAGGATTTGTCCAGCAAGGACAGATCCAGCAACCATTCACCAGGATAGTCCACTATATCCAGATGCACCGTGCGCGGGCCTTGTAACCCTGCCAGCAACCCCGCAGGGCGGGCTTTGAACGACAGCCGCAATTCGGACACCGCCCGGGTGCTGTCTGGCCAGCACGGTTCGGTCCCTATCAGATCGGATAAGTGCGCCTCATAGTCAAATCTGGGCACGGTGTCGTCCGGTTGCGGTTGCAGATAGGCCGCATTGATCCGCCCTTCCTGATGCGCCACAAGACCGGCCATGCGGCCACGATCCAGAAGGTTGGCGACCAGAGACGTGATGAAAACCGTCTTGCCGGATCTGGCCAACCCAGTAACACCCAGTCGGACGACAGGCTCAAATAACGCCTCGGACAAGCTGTCGCCAATGGTTTCGACACCACGCACCAGACTGTCTGCCAAGGAAGAGATGACCAAACCGTCGCCTCGCGATTTTTTGTTGCGTCCAAGATAGGTAGCCGTCGCGAGACATGCCAGTGCTTTCGCCCTCTTGCCCGTTCGCCCATCGCACTGTACCAGCGGAACATGCCCAGATATGCGTTGAAAGTCGAATACCAGGGGGGGCCGTTTGCCGGGTGGCAGCGGCAAAAAGAACTGTCTTCAGTTCAAGGCGTGATTGAAGATGCATTGTCGCGCATCCAGCCCGGCCAGCACACCATCGCCGCCGCCGGGCGCACCGATGCCGGCGTCCATGCTCTGGGGCAGATTGCGCATTGTGATCTGCAAAAAGACTGGGAGCCTTTCCGCCTGTCAGAGGCACTGAACTATCACCTCAAACCAAACCCGGTCGCCATTCTGGACGCAGCGCGGGTCGATGACGACTGGCATGCCCGTTTCAGCGCTGTTGAACGGGAATATCTGTTTCGCATCCTGATGCGGCGCGCGCCCGCCACGCATGACAAAGGGCAGGTCTGGCAGATCAATCACCGGCTGGATATCGGGGCAATGCAGGCCGGCGCTGACATGCTGATCGGGCAGCATGATTTCACCACCTTCCGGTCATCCATCTGTCAGGCTGCCAGCCCGGTGAAAACGCTGGATTCGCTGCATGTTGAACAGGTATCGGGAGGGTCGGGCCCCGAAGTTCATTTCCACGTCCGCGCCCGGTCTTTTCTGCACAATCAGGTCCGCAGCTTTGTTGGAACTTTGGAGCGGGTTGGCGCAGGTGCCTGGTCGCCCGACGATGTGCGCGCAGCCCTTAAAGCCGCGGATCGCGCAGCGTGCGGGCCGGTTTGCCCACCTCAGGGTTTGTATCTGGCGCGGGTAGGATATCCGGAACCCGTCTTTGGCTGAATTAAAGCGCGCGCAATAACAGCCCACCGGCGACCACTACGATCATCAGACCCGCCACCAGTTCAATGGTCGGAGCAAGAACGGAAACAAAACGAGTCGCAGAGGCCGAGGTCAACAACCCGCCGCGCAGTCCAAAGGACGTCCATCCGACCAATGTTGTGACTGCTGCCGTGCCAAGCGCCATGACAAATGCCGCGGCGATGCCAACGGTTGCTATGCCCATTTGCCAGGTTAGGATCAGCACGAACAACGCTCCGGTGCAGGGACGTGCCGCAATGCCTGCGATCAGTATCAGGGCCTCGCGCAGGGTGCCCGCCTGCGCGACCTCTTCGGGGCTGGGGCCGTGGCGATGACCGCAATCAGAACAAGCCGCACCGTGGTTGTGATGCGTGTCGTGGGCCGCATGTTTCAGCGCGTCGCGGTGTCTGCGTATCAGCCCGCGCACTGCGCGAAGCATCAACCACAAGCCGATTGCGGCAATCGCCCCGTAGCTGATCGGAGCCATGACCCGCTCGGTTGTGCCTACAAGAGTGTCGCGTGACATCTGGAACACCAGCACGCCCGTGTAAACCAGTACGATCGCGGTCACCGCCTGACCAAGGCTGGCAAAAATACTGATGGCCGACAGGCGCCAGAATGCGACGTTGCGACCAAGGCCGTAACCGCCGATCAGCACCTTACCGTGGCCGGGACCAATCGCGTGAAAGAAGCCGTAGGCAAAACAGACGGCCAGCAGTGTCGCAACGGCCTCGGGCTGTTGCGCCCGTGTGGCGCGCAAGGCTCTGGCCATCTGGTTCTGAAATTCCCGCTGCTCTCCGGCGGCCCAGCCGGCAAGGCTGTCGAAACCGCCGCTGCCCCAAAACCAAAGCAGAACACCGCATACCAGCGCGACCGGGATGATCAGGTACTTGGACATGACAGGCGGATCTCGGTCGCAAAACTTTCGCCGACCAGCGGAATATCATTTTCTTCCAGATCGTAATTTGCATCCAGCGTCAGTAAAAATGCCTGCATCTGCGCCAGTTGGCCGTCGATATCTGGATCAATCCGCTCCATCAGGCAGGTGGCCGGGCCGGACACAGTCACCGCGCGCGTCATTTCATAGGCCGTATAATAGGTTTCATCGAATGCTTTTGCCGAAACGGTAACGGCCGGAACACCACCGCTTTCAACGGCCCGCAGATGTGTTGTGACGATACGCCCGTTTTCGGCCGTCGCGTATGGTTCAAGCGGGCCGGACAGCACAACCGGAGAGCCGCTGGCCATCACCACCAGATCGCCATTGTAGCCTTCGATCCATTGCGCATCGAACCCGGTCAGTGTGCTCTCTTCGCTTTTGGTCAGAATACCGTCCGCATCCTGATCCAGATTCATGTCTTCAAGCACCAGCAGCGAGTAAAATTCATCATAGGCCCATGTGACCCGTACATGGGTCAGCTGGCCGGTTTCATCCACTAAAAACTCCAGCCCCGTGTCGATGAACACATGCGGATGACCCAGCGCCGGAAGCGGCAGGCAACAGGTCAGAAATCGGATCAACCAACGCATGTTCGCAAGATAGGTTGCGCAACACGTCACGGCAATTGCTTTTCAGCGTCGCTTGCCGAATTTGGCCGACGCGTCAGGACGGCGGAAACAGCACCAGTGTCTGCAACGCGGTCCCGATCGGTCCTTGCGTATCGTAAAGAACCGATTGCGACATTCCGATACCCGTTGATTGCCAGTGCGATATCGAAGCAGAGGCCAACCAGTCGGACACCGGTTCACGGTGTATATGCACGCTCAGATCGGTGTTCATGAACCCCATCTCAGACGTTGGCGCGTTCCATGAAATCCCGTTTCCGCAATCTGCAAGAGGACACAGAGACTGTATGGGCGATTGTTTTTCATCCACCAGCAATTGTGGAGTGCGCATCCAGATCGTCTTGGCCCCGGGACCCTGATTACCGCCTGCCGGGTAGGCCACGTCTGCAAAATGCGCGAATCCGGGCAGGTCATGGCGCATTTGCCCGATCGGAAACGGACCATCGACAACATCCGCAACGTCCGGATGATCGGCGATTGTGTTAGGTACCGGACCCAGCGTCTTTCGCACCAGATGCATGGTGGTGGCAGACGCGCACAAAGTGTCGCTGAGATCGTGAACCGTCACGCGGGTTGTGGCCAGCGTTTTGGTGTTACGCATGGTTTGCGCGCGCACCCGAAGACCCGCCAACGGCAAGGGTCGCAGCAGATCGACCGTCAGGCGGGTCAGCATCTTTTCGGGCCCTATCTTTGCCTCGGCCGCACGTACGATCAGTCCAGCAACGGGTCCGGCATGGCAGTGATCAGCCGACCAAGGACCCCGGACCGGATCATTGCCGACAAAAACACCGTCCTGCGTCAGACGAAAATAACTCTGCGATTCTGTCGGCATCCGTTTGCAGCCTCAGACCTTTTCCTGAGTGTGCTTTTCCAGTTCAGCGCGCGCGACCTGTCGACGATGCACCGCATCAGGCCCATCGGCCAGCCGCAGGGTGCGTACATGTGTCCAGGCCGTCGCCAGGGGTGTGTCCTGACTGACCCCCTGCCCTCCGAACATCTGCACTGCCTCGTCAATCACCTTGAGCGCCACGCGCGGAGCAACCACTTTGATCTGGCTAATCCAGGGTGCCGCCGCGCGTGCATCGCCCTGATCCATATACCACGCCGCCTTCAGACACAGCAGACGGGCCATTTCGATCTCCATACGGCATTCCGCAATGATGTCGTAGTTGGCACCAAGCTGTGCAAGCTTCTTGCCAAATGCCTCGCGCCGAAGCGACCGCTTGCACATCTGATCCAGCGCGCTTTCCGCCTGACCGATTGCCCGCATACAGTGATGAATACGCCCGGGGCCCAGACGCCCTTGCGCGATCTCGAACCCACGCCCTTCGCCCAGCAGAATGTTTTCCGCAGCCACGCGCACATTCGTAAACCGGATGTGCATGTGCCCATGGGGCGCGTCGTCATGTCCGTAAACCTGCATCGGCCGCAGGATTTCGACACCCGGCGTGTCTGCCGGCACGACGATCATAGACTGACGCTGGTGTTTGAGCTGGTCCTCACCACCTGTTCTGACCATAACAATGTAGACCTTGCACCTGGGATCACCCGCGCCCGAGGACCACCATTTTTCGCCATTGAGAACGTAGTCATTCCCATCCCGCACACACGACATCGACACGTTTGTGGCGTCTGACGAGGCAACATCCGGTTCGGTCATCAGATAGGCCGAGCGTATTCGACCATCCAATAATGGCTTCAGCCACTGCTCTTTCATGGCGTCGGTCCCGTAGCGTTCGAACACTTCCATATTGCCGGTGTCCGGTGCAGAGCAGTTGAACACCTCTGCCCCGAGCGGAGTTTTACCCATTTCTTCGGCGAAATAGGCATACTCAACCGTGGTCAGACCAAAGCCGCGGTCGCTGTCCGTCAGCCAGAAATTCCACAGACCCGCCGCCTTGGCCCGCGCTTTCAGACCCTCGAGAATCTCAGCCTGCCGTTCAGTATATTGCCAACGCTCACCCTTGTTGATTTCTGCCTGATACTCTTGTTCAAGCGGCATGATCTCGTCCCGGATCATATCTGCAACACGTTGCAGCAAGGCGCGGTTTTCCTTGCGCAGACCGAATGACATGTTCATGAATGCTCCTCCGTCGCCCCGGATCAGGGTCATCGCATAGCGGCAAGAATGGCGCAGTCGCGGCAAGCCTGTCCAGTTGGGTGACGAAACGTCACGCGCCAGAAATTTCAGACAGGGCCACTGTCAAATTCCAAACACCTGCAATTATGGTGTCGGGTTTTGCACCAATCCGGCGATCCCGGATGCGCTATGGCGCCATCAACCAGTTGCCATTTGAGTCTTTGCACTGTCGCGTTCTGATTTCACGGCTCTGCTCTGCGCCTGCCGGTTGAATGAAATGCTGCAAACGGACGCAGTTTCCCTCTACATCGATGATACGAATGGTCCCTTTGGAACCCGTTTCGCTGTTCAACCACGATCGTTCCTGGCCCGCGCTGGGCGTCCCACTGGCCAAAAGCTCTTGCGACGTTGCACTTACAACTTCGAAATCCGCCGGGCTTAGTCCCATTTCGGCGATGATTCGCGACAGAGGCTTGGCCGAGGCCATTCCAACCGATCCGGCAATGCATATCCCCGCCAAAAGCAGTGAAATTCGGGCTTTCATACTGGCCTCTCTGATCTGAAATAACCTTTTGATCCAGAGTATACCGGCGTTCACATATGGCCAACCCCCGGCGGCGCACCTTCAAAATATCCAGAAAAAACCTATTGCCCACCTGGCGCTACAGCGGCGTTCTCTTTCACCTCATAGTGCCGGAACAACAACGCCGAGACACGTCATGACTCAGACCTCATATTACGCGCCTGTTGGCGGGCATCCTGATCAGGACAAACTGCTGACAGATCGCGCCATGTTCACCGAAGCTTATGCGGTGATCCCCAAAGGTACGATGCGCGACATTGTCACCAGCTATTTGCCATTCTGGGAGGGTACGCGGCTGTGGGTGCTGTCCCGTCCGCTCAGCGGTTTTGCCGAGACCTTCTCGCAATACATAATGGAGGTACAGCCCGATGGCGGCAGCGACAAACCTGAAACCGACACGCGGGCGCAGGCTGTATTATTCGTTGTCGAAGGGATTGTCACACTGACGTTGAACGAGACGGTTCACACATTGAAAACAGGGGGTTACGCCTATATTCCGCCCGGAGCCAACTGGACCTTGCACAATCGCGATAAGCAGGTTGCCCGGTTTCACTGGATCCGCAAGGCGTATTGCGCGGTGGCTGAACTGCCGGCGCCTGATCCAATCATTGCCCATGAAAGCGACATTGCCCCGATCCCCATGCCCGGCACCGAAGGACGCTGGTCAACGACCCGTTTTGCCGACCCGCAGGATTTACGGCATGACATGCACGTGAACATTGTCAGCTTTGAACCCGGTGGTGTCATCCCGTTTGCCGAAACCCATGTCATGGAGCATGGGCTTTACGTTCTGGAAGGCAAAGCCGTCTATCGGCTGAATCAGGACTGGGTCGAGGTCGAAGCCGGAGACTACCTGTGGCTGCGCGCTTTTTGCCCTCAGGCCTGTTACGCTGGCGGACCCGGACGTTTTCGGTATTTGCTGTACAAGGATGTAAACCGGCACATGCCGCTGTCGCCCCCGCCCGTTTGATCCTGCGGATTACAAGCCCGGTGACGAATTTACCCTTGCGGGGGTTCACAGGCGCATCGGAATTTGCTGAAATCCAATAAAATTCTGTTTTGGGTATTGGAGACCGGTCCATGACACTGCGAACACCCCTAATGGCCCTTGCGGCGGTTGCAACTTTGTCCATGACGCCTTCCGGCCCTGCCGATGCCAAGGAAGAGACCAAGTCGGTTTTTGTCATGAGCCGTACATGGGCAGTGACACAGGTTTCCGATGCTCCGGTGATCTACCGCGCGACCCGTGACAATAACAACCTGAACCCGTTTGGACCGCCGCCGCGCTTGCGCACCATTCAGGCCATTGCCGCGATCGAGGCCGCAACCGGGTGCAGACCGATTGTCGCCAGTATGTATCAGAACATTTCAGGCCAGTTCTTTTCTCAGGTCAGCTGCAACTGATCCGTCACAAGAACGGGCATTGAGGTTGCTCCGACAGACTGCCATAGCTAGCCCATGAAACTCGCAATCAACGGATTCGGTCGCATCGGCCGAACGATCCTGCGTCAGATTTTGGCGTTGCCGCAGGATGCGGATATCAAGCTGGTGCTGATCAACGACATCGCGTCGCTTGAGACCTGTGCCTATCTTTTCAAATACGACAGCACGTTCGGCCCATATCCGGGACATGTCTCGGCAAGTGACGCCGCCTTGCACGTTGACGGACACACGATTCCGATGTCGCACAGCGCCGATCTGGCGTGCGTCGATCTGAAAGGCGTCGATGTTATGCTGGACTGTACCGGCGTGGCGCGCAGTTCCGATGTGGCCCGGCGGGGTCTGTCGGCTGGCGCGGACAAGGTGCTGATATCGGGCCCGTCACCCGCGGCAGAGGTCACCGTCGTTCTGGGGGCGAACGAAGATCAACTGGGCAACGCGCGCATCGTCTCGAATGCGTCGTGCACGACAAACGGGCTGGCCCCGCTGATTCGCTTGCTGGACGGCATCGGCGGCGTTGCGACGGGGCACATGACCACCATACATTGCTATACCAACAGTCAGCCGATGGTCGACGCCCCGCGCGGCGATCTTGCCCGATCCCGCGCGGGGGCTTTGTCCATGGTGCCGACAACATCCAGCGCGACACATCTGATCGATGTCGTTCTGCCACATTTGGCAGGCCGGGTTTCCGGCGCGGCGGTGCGGGTCCCGGCGGCCAGCGTATCCGCTGTCGATCTTGTCGTTACGCTGCAAAAAGGCATGAGCGCGGATGATTTCGATACGGCGCTGCGCGCCGCAGTTGAAACCTCGCCAGTTCTGGGCTGGACCGATATGCCGCTTGTCTCTTCGGACCTGCGCGCGCGCCCTGAATCGCTGGTCATTGCGGGGCCAGAAACCCGTATGATCGGCGCAAATCAGGTCAGGGTATTTGGGTGGTATGATAACGAGTGGGGCTTTTCCGCCCGAATGCTGGATGTTGCCCGACTGATGACGGCAAAAAACTAAGGGGTGGCGCAACAGCGCCAGTTTCAGCCTTCCACCACCTCATACGGATCATCAAACCAGAATTCTTCCAGATTTGCACCGTCTCCGATCCGATCGACCACGGCAAACAGCCCCGGCGCGTGCAACGGCGTCAGCACACCGTGCCAGATGCCTTGATGATAATTCACCGCCTGGCCCGGCACCGTCTGAAACGCCCGAACCTGCCCGGGGCGCCCGCTGTCATCTGTAGCGACGACAACCAGAAACGGCTGATACGTCATAGGGATAAACGCCTGGCTGCCATCCGGATGTCGCTCAACCATCTCGAGCCGATACGGCAGGCCGCGCGGGTTCGCGCTGAACAGGCTGATACCGCCTCGCCCATCCGAAAACTCCAGATCCGCCCTGTCGTGAAACCGCTTGCATTGACCCTGATTGATAATCTTGTCTGCTACGCCCGTTGCCTCGATCACATCGCCAAACGGCGCAAAGGCCTGCGCCGTCAAAAGTTCTGTCGCGATCCTTCGGGTCATGATGGCAGGATGTCCCGCAGACGAAGTTCGGCAATCCGTTCGACCTGCCGGCAGGCTTCTGCAAACTCTGTTTCGCGATCGTGCCGCAGGCGTCTTTGAAACGCTTGCATTATCCCTGCTTTGTCGTGGTCCCGCACTGCGATGATGAAGGGAAAACCATATTTTTCGACGTAGTCCGCGTTCAGACCCGCAAATGCCTTACGTTCATCGTCGGTCAGCGCGTCCAGACCGGCCGAGGCTTGCTCGGATGTGCTCTCGCGGGTCAATCGCCTGGCCTGCGCCAGCTTGCCAGCCAGATCCGGATGTGCGGTCAAGACGCCCAAACGCTCGGCCTCGGACGCCGATCTGAACATTCGAACCAAGGCGTTGTGCAATCCTCCTGCAGTATCATGTGCCGGTCCAAGTTCGAGTTTGAACGCGCGTTCCGCGATCCAGGGCGAATGCTCGAAAACACCACCATAAGCCGCGACAAAAGCCGGCTGCTGCATCTGTGATGGTATCCGGCGCGACCGGGGCGGATGCTTTTGCGCCCAATGATCGGCAATCTGTAGCCGGGTTGCAAACCAGACATCATCGAACCCCGTCGCATAGTCCAGAAACCGTTTCAACGCCATCACACGTCCCGGACGGCCGATCAAACGGCAGTGCAGGCCAATGGACAGCATCTTTGGTGCCCCCGCCGCACCTTCTGCGTACAACGTATCAAAACTGTCCTTCAGATAGTTGTAGAATTGATCGCCCGAGTTGAACCCCTGTGGCGTAGAAAAACGCATGTCATTGCAGTCTAGAGTATATGGAACAATCAATTGCGCCCGCCCATTTGATTGCAGCCAATAGGGCAGGTCATCCGCATACGTGTCGGCCACATAGGCAAACCCTCCTTCCTCGGCCACCAGACGCACGGTGTTCTCGGAACAACGGCCAGTGTACCAACCCCGAGGACGCGCACCCACAACTTCGGAGTGCAACCGAATGGCTTCGGCAAGTTCGGCGCGTTCCTGCGCCTCGGGCATGTCCTTGTGTTCGACCCATTTCAAACCATGACTGGCGATTTCCCAGCCGGCAGCTTTCATGGCGGCGACCTGATCGGGTGATCGCGCCAACGCCGTCGCGACACCGTAGACCGTTATCGGCAGATCCTTCATCAATCCATGCAACCGCCAGAATCCCGCGCGCGCGCCGTATTCGTAAATCGATTCCATGTTCCAATGGCGTTGGCCCAACCACGGTACCGCTCCGACGACTTCGGACAAAAACGCCTCGGACGCCGCATCGCCATGCAGGATGTTGTTTTCGCCGCCTTCTTCATAGTTCAGCACGATCTGGACCGCGATTCTGGCACCGCCCGGCCATTCGGGGTTGGGTGGGTTGGCACCATATCCGATCATGTCGCGCGGGTATCTGGGCGGCTGCATGGCATCTTCCGTTTTCAAACGTTTCATCAGGGCTAACCCAGAAACAGGCGCCGGATTATCAAACTATTCCGAACGCTGTTTCCGGTTCTTTCGGCATTTCCACCATTCTGAACTTTGCGCAACACTGTGGCAAAGCAAAACGCAACTTGAAGGGAGGCGCCCGTGGCTGGCTATCTGACAACCCATGTTCTGGACACAGCGCGCGGTTGCCCTGCGGCGGGGATGAAGATCTCGCTATACGCACTGACCAACGAGACGCGGCAAAAGTTGTCGGAAACCAAAACCAATGCTGATGGCCGGACCAACGACCCGATATTGCCGCAGGATCAGTTTAAAACAGGGATGTACGAGCTGGTGTTCCATGCAGGACAGTATCTGCGCACCACGGATAAAGCCACCGAGGATCCACTGTTTCTGGATCAGATCCCGATCCGTTTCGGAATGTCGGACGCGAACGCTCACTACCACGTGCCGTTGCTGCTGTCGCCTTACGGCTACTCGACATACAGGGGCAGTTGAAGGCTGCCGCGTAAACCTCCCGCCCGTCGATCGCCCCTGGCGGGGCTCCTCCGGTTTGGGGGTAGCGCCACGCCTGGCAGGCGCGGCGCGGCAGCGTGGATCATTCTGCGTATCTCATACGGTCAGCGCGACCGCGCCGCGGCTCTGCCGCGGCGCCCGGCCCAACACTGTGTCGCGCCCGAAGGGCGCAAACAGGGGCGGGAGCCCGCCTTAGCTGGCGCTATCCGCGCCACGCACAACCTTGGCGATGCCTTCGATCATAAAATCCATGAACAGCCGTGCCTTGGGGTCCTGATGACGACGATGGGTGTACAGACAAGCCATCTGGACGGAAACCGGCGGCGTTTCGACCGCAACCGGCACCAATCGTCCTGCGTGCAGGTGATCGGCCACCTCAAACACCGGCTTCATCGCGATGCCTTGCCCGGACAGCGCCCAGTCTGTCAGCACGTCACCATCATCGCATTCGAACCGGCCGGAAACAGCGAACCGCTTGGGGCCATCGGAGGTTTCGAGCACCCATTGAAACTCTGTCGCGCCCGGAAAGCGCAGGTTCAGGCATTCGTGCCCGTCTGCAATCAGCTCGGCCCCGCTGCGCGGCAAGCCGCGCTTTTTGACATAATCGGGCGCGGCACACAGCACGCGTTGGCAGTCAGCGATCTTGCGGATACGCAGCGTACTGTCTTCGGGCTGTCCGATGAAAAACGCTAAATCCAGCCCTTCTGTTGTCAAATCAACAGACCGGTCCGTCAAGCGTAACCGCACGTCGATCTCGGGATACTTCGCCAGAAACTCCGGCACACGCGGTGCCAACAAGCGGCGCCCGACACCCAGCGGCGCGGCCACAAAAAGCGATCCGCGCGGTGCCTCGGTCAGGTGAACCACCTGCGCTTCGGCCTCGTCCACGGCGTCCAGAACCGCCACCGCACCGGGATAAAAGGCCCGTCCCTGTTCGGTGGCACTAAGGTTGCGCGTGGTCCGCTGAAACAGACGCACCCCCAGATGATCCTCAAGCTGTGAAATCCGCGCCGAGGTGACGGCGGGCGATATGCGCAGATCGCGCCCCGCCGCGGACATACTGCCCAGATCGTACACTCTGACAAATGTGCGGATATTATCGAGATAGGACATCTTATCGTTTTTTTTGATACAGTTTGACAATATGCGGGAATACCGAAGAAAAGCGCGTTTGCCTAGGGTGATGCCAAGGTATCGGAGGCCTTTTGATGTACGATCTTGCCGTGTTCTGGGACTGGATGGGATTTGCCGTGCGCTGGTTGCATGTCATCACTGCCATGGCCTGGATCGGTTCATCCTTTTACTTCATTGCGCTGGATCTTGGCCTGAACCGCAACATCCCCGGCCCGGCCGATGGTGAAGAATGGCAGGTGCACGGGGGCGGCTTTTACCACATTCAGAAATACCTGGTCGCGCCTCAGCGGATGCCCGAGCATCTAACCTGGTTCAAGTGGGAAAGCTATTCCACCTGGCTGAGTGGTGCGGCGTTGCTGATGATCGTCTATTGGGTGGGCGGAGAACTGTATCTGATCGATGCTGAAAAGGCAGATCTGGCCTTGTGGCAGGGCATTTTGATTTCGGCTGCTTCGCTGACCGTTGGCTGGCTGGTGTATGACCACTTGTGCAAATCAGAGCTTGGCGCACATCCAACGCTGCTTATGGTTCTGCTGTTTGTGCTGCTGGTTGCCATGGGCTGGGGTTATAACCAGATCTTTACTGGACGGGCCATGATGCTGCACCTGGGGGCGTTTACGGCCACGATCATGACGGCAAATGTGTTCTTTGTGATCATGCCGAACCAGCGCATCGTGGTGAATGATCTGAAAAACGGGCGCACACCGGATCCGAAATACGGCAAAATCGCCAAGTTGAGGTCAACGCATAACAACTATCTGACCTTGCCAGTCATATTCCTGATGCTGTCGAACCATTATCCTTTGGCGTTTGCAACGGAATACAACTGGATCATTGCTGCACTTGTGTTTCTGATGGGCGTCACAATCCGACACTATTTCAACACCCGGCACGCACGCGCCGGCGATCCCAACTGGACGTGGCTTGTGACCGCCCTGTTGTTCATAGCCATCATGTGGCTGTCCACCGCCCCCATGTACACACCTTTGGACGAGGCGGAAAATCAAAGACTGACACCGTTCGAACAACGCTTTGCGGCTGCGGACGGTTTCGAGGAAGCCCATGACATCGTGCTGGGGCGATGCTCGATGTGCCATGCGCGCGAACCGGTCTGGGACGGCATGTTATGGGCCCCAAAAGGTGTGCTGCTGGAAACAGAGGCCGATATCGCGCGCAACGCTCGGCAGATTTATCTGCAAGCCGGAATAAGCAATGCAATGCCACCGGCCAATATCACCCACATGCAACCCGAAGACCGTCGGGCGATCATACGATGGGTTCGCAGCGCAGGTTTGTGAACGGCCAGGCGCACAACCAAGCAGAACCAAAATGACGAACCGCAGATTAAATTCCTTTCCCTGAGCGGTTTCAGATGCTCTAACATGAATTCAATCAGCCGCGACGTCTGACAACGCGGCACAAATGATTTGAAGTTGGGGCAGTTGGAGCCATCCGATGACGGGGAGCAGGCCGCACGGCAGTCTGAGATGCTGGCTTTTTGGCATAATCGCCGTCATGTCGCCGACACATCTGGCTGCCCTTGAAACCAGCCTGATCGCACCCGGGGCACCAAAAGAACTGATCGAACGAATCGAGGAGACATCCTCGGTCACAACGGCGGATGCGCGCGGGCTGGACACGCCGTTGGAAATCCTGTCGGCAGCCCTGTCTGATTACCGGACGATTGTTCAGATTTTGTATGATGAAGGGTATTTCGGCCCTGTTGTCAGTATCAAGCTTGATGGTCAGGAGGCCGCCGAAATAAGTTCGCTTAGCGTTCCGGCCCAGATCAACCGCGCCGTGATCACTATCGACACCGGGCCAACCTACCGGTTCGGCACGGCCGTGGTTCAACCGGTAGCACCCGATACCGAACTGCCCGAGCAATTCGCGCCGGGACAGCTGGCCACCACCGGGGCCATTCAACAGGCTGCGTCGACCGGCGTCCAAGGATGGAGGGATGCAGGCCACGCCAAAGCAAATGTCGCGGATCAAAAGGTGATCGCCCGACACGCGCAGGCCAGACTGGACGCAGAGATTGATCTGGACCCCGGCCGGCGTCTGACCTTTGGTAAAATGTTCATCAAGGGAGACACGGATGTCCGGCACCGGTCGATCGAAAAGATCGCCGGTTTTCCCAGCGGCGAGGTCTATTCGCCAGAGAAAATACAAAAGGTCGGCACCCGGCTGCGCCGTACCGGGACATTCAGCGTTGTCACAATCGAAGAGCGTGAAACGCCCAATCCGGATGGCACACTGGATTTCGACGCAACCTTTGAGGACCTGCCAAAGCGGCGCCTGACGTTCGGGGTCGAACTTGCCTCTCGTGATGGGATAGATCTGACCGCCACGTGGACGCATCGCAACGTCTTTCGCAGGGCCGAGCGTCTGCGCTTCGAAGCCGCTGTACGCAACATCGGCGGGTCCGAGGACATCGATGGGCGTATTGGTCTGCGACTGGACCAGCCTGATCGCCTTGGTCCGGATGACAACACGTTCTGGAGCGCATTGCTGGAGCGGCGCAACACCGAAAACTACAATGTCACGGTCGCATCATTGGCCTATGGTGCGCGACGCACATTTTCCGACCGCCTTTATGCCGAAGCTTCCGCCGGGTTTCAGTGGTCGGATGCCGATGACGCCTATGGTGACGGACGCAAGTTTCGGTATTTCATACTGCCATTACGGTCCGAATGGGACAGGCGCGACAGCAAGGTCAGCGCCACCCGCGGTACATATCTGGATTCGCAGATCATGCCGTTTGTGGGACTGTCCGGCACTGACACCGGCCTGCGCATGTTCTTTGACGGGCGTGCCTATACCAGTCTCGGCACGGGCGGGCGGTTGGTGCTGGCGGGGCGGGTTCAAGTCGGCTCTGTCATCGGGCCGCCCGAAGATGGTGTGACACCCGATTTTCTGTTCTTTTCCGGAGGCGCAGGCACTGTACGCGGTCAACCGTTTGAAAGCCTCGGCATACCGGTCGGCACCGGGATCGCCGGTGGCAGGTCCTTTCTTGGCTTGTCCGGCGAGGTGCGCGGCAAGGTTACCGATACCTTGTCGCTGGTCGGGTTTTACGACTACGGTATTGTAGACACGTCGTCCTTCATAGGCAGCGGGGCCGAGGATCACGCGGGCGCAGGCTTGGGCGTCAGATACGATCTGGGCGGGTTCGGCCCGCTGCGTTTTGATCTGGCGTATCCTGTGCAGGGCGACACGGGTGATGGGTTGCAGTTTTACATCGGGATCGGACAGGCATTTTGATGCGACGTGTTGCATATCCTCTTTTGGTCGGAGCCCTTGCCTGCGCCCCGTGTTTGACCCATGCCCAAGAGGATGAAGGCGGCAGCATGATCGAACGGTTCCTACAGGACACCCTGTCGGGCGACGATCAGAACGTAACCGTCACCGGCTTGCAGGGCGCATTAAGCTCCAGAGCCACGATCCAGCAGATCACCGTGGCCGATGACGAAGGTGTGTGGCTGACCATCAACGATGCGGAACTGGACTGGAACAGGCTGGCGCTGATCCGGGGGCGGTTCTCGGTCAATGCGTTGACCGCCCGGGAAATCGACATAGCGCGGGCGCCTGGTACAACCACCAAGGACGAGCCGCCCGCTGCGGCCGAAACGCAGCCATTTCAATTGCCCGAACTGCCTGTTGCCATCGAGATCGGAGAACTGCGCATCGAC
This sequence comes from Pseudomonadota bacterium, assembly GCA_039028255.1. Classification (GTDB taxonomy): domain Bacteria; phylum Pseudomonadota; class Alphaproteobacteria; order Rhodobacterales; family Rhodobacteraceae; genus Ruegeria. The sequence continues at coordinate 2,143 of JBCCIK010000022.1, read as the reverse complement.
GAACTGGCCCTGGGCAAGCCTCTGATCGGCATTGCCGCTGACCTGGCCGTCAATGGCGATCTTTCCCTTGCGGACGGCAATCTGGACACCAATCTGGATATTACCCGATTGGATCGCGCAGGCGATGAAATCACTTTGGCCGCCGGGTTTCAGAATTCAAACAGCCAGATTGATCTTGATCTCAAAGTCACCGAGGCATCCGGAGGTTTGATATCAACGGCGCTCAGGATACCCGACAGCCCTCCGATCGAGCTGACGGCAACCGGTGCGGGCCCGGTGACAGATTTTACGGCGGATATCGGGCTCAGCAGCGATAATCAGCCTCGGATAACGGGTCAGGTTCGGCTACGCGCAGCCCCGACAGCCGCCGCCAGCGCAAATGACGGTATCGCCTTCACCGCTGATCTTGGCGGCGATCTGACGCCGTTTGTCGCAGAAAACATGGACACGTTCTTTGGCACTCAGACGCGCCTGATCGTGGACGGCAAAACCCAGCCCGACGGCGCGCTGGATATCAGCAAACTTGAATTCACGTCCGAGGCATTGATGCTGGAAGGTCAGTTGCAACTGGCCGCTGGTGGCTCTCTTCAGCTTGCCGCATTGCAAGGGCGTATTACCCCGCCCGAAGGCGAGCGCGTGGTGCTTCCGGTCTCGGGCGGGACCACATCAATAGAGGCAGCGCAGGTTTCGTCGCTGTTTGACCGGGAAAACGGAGACCACTGGGACCTTAGCCTGACGGCGAACGCGCTGGAAACTGAAAATATCAGATTGGAGCGTGCCCAGATCGCCGGTCAGGGAACACTGGAGCAAGGCAGCACTGTGCGGGTGGACGGCGATGTACAGGCCGCGCTGGACGGTGTTGATATGGCCAACCCTGCGCTGAACACCGCATTGGGCGATCGCATCACGCTGGACGGTGTTTTTGAATATGGCGATGATCAGACACTGAACCTGTCGGGGTTCGAACTGATCGGCTCGGATTACACGTTGGATGTCGATGCGCTGATCAGCGGGCTGACCACAGGGCTGAATGTGGATGGATCAGCCATGCTGGAGGCATCCGACCTGTCGCGGTTTTCCGATCTGGCCCAGCTGCAACTGGGCGGCCAGGTCTCGGCAAGGCTGGAAGGCAGCGGATCGCCGCTGGAAGGCAGCTTTGATGGCACGCTTGTGCTTGACGGCAGCAACCTGTCCACCGGGCGCGATGACATCGACCCGGTGATCCGCGGCGAAACAACCATCACCCTGGACGGCAAACGCGACACAGATGGTATCGAAATCCGCGATTTCAGCATAATCAGCCAGGCGTTGCGCGCACAGGCAGACGGGACAGTTGCAACGCCGGATGGCAATGTCACGATTGACGGACAGGCCACTGTCGACGCCCGGGACCTTTCGGTATTCTCCGGCCTTGCCAAACGTGAACTGGCAGGTTCGGTACAGGCCAAGCTGAATGGCAAAGGCACCGTGCAAACGCTTGAATTCGATGGCACCGCAAGCGTCACTGGCCAGAACATCAAAACGGGCATGGCTGAGATTGATCCGCTACTGACCGGGCAGACCTCTGTCGAATTCGACGGGGCCGTAACGCAACAGCAGATCGTGATCCGGGACGCCACGGTGAACGGCAGGGCGCTGACGGCGCAGGTTGCCGCCACGATAGATGACCCCACGGGTGATCTGGCAGTGGATGGCAACGCAAATGTAACCGTGCCGGACCTGTCCTTGTTCTCGGGTCTCGCGGGGCGCGATCTGGCGGGTTCCGTCACGACCCAGGTTCAAGGCAAGGGGGTCAAGGACGGTCAAACATTCGATGTGCAGGGCGATCTGGAAGCCAACGACATAAGATCAGGTATTGCGCAGCTGGATCGGCTGATTGAAGGCAAAACCACCTTGAAGATCGACGCGCAGAGGGACACAGACGGCATAAACATACGCACATTCCGCCTGCAAGGCACCGCCTTGTCCGCAACGGCATCGGGTCAGTTGGACAGAGACTCGGGCGGACTGGACTTTTCTGCGGAGCTGGATGAGATCGGCCGGCTTTCCAACACTCTGTCCGGCGTTTTGAAGCTGAGGTTGGTGTCTTCATCCTTTAGACGATGAGCCCTTTCTGGTGCCCGTGACTATTATAGCTTGATTC
>JBCCIK010000021.1:0-38659 GCA_039028255.1 Pseudomonadota bacterium | reverse complement strand
CTGTACATGGTCGACATGGGTTGAATTCCATAAAGGTTCGAAAAGGGAATTGGCAAAGCGCAGCGCCATCAGGTTCTGCACGGTTTCCTTACCCAGATAATGATCGATCCGGTAAATCTGATGCTCTTGGAAACAGGTCCGCAGACCTTCGTTCAGTGCTTTGGCCGACGCGAGGTCATGACCAAACGGTTTTTCGACGACGATACGGCTGTCGGACGTGGCCAGTTCGTGATCATGCAGCCGCTGCGCAATGCCTGAAAACAGGCTGGGACCCACCGAAAGGTAAAAGGCGCGCACAACATCCGGGCGCAGCGACTGGACCAGATCAGCCCAGCCTGCATCGCCCATTGCATCGACGGACACATACTCAACGCGGCTCAGAAACCGGTCAAGCGTGTCCGGCCGATGCGACGGGGCATAATCCTTCATCGCGGCGCGTACCTGATCGCGAAAACCGTCAGCGGTCATGTCGGATCGTGCCGTTCCGATGATCCGTGCATCTTCGGGCATCTGGCCCACTTCGAACCGGTGGTAGAGACCGGGCAGGATTTTACGCTGCGCCAGATCGCCGGTCGCCCCGAACAACACCAGATCGAACGGGTCTACCGGAATTACGCGTGAAACCATCAACGGGCTCCTTCAGTTCGCACCTTGGCCACCATAACACCACAAATACGCGGCGCGTGCGGCATGGGTTATGTTATCGCTAACATCTGCGCATTACTTAGGGAAAGCCGCTTCAGAAAGCAAGCCCGTAATTGGGTTTCAAACTTGTGTGCGCAACCATTCCATAATCGCCGGACGAACGGATTGTTCGCCGCGGTGGCGTGCGTCGGCGATGATCTTGCGAACGTCTTGCAGATTAGACCGCAACAACACGCTTTTGACCGGACCGATAGAGGCGGGTCGCATCGACAACGTACGAATGCCCATTGCGGACAGGCACAATGCCTCAACCGGGCGGCCCGCATCCTCGCCGCAAAAGCTCAGCGGTGTATCCGATATCTCGCAGCGTTCGACGACACGTTCGATAAAGCTGAGGAAACTGACATTCAGAGTGTCATAGCGACGTCGCACAAGCTCGTTTTCGCGATCGGCCGCAAAGAAGAACTGTTTCAAATCGTTGCCGCCAATGGATATGAAGTCGACTTCGTCAAAGAATTTCTGCGGCGCAAATCCCAATGATGGTGTTTCCAGCATCGCGCCGACTTCCAACGTTTCGGGCAACACATGACCCAGGCGTTTTTCACGCTCGATCGTCTTGCTGACTTCCCAGCGGGCTTCACGATATTCATCGGCCTGGGCCACAAACGGGAACATGATCGTCAAAGGACGTCCATTTGCAGCCCGTATCAATGCCTGTAGCTGCATACGCATCACACCGCGCTTGTCCAGCCCGACGCGGATCGCGCGCCAACCCAGCGCCGGGTTCGGCTCTTCCACATGTTTCATATATGGCAGAACCTTGTCGGACCCGATGTCCAACGTCCGAAACACCACGCGCTTGTGGCCGGCCGCATCCAGCACGCGCTGATACTGGGTGACAAGTTCAGATCGTCTGGGCATCTGGTTGCGCACGAGGAACTGCAACTCGGTCCGGAACAGGCCCACGCCTTCGGCGCCCGAGTTTTCAAGGGAGGGCAGATCGGCCATAAGCCCCGCATTCATTACCAGATTGATCCGTGATCCATCCTGTGTCACGCACGGCGTTTCGCGGATCGAGGCGTATCGTTCCTGCGCTTTGGCCTGCATTGCGATCTTGTCGCGAAAGGCGCTGACGACGGTGTCTTCCGGGCGCAGGTGCACAACACCCTGCTCTCCATCCACAAGGATGTGATCCCCATTCAGGGCTTCGGTTGTGATCCGGCCCACATGCACCACCAACGGGATTGCCAGCGCCCGCGCCACAATCGTGGCATGGCTGCCGACCGAGCCTTCCTCGAGCACTATTCCTTTCAGGGACCGTCCGTATTCAAGCAGATCGCCAGGGCCGATATTGCGCGCGATCAGAATGGGATCGGGCGGCAGGTTGCTGCTGTCGGTTTTGCCCTGACCGGTCAGAATGCGCAGCAGCCGATTGCTGAGATCGTCGAGATCGGCCAACCTTTCGCGCAGATACGGGTCTGTCACCTGCCCCATGCGCGCGCGCGCTTGTGATTGTTCTTTCTCGACAGCGGCCTCAGCGCTCAGGCCCAGCTCGATATCTTCCTCCATGCGGCGCATCCAGCCTTTGGAATTGGCGAACATCCGATACGCTTCCAGAACTTTCAGTTGTTCCTTGTCGCCCCCTTGGGAAATTTCGAGCATCTTGTCGACGCCGACACGCAGTTCCTCGACCGCGCCCACCAGGCGTTCGCGTTCGCGATGCGGGTCCTCGGCAATCGGGTTGGTGACAACAACCCGGGGTTCATGCAGCCAGACGTGACCTTCGGCCGAGCCTTCCTGTGCGGGGCCACCACGCAATAGAACGGATTGCTGGTGCAGCGGTGACAGAGCAGCCCCTTCGCCAACAAAGGCGCCAAGCTCGGCCATTTCGGCCAGAACCATTGCGACGACTTCCAGCGCATAGACTTCATCGGCGGAAAACTCGCGGGCTTCGCGGGACTGGACGACCAGAACGCCAAGCTTTTGACCCAGCCGCTGAACCGGCACACCAAGAAAGGACGAATACTTCTCTTCTCTGGTTTCCGGCATGAACCGAAACCCTTTGGCCGAGGGCGCATCCGCCGTGTTCACCACCTTGCCAGAGGCCGCCACACGGCCAACCAGCCCTTCGCCCAATCGCATCCGCGTCTTGTGCACCGCCTCGGGCGACAGCCCTTCGGTCGCGCACAGCTCCAACGTCTCTTCGTCGCGGAACAGATAGATCGAACACACCTCGCGCTGGGTGCTGTCCGCAATCAGCTGCGTGATCCGGTCAAGTCGTTCCTGACCGGCGGCTTCGCTCGCCATCTCTTCGCGCAACCGCCCAAGCAGCTTGCGGGACTCTGTTTCGGTGCCGTCCGCCATGGCCCAACCAAATTAAGGTGTCAGGCGAGACCTTTGGCTTTATCTGCTCAGGCCGCCTTGTCCAGTTCAAAGGCATCATGCAGTGCCTGAACCGCAAGTTCCATGTATTTCCTGTCGACAAGGACGGAAATTTTTATCTCAGAGGTTGTAATGACCTTAATGTTGATCCCTTCATCCGAGAGTACCTTGAACATTTTCGCGGCAACGCCGGATTGTGACCGCATGCCAATGCCCACCACGGACACCTTGCAGACGTCCTGATCGGCAACCAGTTCGGCATAGTTCAGCTCACCCTTGTCCTTGATGGCCAAAAGCGCTTTTTCGGCTCGGGTCACCTGATCGGTCGGGCACGAAAAGGTCATGTCCGTGCGCCCTTCGTCCGAGATATTCTGCACGATCATGTCCACATTCACACCCTCTTCGCTGAGCGCCGTGAAGATGATCGAGGCGATGCCCGGGCGATCGGCCACGGAAACAAGGGTCATCTTGGCCTCGTCGCGGGAATAGGCCACACCGGCCACAACATTTGATTCCATGATATCCTCCTCGTCGCAGACCAGCGTACCGGCCTCATCGGATTGTTCCTCAAAACTTGAGAGAACGCGCAATTTCACATTGTACCGCATCGCCAGCTCGACCGAGCGGGTTTGCAGCACCTTTGCCCCCAACGATGCCAGTTCAAGCATTTCTTCGAACGCGATACGGTCCAGTTTTCGGGCTTTTTCGCAGATCCGCGGATCGGTGGTGTAAACCCCGTCCACATCCGTATAAATATCACAGCGTTCGGCACCGAAAGCAGCCGCAAACGCAACCGCGGTCGTGTCCGAACCACCGCGTCCCAATGTCGTGATCCGGCCTTCGGGGCTGAGACCCTGAAAGCCCGCAACCACGGCAACTTTCATGCCCTCGGCGAATTTCTGGCTGATGTTGTCGGTTTGGATTTCCTCGATCCGGGCCTGGCTGTGGGCACTGTTGGTCAACAACGGCACCTGCCATCCCTGCCAACTGCGCGCGGGAACATCCATTTCCTGCAAAGTCAGCGCCATCAGTCCGGCGGTCACGTTTTCACCCGAGGACACAACGGCGTCGTATTCGCGCGCGTCATAAAGTGGCGAGGTTTCGTCAACCCAACCCACCAGTTCATTGGTTTTGCCGGACATGGCCGACACAATGACAATCACGTCGTATCCCTTGGCCACTTCGACACCCACACGCTTGGCCACGCGGCGGATGCGGTCCAGATTGGCAACCGAAGTGCCGCCGAATTTCATTACGAGTACGGGCATGGGGCCTGATGTCTCCGCGCCTTGGAATTGCGATCCCGTGCCTCTTATGCGAGGGGCGGCACAAGGGCAAGGGCGCAAAGAAACGTGCCGTGTGCCGCGCTTGCGCTTTACAATGCGGTGTCGCGATGCCAGCCTGTGCAACACCGCCATTCCAAGAGGTTTTTCATGCTGCGCTTTGCTATTGCACTTGCACTTTTGTCATCAACCGCAACCGCTCAGGTCGCAAGCCTGGCCGGCACCGACGGCAAAAACGCGCTTGGCACCATTCCATGTGCCAAAAACGCCGGCGAGCCGCTGCAAAGCTGCAATGCCGAGCTTAGGCGCCGCGACGATGGCACAGCGACCCTGGCCGTGGCACTGGGAACAGGCGAGGTGCGCAATATCTACTTTACCGATGGATTGCCGGATTCCAGCAGCTCAACTTCGAACATGACCTATGAAAAACGCGGGGATCTAATGGTGATCTTTATCGAGCCCGGCGAAGTCTACGAGCTTCCGCTGGCTGCCCTGAACACTCAGTAAATGTGCAACTGCCCGTCATAGGTTTCGAACGTACCAGTGTTTACCAGTGACAGAGTATCAAACCGCTCGATCAGGCCCGACACGGCATGATCGACATGGATGTCCGCCGCTGCACCCCCCATATCGGTCTGAACCCAGCCGGGATGATAGATTCCTACCGCAATTCCCTGACTTTTAAGATCGGCGGCAAGGTTTCGGCCCAGATTCAATACCGCAGCCTTGGAGGCACGGTAGATGTAACTGCCGCCGGGCGCCCGCGTGTGCGATGCCATCTGCGACGACATGATTGCAATCTTGCCCCGCGCAGCGCGCAAGTTGGGCAGCAAAGCCTGTATCGTCAAAAAAACCCCGGTCACGTTGGTTGCAAAGCTATGCGCCCACATATCCGCTGGATACCCTTCGATATCCTGTGATTTGTCCAAATAAACACCCGCGTTGCAGATCAAAAGATCGACGGGATGTCCGGCAAGCTGCCTGGCCATTGCCGATTGCTGTGCAGGATCGGAAACATCCAGCCGGACCTGCGCGCTGTCATCGCGCGCGGTTCCCGTTACCAGGTGACCACTGGCGCGGTATTCATCCGCCAGGGCTTGTCCAATTCCGCGGTTGGCCCCGGTGATGACCACATGCATGGATCAGTTTGTCTTTCGGCTGGGCACGAAAGGCAACGGCGTTACCGGCACGCCATCTTCTATCAGCGCTTTGGCCTCATCCGGCTTTGCCTCGCCATGGATCAGCCGATCCGGCGCTTCGCCAAGATGGATTTTACGGGCTTCGCGTGCAAAGTCCTTTCCGACATAATCAGAATTCTCCTCGACCCGGCGGCGCAGTTCCGACAGGACGGTTTCGACGGTCTGGTCGGGTGTTTTCGTCTCATTGGCGTCGGATGGCAAAGGCGCAGGCGGGCGCTCGGCTTTTGCCTGGCGCGCAGGCTGGACGCGCGGCGTCATTACCGCCTTTTCAACATGCGCACAGCCACAAACGGCACAGGTCACCATTCCGGCTGCCGCAAGCTTTTCATAGGCTTGGGCCGATTGGAACCAACTGTCGAACGTGTGGCCTTTGCTACATTTTAGTGCGTATTGAATCATTCCGAACCCAGTAGATGACTGGAAAATAGATACCGATCAATCTGTTAATATCAAGTCCCTCAGGATCAGTTTAGTGTCGGAACGCCTGAAAGTCGCGCAGAATCAAGGCGAGGTCCGGATTCACAATTTTTTGTGCGGCTTTTTTGGGCGAGAGCCATTTGTATTTTCGTTGGCCTTTTTCAGGGAAGTCCCGAAGGATCGATCTGACATGCAGCGAAAAAACCTCGACCACGCAGAAGGTTGGCCCGTATTCCGTGTGCCGTTTGAGATATCCGAACTCACCCAGTTTGACATGGCCGCCCTGACCGATGACACCGGCCTCCTCCCACGCTTCCTGTGCGGCGGTTTCAGCCGCGCTCAACCCGCGAATCGGCCAGCCTTTGGGAATGATCCAGCGACCGGATCGGCGCGTGGTGATCAACAAAACCTCTGATCTGCCGCGATTGATCCTGTAACACAGGGCAGCGGCTTGCGGCAGAACCGGAACCTTGCCGGTGTCATGGCCGGTATCGCGCAATACTTGGGCCGAAAGCCTGGCTGACATTGCGCTGCAAAGCCTTTCACGTGGAAGTTCTGCCTGTTTAGCCAACCGCTGTGTTTTATCGATTATGATGCGACGGCCTGTGATCAGAGTATCACAAAGCGGAAATTACGCCAAGCTGTGACATGCGCAGTGTCCTGGCGTTTTACTTACGCGTTACATGCGCGCGGCCAGATCCCGGACCAGTTTGTCATGCGGAACATCCGCATCTGCCGCCAACCTTCGCAATCCGAAATGCACATGCGCGATCTGCTGATAATACCGAGTATAGAGATAGTTCGCTCCACCTCCGGCCAGTGCACCCAGTACCGGCACGGATTGTGCGGCAAGCTTTTTTCCCAAAACGATTGACAGGCGCGGCGCAACCACGGCGATCAGGCGCTGCATCGCCGGTCCGGTCAGCGTCAGCCGCACCGAAAAGAACCCCAAATCTGATCCGTCATCATAATCCAGCGGTCCGGCGGCTGACAGAACCTGAACGCAATCGAACATCACGTTTTCTGCCGCCGGGTCAAAGCCTTCGCGCGCGGCCGCGCCTTGAATTGATCGCAACAGCAATGTGGTGGTCGCCGGAAGTTCCATCAAGGCGGTCGACACGCCACCCAACCCTCCGGCTGCACCCATAGCCGTGGTCAGTGTGGTGTTCATCCAGGGCTTTTGGTCAGGAACGATGTGACGCGACCCTTGTGCCGCGTGAATAGCAAGCTTCAATGCCTGTTCGGTTGCACCCGTCAACCCATTCCGCACCGGTTCTGGCAGACGGTCCAACAGTGTTTCGGCCGATCCTCCAAGGCTGTTCAGCATCCTTACCCCTGCCCCGCCGGCAGAACGATAATGCGCCGCCAGCCGGTCCAGTTCGGCCTCGGCGTCCACTGAATCAACCAGAATGATATCCTGCATGTGCGCCCTCCTGCCCTTTAAACATCGGCATTGCCGGGCGATGTTTCAATAGTTCAGCGGTTCCAGCGCCGTACCTGACCAATGACGCCTGACCAGACATCAGAGGTCAAATCGAACCCCAACACGCGATCCGGATTTGTCGGAGGCGGCATCTGTACACCGGTCAGGCGCTGGAAGCCGAACCGGGCGTAATAAGGCGCATCCCCAACCAGCATAACCCGTTGCCAGTTTTTGGCGCGACCGGCTGTGACGCCGTGATGTATCAGGTAACCGCCCAACCCTTCGCCCTGATGGGTCGGATGCACCGCAATGGGCCCCAACAGCAATGCGTCGTGATCGCCGACATGAACCGGCCAGAATCGGATTGCGCCTGCCAGAATACCCTGGCTGTCGAGCGCAACCAGCGACAGGCCGTCGACCGGCGGCACATCATCGCGCAATCGATAAGATGACAGCGCCTCGCGGCCGGGCGCGAAACACAGGTCAAAAAGGGCCTCGACCTCCCACCAGTCGTCCGGCCTTTCCGGCTTGATGTCGAATTGCTGCAATCTGCCCTCGTTTCCTTGCTGGCAATCGGCCTAGCACTTCGCTACGCCTTGGGCAAACCTGTGGAGTTTAGAATGTTCTATCGCCCCGAAGACGGCCACGGCCTGCCGCACAATCCGTTCAATGCCATTATCACACCCAGGCCGATTGGCTGGATATCGACGCGCGACACGCAGGGTGTGAACAATCTGGCCCCTTATTCGTTTTTCAACGGGGTGGCGTACACGCCGCCGCAGGTGATGTTTGCGTCAACCGGATCAAAACCCGATCAGGACGGCACCAAGGACAGCGTTGCCAATATTGCCGCAACACAGGTCTTTTGCGTGAACGTGGTGGCGCATGCGCACAAGGATGCCATGAATGCCAGTTCCGCAGCGCTGCACAATCAGATCGATGAGTTTGCCCATGCCGGTTTGGACGCCATCGAATGCGAAACCATCAATTGCGCGCGCATTCAGGGCGCACCAGCTGCGTTGGAATGCCGACTGACCAAAATCGTGGACCTGCCCGGAGACGCAAACCGCGTGGTGTTCGGGCAGGTCACCGGCATCCATCTGCGCGACGATTGCCTGCGCGACGGCATCTTTGACGTGACAACCTTTAACCCGCTGGCCCGGCTTGGCTATCGTGATTATGCCACGGTGAGAGAGCTTTTCTCGCTCAGCCGACCCGACGACTGATCATCTGGATCGCAGCCCTGCGCCAAAGGCGCGAGGCAGCGTTTGCGTCAAAATCAGTGACCGCCCAAAATACCGGTGCGCACCGAATAATCGACCGCAAGGCCGTAGTCGGGGTCGTCATCGCTGTCGACCATCAGATGCCCGGCTTTGTTCAACAGTTTGTGGCAATCCCGGCTGAGGTGGCGCAGCATCACACGTTTTCCCGCCGCCTCGTATTTTCCGGCCACGTTTTCGATGGCCTGAAGCGCCGATTGATCGACCACGCGGCTTTCGGCAAAATCCACGATCACTGTCTGCGGATCGCTGGCGACCTCGAACAATTCAACGAACCCTTCCGACGACCCGAAAAACAACGGTCCTTTGATCTCATAAACCTTTGCGCCCTGCTCAGTTTCTGACTGTCTGGTCACCGCATGGATGCGTTTCGCGTTGTTCCAGGCGTACGCCAGTGCCGAAACAATGACACCAACGACGACGGCCACCGCAAGGTCCTCCATCACGGTGACAACGGTGACCAAAACGATCACAAACGCATCCATCGCCGGGACCTTGCGCATGATCTTGAAGGAATTCCAGGCAAAGGTACCAATCACCACCATGAACATGACCCCAACCAAGGCAGCAAGAGGGATCCGTTCGATCAAGGGCGACGCAAACAGGATGAAAATCAGCAGGAAAACAGCCGCTGCGATCCCGGCGATGCGTGTGCGGCCCCCGGATTTCACGTTGATCATCGACTGACCGATCATTGCGCACCCACCCATACCGCCGAAAAAGCCGGTCACAACATTGGCCGCGCCCTGCGCGATGCATTCTTGCGACGCCCCTCCGCGTTTGCCGGTGATTTCGCCCACCAGGTTCAGGGTCAGCAAGGATTCAATCAGACCGATAGCGGCCAGAATGACAGCGTAGGGCAAAATGATCCGGAACGTGTCCCAGTTCAGCGGGACCATCGGAATATGAAATTCAGGCAGGCCACCTTCGATTGACGCCAGATCACCCACCCGCGGAACGTCTAGCCCAAACCCAATCACCAGCGCGGCCACAACCAGAATGCCCGCAAGAGGCGCGGGGATGATCCGCGTGATGCGCGGCATGATCCAGATGACCGCCATGGTCAGCGCCACAAGGCCCAGCATGGTATAAAGCTGAACGCCTGACAGCCATTCGCCCCCGCTCATGCCGTGGCCGGTGTTTTCCATCGTACCGGGCACCTTGAACTGGCCCATCTGAGCAAGAAAGATAACGATAGCCAGCCCATTCACAAAGCCAAGCATCACCGGATGCGGCACCAGCCTGATAAAGCGTCCCCAATGCATTGTGCCTGCGACGACCTGCAAAACGCCCATCAGGACCACTGTGGCAAACAGATATTCAACACCGTGTTGCGCCACCAACGCCACCATCACCACCGCAAGCGCGCCGGTCGCACCCGATATCATACCTGGCCGACCGCCGATCAGAGCGGTGATCAACCCAACCAGAAATGCCGCATACAAGCCTACCAGCGGATGTACACCCGCCACAAAGGCAAAGGCCACGGCCTCGGGCACCAGCGCCAGGGCGACGGTGAGACCGGACAGCAGTTCGATCCGAAGCCGCGACGCGGTCAAGCCTTCGTCCGGCATCCATCGCAAATCGGGTTTGGCTATTCTATTGGCAAAACTTGCCAGCATGGCTCGGGTCATTGGATGGTCCTGTGGACTGTTGGGCTCGCGCAAAGCGCGCCTTTTACCCGTCAATTCAACACCGCGATACCGCAGTAACTGGGATGCTGCTATGTGTTTTACGCATGGCTGATCCGACAAAACGGAATTTCAACGCGCAAACTGTTGAGCCCACTTGCCAATTCCTTTGTAGGCCCGCAGAACGTGGAAACCATATATGATCAGCGGAGGCCCGACGTGACCCAAACAAAAATAGCCGTTATTGGCGGATCCGGGATTTATGAGATCGATGGATTGGAAAATGCCGAATGGGTTAGCGTTGAAACGCCTTGGGGGCCTGCGTCGGACCAGATTCTGACCGGATCGCTGGATGGGGTCCAGATGGCGTTTCTGCCGCGCCACGGCCGCGGGCACATACACGCACCAACGGATGTGCCCTATCGCGCCAATATTGACGCGTTGAAGCGACTGGGCGTAACGGATGTGATATCGGTTTCCGCCTGCGGTTCGTTTCGTGAACATATGGCACCCGGCGATTTTGTCGTTGTGGATCAATTCATCGACAGAACCTTTGCGCGCGAGAAGAGCTTTTTCGGATCCGGCTGCGTCGCCCATGTCAGCGTTGCCCACCCGACTTGCCCGCGCCTGTCCGATGCGTGTGAAACCGCCGGGAAAGCGGCCGGCATAAACATCCATCGCGGCGGGACGTATCTGGCGATGGAAGGTCCGCAATTTTCGTCGCTGGCGGAATCCAAACTGTACCGCGAACAATGGGGCTGCGATGTGATTGGCATGACCAACATGCCCGAAGCAAAACTCGCCCGCGAGGCCGAGCTTTGTTACGCTTCGATCGCCATGGTCACGGATTATGACAGCTGGCACCCCGATCACGGTGAAGTTGACGTCACAGCAATTATCGCAACGCTGACCGGCAATGCCGAAAAAGGGCGGGCACTTGTAAAAAGTTTACCCGCCTTGCTGGGCCCCGATCGTCAGCCGTGCCCATACGGCTGTGATCGCGCCCTTGACTACGCCATTCTGACCGCGCCGGAAAAGCGCGATCCGGCGCTGTTGGCCAAACTTGATGCGGTAGCAGGCCGCGTGCTTTGATCCTATTGGTCCTGGGTCGGGTTTGACTGACCCTGGTTCCCAGGCAGAGAGTTCTGCACGTCATCCCACAATCCGTGCGCCCACAGATCATTGTGGGTGCCGCCCGCGACAACATGCAACGTCGCAGTGCCGCCAGCCAGGCCCGCCAACGCTTCGGCATGATCCACCGGGACCGTCTCATCCTCGGTTCCGTGAAAGATCAGGGTCGGCACCGTGATATCCGCCATAAAATCACGGGTGGCGAACTGATCACGCATAAGCAATGAAACCGGCAGCCACGGATACCGTTCACCCGCAACATCCACGGTTGCGGTAAAGGGTGCCTCGAGTATCAGCAACTGCGCATCCGGGCGTTTCTCGGCCACAGCCGCCGCAACTGCCGTGCCCAGGCTTTGGCCATGCAGCACGATGTTCGCGCCACTGCTTTTCAACCCGTCGTACATCTGGATTCCATCCGCAATCAGGGCCAGTTCCGAAGGTTCACCCTGGCTGCCGGGATACCCACGGTAGCTTGGCGCAAACAGGCCAAAGCCGCTGTTCAGGATCTCGTTCATGCGATCCGCCCGATCCCCCAGATTGCCGCTTTGTCCATGAAAGAACAGAACTGTAGGTGCATCGTCCAAGGTGGGCGGCGCACTCCACGCCGTCAGTTCAACACCATCCGACATGGTCGTGGATACAACGTTCACATCGGCCAGACCGACATCTATCGGATCGGGCAATTCACCGTCCGGCTTAAATAATAGGGATTGCTGATTGATGTACATATACCCCAGGATCGCCACATAAAACGCGGCACCCAGGATCACTACGAGGATGAAAACACCGCGAAGTTTTTCCAGTGTAGATCGTGCGCTGGTGGAATGCACGCCGATATCTGCGTTTTGGGATTGAGTCATCGAAACCTCCGTAAGGTCAGGTTACAGTCAGAGTCTGGGAAAACCTGGGGTCGATTCAAGGTTTCAAAACCAAGCTTAATGCAATCTTTAACCTAACTTTGCAGTGTCAGCGGGCTGCCAAGACGCCTTTTGTGGCCGAAACGCGCTGATTTCGCACGCTGGACGCAACCTGTATCCCAATCCGCACGCGTGGCAGGTCCTGTCTGCAACACTTGACGTTGCGGTCATGTCAGGGCTTGGTGCGCGCATCACCCTGTCAGGAGGTTTCATGTCTTTAGATTTGTGGCTTGCCTTTGTCGCCGCTTCGATTGCTTTGCTGCTGATACCAGGCCCAACCGTTGTGCTTGTGCTCAGCTATGCGCTGTCCAAAGGACGCAGCGTTGCCGTGGCTTCCGCGAGCGGCGTTGCGGTTGGGGATTTTGTGGCAATGACAGCTTCGCTACTGGGTCTTGGGGCCTTGGTTCTGGCATCGGCCACCTTGTTTTCCATGTTGAAATGGATCGGGGCAGCCTACCTGGTCTGGCTGGGGATCAAACTGCTGCGCAGCGCCCCGTCAGGCGGGCTGGTTCCGACCGACAGGATGAATGACGTGACCGCCCGCAACGTTTTTGGTCACGCAGCGGCAGTCACGGCGCTGAATCCGAAATCAATCGCGTTCTTCATTGCCTTTGTACCGCAGTTTCTGGCCCCGTCCGACCCGCTGGGACCGCAGTTTGCAATCCTGATTGCAACATTTGTCGGGCTGGCCTGGATCAACGCGCTGACGTATGCACTGATGGCTGCGCGCCTGCGGCTGCTGGTCGGCCGTGCCGAGGTCGTGACCGCGGTGACCCGGTTTGGCGGCGTTGCGCTGATCTGTATGGGGTTTGCAACGGCTGTCCTGCGCCGCCCCGCCTGATCTAGTCTTCAGCGTGTTCTCTCATGAAGCCGCGGATAAAGCGGCGGATTTCGCGCGCCGCAGAGGTATCAAGCTCTTTGCACAATTCGACAAATGCGTCGCGTTCAGTTTTGTCCAACCGCAAAACCAACTGGCTGTTTTTCTTGGTAGAAACCTTACCGTCTTTTTTCGCCACGCGCTCTGACCTCGCCACAGTCTTGATTCTTATCGCGATGCATTGTATATACATCGCATAGTTAATGTAGATATCGGGCGTCTAACAAATAAAAAGGATCAAGGCAATGAACCTTCATGCCGCACAGGCATTTCTTTTGAAAGATCAGCGCAATTGGCGCAAACCTCATCTGCCGTGGTTACCGGCCACACTGTATCGTTACTTTGGGCTGCCAAATGCAGTGCACAACCGACGCAAGTAATTTTCGACAACATTCTTTTCTTGCATGACGGATGTTGATGGGCCAAACACCCCGGCGAGTTTTGGCGCAAAAAGGTTGGCCCATGTCCAGAAACAAGTCCGTCAAGGATTACATCCGTACCATTGTCGATTTCCCTCATGAAGGGATCATGTTTCGCGATGTCACCACCCTGTTTGCCGATCCGCGTGGATTTCGCATGGCCATTGACCAGATGTTGCATCCCTACGCAGGCGAGAGCATTGACAAGGTTGTCGGGCTTGAGGCCCGCGGGTTCATACTGGGTGGCGCGATTGCACATCAGTTAAGCGTGGGCTTTGTACCGATCCGGAAAAAGGGCAAGCTGCCCGGAACCACGATCAGTCAGGATTACAGCCTGGAATACGGCGAAGCGATCGTGGAAATTCACGATGACGCCATCCAACCGGGCGAGAAAATCTTAGTTGTGGATGACCTGTTGGCCACCGGCGGGACGGCGTCCGCCGGAATCAAACTGATCGAGCGGTTGGGCGGCGAGATACTGTCCTGTTCTTTCATCATAGATTTGCCCGATCTCGGCGGCCGCAAAGTGCTTGAAAGCATGGGTATGGACGTTCATGTGCTGTGCGAATTCGAAGGTCTTTAAGGCAAAAAACGATTAATTTTTTAAGTGGAAATCTGAAATCTGGCAGGCTTAGCGCGGACAGATCTGATTTCAAGCCAATTCTTTGCGGTTTTGTTGTGATCTGAATGCGTTCCGGGGCGTACCCATGGTGATGCTGCTTGAAGCATTTTAACCCAGGGAGACCTCAATATGTTCCGTAAGTTTGCAGCTGTTAGCGTCGCGTCCATCCTTCTGAGCACGTCTGCGATTGCAGGTGAAAAAGACATCGTCGATACCGCCGTATCTGCCGGCAGCTTTGAAACGCTTGTCGCTGCCGTTCAGGCGGCCGAATTGGTCGATACGCTGAAAGGTGACGGCCCGTTCACTGTGTTTGCGCCAACTGACGAGGCGTTTGCCGCCCTTCCGGAAGGCACTGTCGAAGATTTGCTGAAGCCTGAGAACAAGGATCAGCTGGTCGCTGTTTTGACTTATCACGTGGTACCCGGAAAAGTGATGTCAGGTGATCTGTCCGACGATATGACCGCTGCCACAGTGCAAGGTGGCGACGTAACCATCGATCTGGACAACGGTGTGATGGTCAATGACGCCACCGTCGTGCAAGCGGATATCGAAACGTCGAATGGCGTGATTCATGTCATCGATAAAGTGATCCTGCCCGCATCCTAACCAACCTGACGCGGCCCGGATCATTCGGGCCGCGTCTGCATTTTTAGTACCGCACCTGGGTTCATGATACTCAACGGATCCAAAGCGTCCTTGATTGCGCGCATTGCGGCAAGTTTGGCTTGATCTCCGTACAACTCAAGATCGTCGGCCTTCAAACGTCCGACGCCATGCTCGGCACTGACCGAGCCTCCGAATTCGTGCACCAGATCATGTACGGCCCGTTTGACCGCACTGCGTTGCGGGTCAAACTGCGATCTGTCGATGCCGCGTGGTGGAAAGACATTGTAATGCAGATTGCCGTCGCCGACATGGCCAAAACAATTGATCCGAAAGGGCCCAAGTTCCGAGATCACTTTGCCTCCGCGCCGAATGAATTCGGGTATGGACGAGATCGGGACCGAGATATCGTGGCTGGAAACTGAACCGATCAGACGATTGGCTTCGGGGATTTGTTCGCGCAATGCCCAAAGCTCGGCCCGCTGCGACTGGCTTTGGGCAATCACGGCATCGCTGACAAGACCTTCCTTTTCAGCTGCAACGTAAAGCCGCTCCAGCGCCATGTCAGGCGATAGACCCGTTGGCAAACCCAGTTCAATCAGAACACACCATTCCGGCTGCGCATCAAAGGGTTGCCGCACGTTCGGCAACACTTCGGACAGGAATTCCAGACCCTGCCGGTGGATCAATTCGAATGCGCTGATGGCTTCTCCGACCTGATCGCGGGCTATAGCCAGCAACTGGATCGCAGCCTGAGGAGACGCGACCAGAAACATGGCCGTGCCGTGGGATGCAGGTTGCGCAAACAGCTTTAGGCTGGCCGCCGTGATAATGCCCAGAGTACCTTCGGCCCCGATCAGCAGATCGCGCAGATCATATCCTGCGTTGTCCTTGCGCAAACGGCTGAGACCGTGCCAGATTTCACCATTTGGCAGAACCGCCTCTAATCCCAGACACAAATCCCGGGCATTGCCGTATCGCAGCACATTGACCCCCCCGGCATTGGTGGCAAGATTGCCACCGATCCTGCACGATCCCTGCGCCGCCAATGACAGCGGAAACATCCGGTTCACCGATTCAGCCGCAGCCTGAACATCCGCCAGAATAGCTCCGGCTTCGACAATCATGATGTTCTCGCTTGGATACAGCGCACGGACCGTGTTCATGCGTTCCAGCGACACAAGCAACGGCACCGGTCCGTCATCCATGACCTGACCGCCGACCAATCCCGTGCCGCCGCCATAAGGCACCACCGGCACCCGGTTTGCCATTGCCAGCCGCACCAGCTGTGCAACCTGTTCAACGTTTCTGGGCAAAGCCACAGCCCCGGCATGCCCAACAAAACGTCCGCGGGGCTCTTCCAGATACCGGTCCGAGGCTGGTCGCAGTATATCGTCGCCCAATTGACCAAGCACTGCGGCGGCAAAACGTTCATCTGCTGAATTCAAAGTCATGGCTTTTCTTCGCCCAAGCCGACCTACGGAGACAAGCCCTATTCGAGGTCGATCAGATATTGCGGTTCCAAAACAACGACCGTTGGGCGGTCAGGCAGTGTCCGCAAAGACACCGTGATTTCCGACACTCCATCTCGCTGAACCGGGAAATCATTGCGAATATCCACAAGAAAACGATCAAGCGAAAAACCGGAAAACCAGTGCATCGGAATGATGACTGAGCTTTTGAGCCGCTTCAAAACCGAAATCATGTCTGGTAGCGGCATTGTTGTTCCGCCATCCACCGCCGCCATAACCACGTCGAGCCGACCCAAAGCGGCAAACTGTTCGTCCGACGGAACGTGATGCAAGTGTCCGAGATGTCCGATACACAAGCCTTCGACCTCGAACACAAAAATCGAGTTTCCTCGTTCCTCTACCCCGCCATACACTGACCGGATGTCGGTAGAGACGTTGCGGATCAGCATCTCGCCTAAATCCAGATGATGATCTATGCCTTGTCCGAAATCCCCCCATCCAGGCAGCACATGCGGAATGGCCGGGTCCGGGTTGGCCGTCCAGTGGGTGCTGTGCGCGTGGTTCATAGTCACCACATCCGGGATCAGATCGGCACCGCCTATGAAACCGGTGAAATCCGTGACCGCATTCAACCCGCCCTGCGTCTGGATCAGGAAAGAGGCGTGGGCAATGTAGCTGATGCGCACCGAAAACTCGGGCACAGGATCCTGCCAGGCCGCTTTCTGAATATATTCGATCCCCGGCGCCGCATCGGCGATCGCTATGCAATGGCTCGGCCGCCGCTCTTGCGCCGCAGCCCCGCCCGAGATCACCATCAATGCCGCAAGAAACCAGCGCATGATCAGAGTGTAGCGCATACAGCGCGCAAGTCATGCCCCTGACTTTGTTTTTGCAAAACCGTCCAGTTGGCGCCGACCGCCCCACCGGGGCAGCACCCTAGCCCGCGTCAGTTTTGCCGCGCCGGTCAGAGCGCAGACTTGCGTACAGAACATGCGTCCGCCATCGCCCGTTGATCTGTAGATACGACTGCGCCACACCTTCGTATTTGAATCCCGAACTTTCCAGCAGCCCGCGTGAGGCCGCGTTCTCGGGCAAACAGGCCGCTTCAATACGGCTGAGGTCCAGACGGGTGAAAGCGTGGTGCACGACAGCTCCGATAGCTTCGCGCATGTATCCTTGCCGGGCAAAGGACTGACCCGTCCAATATCCCAGCGTTCCTGCCTGTGCCGGACCGCGGCGTACATTGTCCAGCGTGATCGCCCCAAGCAGAATATCGTCCGTACGGCGGAACAGAAACAGGGGAATAGCGGTCCCGCTGGCCACCGACCGTTGTGCCCAGTAGACGCGATTGGTGAAGGATTTGCGACTCAGATGATCCTTGGCCCAGATCGGTTCCCACGGGGTGAGATATTCCTTGGACGCCCGGCGCAGGGCTGCCCAATCATTAAAGTCGGAATGCACCGGCGGTCGCAAGCTCAGACGCTCTGTCTCGAGTTTCAGCCTGCGTCTGCCGAGTAGCATCACGCCGCACGCCTCTCCTGCAACTCCGCCAGCGTTGGCGCGCCCGAAACCGGACCATACAGCGCCAGCGCTGCCGGAGCCTGAACCGCCATCTTTTCTGCAAACACGCGAACATCCGTCGTGCCGACAGCGTCGATTCTGGCCACTGTATCTTCCAGTGGCGGCACATCGCCCCATATCTGCACCAGCCGTGCAAGACGTTCCGCGCGATTTGAAGGGCTTTCCAGCCCCATCAACATCCCCGCCTTCATCTGGGCGCGGGCGCGGGCCACTTCCTCGGATGTCATGTCTTCCGCGGCGCGCTTCATTTCATCAATTGTGATGCTGGCAAGTTCCGCAACCTGATCTGCCGATGTTCCGGCATAGATCGTCGTTGTGCCAGTATCGGCATACGCGCCGGTTTGCGCGAATATCGTGTAGCACAGACCGCGCACTTCCCGAACTTCCTGAAACAGGCGCGAAGACATACCCCCGCCCAGCGCGGTCGAATAGATCTGCGCGGTGTAAATGGCGTCATCCCTGTAGCCCGGGCTTTCTACAGCCAGTGCGAAATGCGCCTGTTCCAGATCCTTTTGCTGACGCGCCTCTCCACCCGTAAAACGCGCTGGCACTGCAATCAGACCTTTTCGGGGTTTCAGATGGCCAAACATCTCTTCGGCCATCCTCATCAACTGGTCATGATCCACCGCCCCGGCCGCAGACAGGATCATCTGTTCCGGGCCATAGTGTTCGGTCACAAAACCCGAAAGGTCTTCGCGCGAAAAACCGCTGACCCGTTCCGAAGGTCCAAGAATAGTGCGCCCAAGCGGTTGATCGTGATAGCTCTGTTCTTGCAACCAGTCGAAAATGACATCGTCGGGCGTGTCATAAGCCTGGCCGATTTCCTGAAGGATAACGCCCCGCTCCACCTCGATCTCGCGCGGGTCAAAGACCGGGTGCAAAACGATGTCACCAATGACATCCAGCGCCAGCGCCACGTCATCTTTCAAGACCCGCGCATAATAGGCAGTAACCTCGCGCGAGGTGTAGGCGTTGATATATCCGCCCACATCCTCAATCGCTTCGGCGATTTGCAATGCAGAGCGGCGCGCTGTGCCCTTGAACGCCATATGCTCAAGGAAATGCGCGATACCATTTTGTTCGATCCGCTCATGCCGCCCACCGGCGGTCACCCAAATGCCGATGGCCGCGGATTGCAGCCCCGGCATGTGTTCACTGACGATCCGAAATCCGTTATTCAGTTGGTCTTGTCTGACAGTCACTCAGCGATATGCCCTTTGATATGATCCTCAATGGCGACCAGATCATTTGCGATCCGGGTCACCCGTTCCGGACGTTCATACAGATCAGACATCCGAGAGGGAAGAGGTGGATGCACATCACTCGCCTTCTCGACCGCAGCCGGGAATTTCGCAGGATGCGCGGTAGCCAAAGTGATCATCGGAACGTCCGGCGCGCGTTGATCTTCCGCCACCTTGATGCCCACGGCGGTATGCGGGCAGACCAGTTCAGCACTGTGCCTCAGCGTATGCCGGATCGTTGCAAGCGTTTCATCCTCGGACACAGAACCGGAGTCGAAATTCTCGCGCAGCGCCTCCATCGCGCCCTGGCTGATGCTGAAACCACCATCTTTAAGCTCATCCATCAACTGCGCCACTGCGCTGCCATCTTCGCCATAGGCATAATACAATGCGCGTTCAAAGTTCGAACTGACCTGAATGTCCATAGACGGGCTGATTGAAGGGATGGTTTCACCTTTGAAGTAACCCTCGCCCGACAAACAGCGATGCAGGATGTCGTTCTGATTGGTGGCCACAACCAACCGGTCGATCGGCAGCCCCATGCGCTTGGCGATAAAACCTGCGAAAATGTCGCCAAAGTTGCCCGTTGGTACGGAAAAACTGATCTTGCGATGCGGCGCGCCAAGGCTGGCAGCGGCCGAGAAATAATAGACCACCTGCGCCAGCACCCGCGCAAAGTTGATTGAATTTACACCCGCCAGCTTTACGCCATCACGAAACTCGAAATCGTTGAACATATCCTTTACGGCGGCCTGACAACCGTCAAAGTCTCCATCCATCGCCAGCGCGTGAACGTTGCTGTCCGCAGGCGTTGTCATCTGACGGCGCTGTACCTCGGACACACGACCATGCGGGAACAGAATGAAGACATCCACCGCGTCCAGGCCCCGGAACGCCTCGATGGCTGCGGAACCGGTGTCACCGCTGGTCGCACCGACGATGGTTACCCGGTCGCCGCGACGTTTCAGGGCGACCTGAAACAGTTGACCAATCAATTGCATGGCAAAGTCTTTGAAGGCCAGCGTGGGTCCGTGAAACAGTTCCAACAGAAAATGATTTTCGTTCAGCTGTTTCAAAGGCGCGCGGGCATCGTGGCCAAAACCTGCATATGCCCGGGCGATGATCTGTTTGAACTCATCCTCGTCAAATGACCCGCTGACATAGGGCCACATCACACGGAACGCGATCTCTTCATACGGTAAACCCGCAAACGCAGCGATCTCGTCCTGGCTCAGCACCGGAATTTCGGCAGGCAGGTACAGGCCGCCATCGCGCGCCAGACCGGTCAGCATCGCCTCTTCAAACGTCAGTTCGGGCGCTTGCCCACGGGTCGAGATGTATTTCATTGCTCTTCACTCTTAGTCGGGGCGCGACCGCGCCACAGGAAGTAACCGGTCATCGCAGCCCAGACGAGGGCCAAACCAAACCAGGTGCCAGCATATTGCAGGTGATCGTTCGGAATGCCCGCCGTATCAACCGGCAATGGGGTAATGTCGGGATCGGTTTGCGAACGTGCAACCAGCAGCACAGGCTCGGTGCCCAGCGCCACTGACAGGCTGGGAACGTCGCGTGCAAACCAGATATTGGCGTCAATATCGGGTTCGGGGGTGTAACCGTCGATTTCGTCCGGCCAATGCAGGTTGCCGGTGATCTCCATAACGCCCTGCACGCGGTCATTCTGTTTGGCGGTCACAGGTACGAAACCGCGATCCACCAGAATGGTCCTGCCGTCGGTGCCGAAAGGCTGAATGATGCGATACCCCGCCCCAACCTGTTTCACTGAAACGAGAACATGGATTTCGCCGGGCTGCATCTCTCCCGAGATTGTGACGGGTAGATATTTGTCCGCGCTCTCGGATGGGCTGGCGGGCAGTTGCACCGGATCGGCGGCAATGCGTGCGTCGATATCCGCCAGAATACCTTCTTTCCAGGCCAGTCTCTGAACCTGCCACGCGCCCAGCGACACCAGAACCGCAAGGCCGGCAAAACCGAATATCAGCAGGAACAAAATACGGCGCATGTCGGGACCAGTAAGTGTCGTTTGACGGTTCGGCAGGAACCGGCGTCTTGTTAAGGGCTGCGCCTGCACAAAGGCAACCACGCAATTGTATGGGGCGCAATATTGCGCCCCGAATAGAGAAAAAGCCGCCCTCTTAAGGGCGGCTTTTGCAATTGGATCGCCGACCGTGCGTTACATAAGTGGCGCCTGACCCCAGATGTAAACGGCGAAGAACAGGAACAGCCAGACAACGTCGACAAAGTGCCAGTACCAGGCGGCCGCTTCGAAACCCACATGCTTTTCCGGGGTGAAATCACCGCGCAGAGCACGGATCAGGCAGACACTCAGAAAGATCGTGCCGATCACGACATGAACGCCATGAAAGCCGGTCGCCATGAAGAAGTTCGAATAGAACTGGTCACCGCCGAACTCCCAGCCTTCATGCGCCAGAAGTTCGTAATATTCATATGCCTGAAGCAAAGTGAACGCGATCCCAAGAACGATGCCGATGGCCAGGCCGTTGATCAGCGCCTTGCGGTCATTGTCATGTACCAGCGCATGGTGCGCCCACGTGATCGCACAGCCGGACAGCAGCAGCACCAGCGTGTTGATCAGCGGCAGGTGAAACGGGTCAACCGCGTGGATGTCCGGCTGGATGTATTCGGTGCCGGCATAATCGTACATCGGATACATGCGGTGTTTGAAGAACGACCAGAACCACGCGAAGAAGAACATCACCTCGGACATAACGAACAAGATGAAACCATAGCGCAGACCGATGCGGACAACCGGCGTGTGATCGCCCTGTCGGCTTTCCACAACCACTTCGGACCACCAGCCGAACATGGTGTACAGAACGCCAACGAACCCTGCCCAGAACAGCCACGACGTAATACCGTGCATCCACAAGACAGCCCCGAACAGCATCACAAACCCGGCGACGGCGCCGACCAGCGGCCAGATCGACGGGGCCAGAATGTGATAATCGTGGTTTTTAGCGTGTGCCATCTGCGTCCCTCACCTTCAGGCTTTAGTTCGTTGTCGAGTCTGCCGGTGTCTCAAGGGCGGCAAAGCCCTCGGGCAGATCAATTTCATAGAATGTATACGACAGCGTTATCGTATGAACATATCTCGCTTCGAGATCCTCGACCATCTCAGGATCCACGAAAAAGCTTACAGGCATTTCAACCCGTTCACCCGGTTGCAACACCTGTTCTTCAAAACAGAAACAGGCGATTTTCTGGAAATACCCACCTGCGGAATAAGGTGCAACGTTATAAGATGCCTGGCCGGCAATGGGGCGATCCGTCGGATTATAGGCCTCGTAAAAGGCCAAACCGGTCTCTCCGATGCGCACCTGCATTTCGCGTTCAACCGGCTTGAATTCCCACGCCATGCCCTTGGCCTTGGAGGCGTCGAACCGCACGGTGACCACGCGGTCCAGTATATCTTCGGGCGCGGTTTCGGCCACACCCGTCGTACCGCCATACCCGGTGACGCGGCAGAACCAGTCGTATAGTGGTACGGCAGCCCACGCCAGGCTGCCCATCAGCACAACCAGGCCAACCGTCTGCGCCACCGTCTTTTGCGGACCCGTCAACGCCATCAGTTCTGAACCTCCTGATTTGCAGCGCCAAAATTCGAACCTGACACTTTGACAACGGTCAGGCCAAAAATAATCACGATGAACGCCGCCAGCACCAGGCCGACGCCCAGATTGCGACCAAACCGGCGCTGGTGCAATTCATGGCTTTTGCGCAGGCTCATGACCAGCCTCCCAACCCGTACGGTTTCAACAGCGCCTCTGCCAGGATCGCGCCGAAGTGCAAAAACAGGTAGAGCAGCGAAAGCTTAAAGAAACCATGCTCAACCTTGAAGTTGTCGGCTTCCGAGTCCTCTTCGTTCCGGCGGGCGATTTGCCACGCGCCACGCAAGAACATCGCGTTCAACACAAGAGCGACCACCAGGTAAATCGGTCCTCCGATGCCGGAGAATGCAGTTCCCACGGCCAGAATCGCAAGCAGGATGCTGTACACAAGAATATGCCAGCGTGTGGCGTAGCGACCATGGGTCACTGTCAGCATCGGCACACCCGCGTCGTCGTAATCCTATCGCATGAACAGCGCCAGAGCCCAGAAATGCGGTGGGGTCCACATGAAGGTCAACGCGAACATCAACCACGGTTCAAGCGTCATGGTCCCGGTTGCCGCAACCCAGCCGATAACCGGGGGGAACGCCCCTGCCGCTCCGCCGATCACGATGTTTTGCGGTGTCAGCCGCTTCAGCCAGACTGTGTAGACAACAACATAGAAAAAGATGGTGAACGCCAGAAACGCCGCCGCGAACCAATTTGTCGCAAGGCCAAGCATGATCACAGACAGGCCCGACAGCGCCAAGCCCAGCGCCAGCGCCTCACCCGGTTCGACACGACCCGCGGGCACGGCCCGGTTGCGGGTGCGTTTCATCACCCTGTCGATATCCGCATCCCACCACATGTTCAGCGCCCCCGAGGCGCCGCCGCCGATGGCGATGAAAAGAATGGCGCAAAATCCGACAAACGGATGTATCGGGACCGGTGCCGCCAAAAGGCCGACCATTGCGGTGAACACAACCAGCGACATCACGCGCGGCTTCAGCAACGAGAAATAGTCGCCAAACCCGGCCTCATTCGTAAAGGCCCCGGTAGTCGCAGTGCTGGCGTTGAAGCTTGCGTCGGTCATTTATGGTCCTTCTTGGGCGAAAGCTGCGCAATTTCGGGCGCAGCTTGCTGTTGTTGTCAGGCGGATCAACCTTGTGTCGTTGCGGCGCTAGTTGGCAGCAACCTGATACGGCAGCGGCTCTCCTGCGTATTCGTCAATCGCGTCTTGTAGCCATGCGTCATATGCTTCTTGGCTGACCACTTTCACGGTTATCGGCATATACGCGTGGTCCTTGCCGCACAGTTCTGAACACTGACCGAAATAAATGCCTTCTTTCTCGGCCTCGAACCACAGTTCGGCCAGACGGCCCGGCACGCCATCCTGCTTCACCCCAAAGGACGGGATGGTCCAGGAATGGATCACGTCCGACGCGGTGACCTGCATGACGATGATTTTGTTGACCGGCACCACGACGGCCGTGTCGGTCGCCAGCAGCCATTCGTCTTCGCTGTACCCTGCATCGGCCAATTTGGCCCGCATGGCATCGTCCAGAACAAACGCAGTAACGTCAGCGTCCGCCGGGCGCGCACCTTCATCCAGCGTTGCCGGATGGCCTAACAGATAGCTGTCAAATGCAAAATCGTGATCGACATATTCATATGTCCAATACCACTGGTTGCCGACAACCTTGATGACCACATCGCCTTCCGGGATTTCCTGCTGTTTGAACAGCACCGGCAGTGAGAACGCGCCGATAAAAACAAGGATCAGAATCGGCACCAGTGTCCAGGCGATTTCAACCGGCGTGTAGTGGGAAAACTGTGCCGGTTTCGGATTCACGCGGCTGTTATAGCGCACGATGCAGTACACCAGCAGAGCCCCCACAAACACACTGATCGCGGTAATGATCACCAGGATCATGGTGTCCAGGCGCTGAATTCCGTCTGCAAGGCTGGTCACAGCCGGCTGGAAACCAAGCCCACCGTCGACCGGCTTGCCAATGATCTCAATGTCCTGAGCCATGGCGGGAAGGCTGGAGAGGGCCGTTGCAAGCCCGGAAAGCATCAAAGCATACTTCATGTTCTGTCCTGATCGTTTGATCTTTGCTTCTCTCGCGAAAAGGTGTGAGTCGCTCGCACCTCTCCCGTTGTCTTTGGCCGCGTTAAAAACCATATTCCGTCGGGTAGATAAAGCAAAATGCTTGCGTCAAACAGACGCTATTCTTGATCTGGATCAAAACCGGAAGGTGACAATCGATGACACAGGCCCCGTTTCGCCCCTTTGAAAGCACGCTTCCGCAGGATGAGGCGCTTGCCGTTCTGCAATCGGCGACGGCCGGGGCCGAAGATGGCGAGTTGTTTGTCGAACGCAGAAAATCCGAGTCGCTGGTCTTTGACGATGGGCGATTGCGCACTGCCTCGTACGACGCATCCGAAGGTTTCGGGTTGCGGGCGGTTCAGGGTGAGGTCGCCGGATACGCGCATTCCACAGATGTCTCGATCCCGGCTCTGAAACGCGCTGCCGAAACAGCACGCCTGGCCGTCGGCGACGGCGGCGGCGTCCTGGCAAATGCACCACGCGCCACCAACACGCGCCTCTACACGGATGAAGACCCCATCGAGACCGCCGATTTCCCGGTCAAAATCGACACTCTGCGCGCGATCGACTCTTTCACGCGCGATCTGGACCCCCGCGTCGTGCAGGTCAGCGCCACAATCGCAGCCGCCATTCAGGAAGTTGAGATTTTGCGTCCTGACGGTGTTCTTGTGCGCGATGTTCGGCCCATGACGCGCCTGAACGTCTCAGTCATTGTCGAACAGAACGGCCGCCGCGAAAGCGGATCGGCCGGGGGCGGCGGCCGCGTGGGCCTTGATGGTCTGATCGATCCCGCCGACTGGCAGAACAAGGCCCGCGAGGCGCTGCGCATTGCGCTTGTCAATCTGGATGCGATACCCGCGCCCGCCGGTGTAATGGAGGTTGCGCTTGGCCCCGGCTGGCCCGGGATATTGTTGCACGAGGCCATAGGCCACGGACTGGAAGGCGATTTCAATCGTAAGGGCACGTCAGCTTTCGCTGGTCTGATGGGGCAACAGATCGCGTCCAGGGGTGTGACAGTGGTTGATGACGGCACGCTCGCGGACAGGCGCGGTTCGATCACCGTGGATGACGAAGGCACGCCCGGTTCGCGGACGGTGCTGATCGAGGACGGGACCCTGACAGGATATATGCAGGACCGGCAGAACGCGCGGCTGATGGGTGTTTCGCCCACCGGAAACGGCCGACGGCAGAGCTATGCGCATAAACCGATGCCACGCATGACCAATACGATCATGCTGGGCGGCGATGCTGACCCGGCGGCGCTGGTGGCCGATATCAAGGATGGTATCTGGGCTGTGGGATTCGGCGGCGGTCAGGTTGACATCACCAACGGCAAGTTCGTGTTCTCATGCACCGAAGCCTACCGCGTTGAAAACGGCAGGATCGGTGCACCTGTCAAAGGGGCAACGTTGATCGGCGACGGGCCGTCGGCCCTGAAACGTATCCGCGGGCTGGGCAACGACATGGCGCTGGACCCGGGCATGGGTACATGTGGTAAGGATGGACAATGGGTGCCGGTTGGGGTCGGTCAACCGACCGTTCTGATGGACGGGCTAACCGTCGGCGGTTCGGCCACCTGAGTCGGTCCCAAGCTGCTGGGCGCGGGCACAGGGTTAACAAAACACATCTTTGCGCCCACTTTCAGGCGCGCAGGCCGTCAAGTGCGTGCGCGTCTTTGCGAAATCTTTTTCTTTATTTTTCAACAACATAAAAAATCCATTCTAAAGTGACTGCAATCAAATCACATCTAATTTTCCAAGATTCACAGGCTGTTAACCCCACCACCCGTAAACCAGTTCTGCAATCAGGCGGAGCATCGGATGACCGAAGAGCAGCTTTCTTCCTATCACCCCCCACTCCCACCCACCACGGAAGAGGACCGGTTTTCCTGGCTTCGTCTGTTGCGCTCGCGCAAGGTTGGTCCGGCAACGTTCCGGCGCCTGCTGCGCGAACATGGCTCGGCGCAGAACGCGCTGGCGGCGTTGCCCGAAATGGCGCGTGCTGCCGGGATAGACGGGTATGAAATCTGCCCGCCCGGCGTGATCGAGGCGGAACTCAAGGCGGCAAAAGCAGCCAAAGCGCAGCTTTTGTGCCTTGGGACCCCTGATTTCCCCGCGACGCTGTCCGACTTAACTGATGCCCCACCCATGCTTTGGGCAATCGGGGACGTA
The DNA here is from genome assembly GCA_039028255.1 of Pseudomonadota bacterium. Classification (GTDB taxonomy): domain Bacteria; phylum Pseudomonadota; class Alphaproteobacteria; order Rhodobacterales; family Rhodobacteraceae; genus Ruegeria. Next base: position 11,629 of record JBCCIK010000021.1, on the reverse strand, counting down.
TCGGTGCTGATGCGACCCGCAATTGCGTTGGTCGGCGCGCGCAACTGTTCCTCACTGGGGTCAAGGATGGCGCGGGGGCTTGCAGCGGAACTGGGTAAAAAAGAGTTTTCAATCGTTTCAGGGCTTGCGCGCGGAATCGACACGTCAGCCCATCTGGCGTCGTTGGAAACGGGAACCGTGGCTGTGATGGCAGGCGGCGTCGACATCGTTTATCCCGCCGACAATAGCGGTTTGGCGCATGATATCGCCAAATCTGGTCTGCTGGTGTCAGAACAGCCCATGGGCGTCACCCCACAGGCCCGCCATTTTCCCCGCCGCAACCGGATAATTTCAGGTCTGGCGCAGGCTGTGGTGATCGTCGAGGCTGCGGCTAAATCCGGCAGCCTGATCACAGCCCGCGACGCGCTGGATCAAGGGCGAGAGGTTCTTGCTGTACCCGGCCACCCTTTTGATGCACGGGCGGCAGGTTGCAATCTGTTGATCCGGGATGGTGCCACACTGGTCAGAACGGCGCAGGATGTTATTGACGCCTTGCCGCCCCAGCAGTCGCAGATGTTCGAATCCCCCGAACCTGCGCCTCAAACCGCCAGGGACGTGATCCGCTCAACGGCGGCTCTGCACACCGAAATCCTGACGCGACTGGGACCCTCTCCGATGGCTGAGGATCAATTGATCCGCGATATCGCCGCCACCGCAGGACAGATCGCACCGGCGCTTACCGATCTGGAGCTTGATGGCCGGATCCAAAGACAGCCCGGCGGCCTGCTGTCCCTGGCAGGTTGACCGGTCCTTGATGAGTAAAACCGGACCCGCGCACGCCGCGATTGCGATACTGACGGGCGGCAGATGGCGATCCGAAAACGAACGCATTGACAATTCGATCTTGCCGCACACATCTTGCACGGCCATACAAGGCGCAAAGTCCGTCGAGCGAGGATTCCCATTAAATGCCCGTAGTTGTTGTAGAATCTCCGGCCAAAGCAAAAACGATCAACAAATACCTTGGTCCTGACTACACGGTTCTGGCCTCTTACGGCCATGTGCGGGACCTGCCGCCCAAAGATGGATCGGTCGATCCCGACCATGAATTCTCGATGAAATGGGAAGTGGGAAATGACAGCAAAAAGCATGTCAAGGCCATTGCTGATGCGCTGAAGGAAGACAATGCGCTGATTCTGGCCACCGACCCGGACCGCGAAGGCGAAGCGATCAGTTGGCACCTGCAAGAGGCATTGACCAAGCGCCGATCAATCAAGAAGGATACACCCGTCAGCCGGGTGACCTTCAACGCCATCACCAAGGATGCAGTCACCGAGGCGATGCAAAACCCCCGCGATGTCGACATGCCCCTGGTCGAAGCGTATCTTGCCCGCCGCGCGTTGGATTATCTGGTTGGATTCAACCTGTCACCGGTTCTTTGGCGCAAGCTGCCCGGCGCAAGGTCAGCCGGCCGCGTGCAATCGGTCTGTCTGCGTCTGATCGTCGAACGCGAGATGGAGATCGAGGCGTTCAGACCTGTCGAATACTGGTCAGTCAAAGCGGTGTTTGAAACGCCGCGCGGCCAGACATACGAGGCGCGACTGGTCACTCTGGCCGGCAAAAAGCTGAACAAGCACGATCTGGCAAATGCCACACAGGCTGAACTGGCTGTGCAGGCAATCACCAGCCGCGCCATGACGGTCACCTCTGTCGAGGCCAAGCCAGCCGCACGCAACCCCAGTGCGCCCTTTATGACATCGACGCTGCAACAAGAGGCCAGCCGCAAATTCGGCATGGGCGCACGCCACGCGATGCAAGTGGCCCAGCGGCTGTATGAGGCGGGCTATATCACCTACATGCGGACAGATGGCATCGATATGGCGCCAGAGGCTGTAGCGGACACCCGCAACGTCATATCGGAACGCTATGGGGCCGAATATGTGCCCCAAAGCCCGCGGATGTACAAAAACAAGGCCAAGAACGCTCAGGAAGCGCACGAGTGCATCCGCCCGACGGACATGTCACGGGACACCAAGGCGTTGAAAGTGACGGACGAGGATCAGCGCAAGCTGTACGACCTGATCTGGAAACGCACAATCTCCTGCCAGATGGCAGCAGCCCGGCTGGAACGCACAACGGTCGAGATCACCAGCGCGGACAATCAGGTTGGTCTGCGCGCCACCGGTCAGGTTGTTCTGTTTGACGGCTTTATGCGGGTCTATGAAGAAGGCCGCGATGATGTCTCTGACGATGATGAAAAACGCTTGCCGCAGATTATGCAGGGCGATCCTGCGCGCTTTGCCAAAACCTCGCTGCGCGATCAGTACGTCAAGGCCACCGCCGACGACAAGGCGGGCGTCTTGTCCGACAACGAAGCTGTTCTGGCGCAGCAGCATCATACCCAGCCCCCCCCGCGCTATACCGAGGCGACGCTGGTCAAGCGGATGGAAGAATTGGGGATCGGGCGCCCTTCGACCTATGCTTCGATCGTGACCACGATTCAGGATCGCGAATATGTTCGCAAAGACAAGAACCGCCTGATCCCCGAAGAAAAAGGGCGCATCGTCACGATCTTTCTGCTGAACTTCTTCCGCCAGTATGTCGGCTACGAGTTCACAGCGAACCTTGAAGAAGAGCTGGACGACGTCAGCGCCGGAGATCGTGATTATAAGGATCTTCTTGGCAAGTTCTGGCGGGACTTCTCGGCAGCTATCGGCGAGACGTCGGAACTGCGGATTTCCGAAGTCCTGGACAAGCTGGACGAGGCGTTGGCACCACAGCTGTATCCCCCGCGCGAAGATGGGTCCGACCCTCGTATCTGCCCGAAATGCAGCGCCGGGCGATTGCATCTGAAAACCTCCAGAACCGGGGGTTTTGTTGGCTGCGGCAACTATCCGGAATGTACCTATACGCGGCCCATTGCCGGGGAAGGTGCCGAAGGCGATGAACGCCTGCTGGGTGAAGATGCCGGGGATGACATCTGGCTGAAATCCGGTCGTTTCGGACCCTATGTCCAGCGCGGCGAACCAACGGCCGAGAACAAAAAGCCCCCGCGCGCCTCTCTGCCTCGCGGATGGAGCAAAGATGACATGGATCTCGACAAGGCTCTGACGCTTTTGTCGCTGCCGCGCCAGATCGGCGCACATCCCGATGGCGGCATGATCAGCTCGAATTTCGGGCGGTTTGGACCCTACCTGATGCATCAGCTGCCGGACGAGGCAAAACCGGTTTATGCCAACCTGAAAGACCCGAATGATGTGTTTGAGATCGGCATGAACCGCGCCGTCGAGTTGCTGGCCGAAAAACGCGCCAATCCCGGGCGCGGGCGCAGCGCGGCAGCCAAGCCCTTGAAAGAAATGGGCGAACATCCTGATGGCGGTGCAATTCAGATCCTGGACGGTCGCTACGGGCCTTACGTCAAATGGGAAAAAGTGAACGCGACCTTGCCAAAGGATGTAAAGCCCGAGGATGTCACGTTGGAGATGGCCGTAGCGCTTGCCAACGAAAAAGCCGCGCAAAAAGGATCAAGAAAGAAAGCCGCCCCCAAGAAAAAGGCCGCAGCCAAGAAGACGGCCAAAAAAACGGCGGGCTAGGTAGAAATACCACCACCTCCTTGGATTCGTTGACTTCCCCGTGACGCGGCGGCAAAACCTGCGCATCACCACATCATTGGGGGAGTCATTTCCATGAAGAAAGTATATGGCAATGCCGCCGAAGCGCTCGACGGACTGCTGCATGACGGCATGTTCATTGCTGCTGGCGGGTTTGGCCTGTGCGGCATTCCAGAGTTGCTGTTAGAAGCGATCAAAGATGCCGGCACGCAAGACCTTACATTTGCGTCCAATAATGCGGGCGTTGATGATTTCGGTATCGGCATTCTGCTGCAAACCAAGCAGGTCAAAAAGATGATCAGCTCATATGTCGGCGAAAATGCCGAATTCATGCAGCAATACCTGAGCGGCGAGCTTGAGCTGGAATTCAACCCGCAGGGCACATTGGCGGAACGTATGCGTGCCGGGGGCGCCGGTATCCCGGGTTTCTACACCAAAACCGGTGTTGGCACCGTGATTGCCGAAGGCAAAGAGCACAAGGACTTCAACGGCGAAACCTATATCATGGAAGAAGGTATGTTCGCCGATCTTGCGATCGTAAAGGCGTGGAAGGCCGACGACACCGGAAATCTGGTGTTCCGCAAGACGGCCCGGAACTTCAACGTGCCTGCCGCGACCTGCGGCAAAGTCTGCGTGGCCGAGGTTGAAGAGATCGTCCCGCGCGGCTCTTTGGACCCTGACGCCATCCACCTGCCCGGCATTTATGTGCATCGCCTGATCCAGGGCAGCCATGAAAAACGCATCGAACAACGAACCACCCGCAAGAAGGAGGACGCATAATGCCCTGGGATCGCAATCAGATGGCCGCGCGCGCGGCGCAAGAGCTGGAAGACGGCATGTATGTCAACCTGGGCATCGGTATTCCGACGCTGGTGGCGAACTATGTCGGTGACAAGGATATCACCTTGCAATCGGAAAACGGCATGCTGGGCATGGGCCCCTTCCCCATCGAAGGAGAAGAAGACCCGGATTTGATCAACGCGGGCAAACAGACGATCACCGAACTGTCCCGTACGTCCTATTTCGACAGCGCCACATCCTTTGGCATGATTCGTGGCGGGAAAATCGCCGCAGCCGTTCTTGGCGCGATGGAGGTCGACGAAGAAGGCGATCTCGCCAATTGGATGATTCCCGGTGTGCTGGTCAAAGGCATGGGCGGCGCGATGGACCTGGTGGCCGGGGTCGGCCGTGTGATTGTGGTGATGGACCACACCAATAAGCACGGTAAATCCAAGCTGTTGAAAAAGTGCACCCTGCCCCTGACAGGCAAGAAGGTGGTGAACCGCATCATAACCAATCTGGGGGTCCTCGATGTGGTCGAAGGCGGCCTCAAGATCGTGGAGATTGCCGAAGGCGTGACCGAAGATCAGATTCGCGAGGCGACTGAGGCGCAGCTTGTGAACTGATCCTTCTGAAAGCCCGCCTTTGCCTGCGGGCTTTCGTCAATTCATCGCTTGGAAAACGCACCCGTCCGACACCAGATCGGGCGGGGTGGCACACAAGGCGCGTGCCACCTGGAATGCAGCCAGCACTTTCGGTACGTAATCTCGTGTTTCGGCATATGGTGGCACGCCGCTGTGTTTGCGCACCGCGCCTTCGCCTGCGTTATAGCCTGCCAGCACCAGAATCGGGTCATTGCCAAATTCCTGCATCAGCCAGTCCAGATACTTCACCCCGCCGGAAATATTCTGCGCTGCTTGCAGGCTGTCCTGAACTCCGAACCGGGCTGCGGTTGCAGGCATCAATTGCATAAGGCCCTGAGCCCCCGCAGAGCTGACCGCATCCACACGGCCGGCCGATTCAACCGAAATGACCGCCAGTACCAGCGCCGGCGAAACATTTGTTCCAATCGTGGATCGCAGAATATCCTTGCCCTGATTCTGAACGATGCCCTGTAACGTATTCAAACGCGGAGAAGCCACATTGGTTGCCCCAAGGGCGCGGATTGCATCGTCCAGACGCCCTGACCCTGCCTGTGCCAGTTCCGGTGAAATCTTGTCCCAGAAGGCTTTGTATGACCCCTTGGGCTTTGGCTGCGTTGCTATTTCAGGTCCGAGCGGAGGGGCGACTTTGGTTCGGGCTATGATTTCAGGCACCACCAGTTCTGTGCCGGTACTGGGTGCCGAGGGCGAGGCCGCGTGTTCTTCCGCTGTTATCTGAACATCAACGCGGACGCGCTGGCCGGGTTTTGGCGCTTTGATGCGCTTATACACGCCGCGCGGCTCCACTTCGTTCGCCAGCGTCGACACGGTGCCTGACCCAAGCAATACCAACGCACCGGCGCATACAAGTGCGTTCCGGAAATTCATTTGCCTGCCTCATGTCTTTTGTTTTGCGTCATTTGAACCCCGAAATCTGCTGCAAGGCCAGAAAAACCAAGCCAATTGGGGCAATTTCGCCTCATTTGGGGTAAATTTGCACCGCTCCACACCAGAGGTTTTGACATGGAGCTAATTTTTTACATTTATTTTCAGTATGTTGGCAATTTATCCACTAAAAAGTTAAGCAAAAATAAAAAAAATCGCCGTTTGGCCCAATTCCTGCCACGGGGGGCGGTCAAACATAGATGCATACCGAGACGGTCGGGAGCGGACTGAGAGAGAAAGCTCTGGAAGACGACGAGGTTTGTTTGACTATTTAGATCCTTTAGGAGGGACATAACATGATCAAGTTCATCAAGAACTTCCGCAAAGACGAAGACGGCGCAGTAACAGTTGACTGGGTCGTTCTGACCGCAGCAGTCATCGGCCTGGCAGCCGTTGCATACAACCAGATCGAAGACGGTGCTGTTGACCTGGCGACTGGTGCAAACTCAGCTCTGACTTCTGCAACTGTCAGCACAGGCACCACCGGCAGCTCTCAGTCGACTGGTGGTCTGGGTGCGGCAAGCAGCAACTAAGCTGAGAACACTTCCAACCTAATTCTAAACCGCGCCGGACATCCGGCGCGGTTTTCTTGTGAGATCTCAAAGGACTCCTGCGCGCGGATCGATCAAAAAACAGTTTCGCAATCGGCTGGAAAAGACAAAATTATCTTTTGTCCCATATTTCGACACAATTTCCGTTTAGGAAATATGCTGTTTCATCTTGTCTCTTTGGTTGCGTCGCGAAAGGCCAAAGGTTTGAAGGGGTTAAAAAATGCGAGCAGTGTTCGGACTTGTCCTGATAGTGGGAATAGCCCTTGCCGGGGGTGCCGTATACATGGCGAGAAACTATATCTCAGCCTATCAGGCCGAACTGGCGCGCGAGCGGCAGGCGGCCCAAGAAGCGTTGGCCAACGCCGGCGCAAAAGTAATCCCGACAGTCAGCGTGTTTGTTTCGAACCGGGCCTTGAAATACGGTGAAAAAATAACTCCGGAAGATATTCGAGCCGTTGATTGGCCGGAGAACGCAATCCCCGAAGGTACATTTACGGATTTAGCTGTGCTTTTTCCTGAGATCGGCGAAAAAGAACGGTTTGTACTACGCGCGATGGAGAAAGATGAAGCTGTGCTCGAGGTCAAAATCACGCGACCCGGCGAGGTTGCTGGTCTGACATCTCTTCTGGATAGAGGACAACGCGCCTTTGCTATAAGTGTTGATGTTGCATCTGGCGTTTCCGGATTTCTGCGCCCGGGCGACGAAATCGACGTCTACTGGACCGGCTCGATCCGAGGTGCTGTCGCAGGGGCAGACAAAGAAATTACGCGCCTGATCCAAACAAACATCAAATTGATTGCCGTAGACCAAACCGCCGGTTCTGACCTTACTGGCGCGACGATTGCACGAACGGTCACGGTTGCGGCAACGCCAGAGCAAGTCGCCGCGCTGGCCCAGGCTCAGAATACGGGTCGCCTGTCGCTGGCATTGGTCGGTGTTCAGGAAGACGTTGTGGCTTCTGCAACAATCGAGGTGGATCAAAAATCCCTGCTTGGCATAGAAGACGCGGCACCAGCTCCGGTACAACAGAAAAAACAGGTCTGTACGATCAGAACGCGTCGCGGCGGAGAGATTGTTGTAACGGAAATACCTTGCACAAACTGACGTCTATTCAAAATGTTACAAGACCATTGACGCGCCTTTGGCGCGTCTTTTGCTTTGGTATTGTTGCTATTTACCCACATAAGGAAACTTCCAGAAACCATTGATTATTGCAATAAATTTGGAATTCGCGCAGTGTTAGATTCATAGAGGGCAAAAGACCCTATAAATCGAGGCGTGATCGGAGAGGCAGGTCACATGACAATACGTTCCTGGATCAGCGCAACCCTGCTGGGGTTGGCGCTTGTTATGGGCCCAGTCGGCAATGCCGCTTGGGCTGAAACTCTGCGCGTGGTCAAAAAGGGGACGGTTGAAACGCTGGATGTCCCCGTAAACCGCGCGATTGTTGTGGAAAGCGAGGAGCCGTTTGCAGAGCTCAGCATCGCGAATGCGGGTATTGCTGATATCTCGTCGCTATCGGATCGCACAATCTACATTCTGGGTAAGACACCCGGCTTGACCACTCTGACACTGTTTGATGGTGCTGGTATGTTGCTGGCCAACGTACGAGTGCGCGTGGCACCAGACTTGACCGAATTCAAAGAACGCCTGCGTCAGATTCTTCCAAACGAACGAATCGAAGTACGAACGGCAAACGACGGCATCGTATTGTCCGGAACAGTATCAAGCTCGGCCAAACTGGCGCGCGCGTTGGAACTGGCAGAACGATATGCGCCGGAACGTGTTTCAAACCTGATGTCTGTTGGCGGGGTTCAACAGGTCATGCTAAAGGTGCGTTTCGCCGAAATGAACAGGTCCGTTGCAAAGAACCTGTCTGCCTCGCTTGGCTTTGGCGGCGGTGACGTCACCGCAGGTATCAATACTCTTAACAATCAGGCCGCTTTAGGCAACGCGTTGGCCAACAACATTCCAGCGATTCAAAACAACACAGGCGCAATCCTCTTTGGTTTTGGTGCAGGATCGACACAGATTCGATTGCTGCTAGAAGCCTTGGAATCCAAAGGTCTGGCGCGCAGCCTTGCAGAACCCAACTTGTCAGCACTCTCCGGCCAGCAAGCTACATTTTTGGCGGGTGGTGAAGTTCCAATCCCGGTTCCGCAAGATGACGGGGTAATCGCGATTGAATTCAAGGCGTTCGGTGTCGAAATCGACTTCATACCAACTGTTGTCGACGGAGATCTGATCAATCTGGAACTCGGCACTGCTGTCTCGAGTATCGATACCAGCTCCAATTTCACCATTCAGGGTGATACGGTTCCCAGCTTTATCACGCGGCAGACAAGTACGACCATTGAGCTGCGCGATGGTGAGAGTTTCGCCATAGCAGGGTTGATTCAGGATGATTTCGCGGATCTTAGCAACCAGATCCCTTGGCTGGGCGATGTTCCTGTGCTCGGAACACTGTTTCGCAGCGCTCAATACCAAAGAGAACAGACTGAACTGGTTATTATCATAACCGCGCATCTCGTGTCTCCAACACGTGGAGAGGCGCTGGCACTGCCAACTGATCGAGTGAAGCCTCCGAGCGAATTTGATCTGTTTTTGAACGGTCGCGTCGCGCGGACAGAACGTGTGGGCGCCGGGGGAGCTTCTGAAGTTGCAAGACAGGACTTTGGTGGCTCGTACGGCTACATCCTGGATTGATGGAGAGAGTAGGACCAATGCAGAACTGGATCATAACACTGGGTCTTGCGGTCACTGTCACCGCATGCACCCGAGAAGCGGGATACGAAATCGATGCCGGCACGTTTGGCAACGCCACACTGAATAATGTGCAGGTTATGAACGGCGAATTGACATATGCACAAATCCTCGGCCGACGTTTTGCGGCGGAAGTTCCCAGTCAGGTGAATTTCGCATTCAACAGTTCTCAGCTTGATGCTTCTTCGCAAAGTATCCTGTTGCAACAGGCAGATTGGATCAAGCAATTCCCCGAGGTCCGGTTCCGCGTGTATGGACACACCGACGCCGTAGGCTCGGCGAGTTACAATCAAAGCCTCGGCCTGCGGCGCGCGCAAGCAGTGGTTGCGTTCCTTGAGCGTCAGGGCATTTCCAGATCACGTTTGGAGGCCGTCGTGTCTTTTGGAAAGACGCAGCCTTTGATTCCAACTCCGAACCGTGACCGACGCAACCGTCGCACAGTCACCGAAGTGTCAGGATTCGTGGATCGCCGACCACAAACACTGGATGGCAAATACGCTGAAGTTGTCTATCGCGAATACGTGGCAGGCGCCACGGCAACTCCGAGGGTCGGCAGTGTTACCGCCACGGACGGAGGCGATGGATAATAAGCCCGTGATGGGCGACATCGTCGCCCATTTCCCTACAATTGGTTCTTTTGCGCCAAATTATCGCCCAACTTTCAAGCGACATTGCGAACAATAGGGTGACCTGCGGCCTGAATTGACCGCATTGGGGCGACAGCAAATCTACCCGAGCGTTGAGCGTTCGCTGGAAATGCCAAGCCCTCGATACGAGGATTGTGTTAATGACCAGCGCGACGCCGCAAGATGATAATACCGCTATCCTGGCCTGCACGATAAGCCGTGACGTCCAGAACTTCGATTTGTTGATTGAAGACATGGAAGCGGCATTGGGCGAGCGGTGGGGCGATCTTGGCTTTGCCGAAGCTCTGGCTTTCTTCAGCCAACCAGAAGCCAGTTCTTTGCAATTTGTAGCATTGGCAATCGATGGCGAGGATGAGGATAACCTGTCTTTGATGGGTGAGATTATCTCGCAAGCGAAAGAAAGAAAAATCAAAGTTGTCCTGATCGCCGAGGACGTAACGCCGGCATCTCTGCATCAGCTTTTGCGCAAAGGCGCGGATGAATTTGTACCTTACCCGCTTCCGGAAGGTGAATTGCAGGAAGCGATCGAACGTATGAACCAACCGGATCCGGTTATGGCGACACAAGCCGTCGCCGCCCCACTGAATACCGGCGAATCCAAAGAAGGCGCCCTTTTTGTTGTGCATGGACTGGCTGGCGGTGTTGGCTCGACAACAATGGCCGTGAATTTGGCTTGGGAACTTGTTAATGTTGCGCACAAAGATGCACCTTCGGTCTGTCTGATCGATCTGGATCTGCAATGTGGAACAGTGTCGACCTATCTTGACCTGCCCCGCCGTGAAACCGTGTTCGAGATGTTGTCTGACACAGCCTCGATGGATGACGAGGTTTTTTCTCAAGCTCTTCAGACATATGAAGAAAAGCTACAGGTTCTTACGGCACCATCGGATATGGTACCGTTGGATTTGATCACACCTGAGGATATTCAGCGCGTCATCGATACGGCCCGTACGCATTTTGATTATGTCATCGTCGACATGCCCAAAACGCTGGTGTTGTGGTCGGAAACCGTTCTTCAGGCCGCGCATGTTTACTTTGCGATGATTGAACTGGATATGCGGTCCGCTCAGAACGCGCTGCGCCTGAAACGTGCGCTGCAAGCCGAAGAGCTTCCGTTCAACAAATTGCGTTTTGCCCTGAACAGGGCACCAAAGTTCACCGATCTGAATGGCAAGGGCCGGGTCAAGCGTATGGGCGAAAGCCTGGGTATCTCGATTGATCTGCAACTGCCCGACGGGGGCAAACAGGTCATGCAAAGTGGAGATCATGGTCTGCCACTTGCCAGTTCCGCCGCCAAAAACCCGTTGCGCCGCGAGATCGCCAAGCTGGCAAAGTCGCTTCACAGCTTGGGAAGCAGTAACGCCGAAGCCGCATAACAGTATCCCAAGGGGGAAGCAGCCGTGTTTTCAAGATACAAGAAACAACCCGAGGCGCAGCCGGTTCAAACACCCGCGCCAGCATCGGCAGCAGCTTCTCAATCTGCAACAACCACGGCGACCGCCCCGGCCGCAAACGCGGTTGCTCGCAAACCGCTGCAAAAGAAAGCGGCCGAAGCGCTTGGATCGGATCGCGATCGTAAACGCAAGGAACGTCTGGGCGAAATCAAGATCGAGCTGCACCGCGAGCTGCTGGAAAACCTGAACCTGGCCGCGTTGGAAAACGCGGGCGAAGCTGAACTTCGTGCAGAAATCAGCGCAATTGCAAGCGAGGT
>JBCCIK010000020.1:0-40421 GCA_039028255.1 Pseudomonadota bacterium | reverse complement strand
GCTGCCCTGCCTGGTCACTGCACTTACTATCGCCCGCGAACAGTCGGTGCGGTTTGCAGTGGCCACCAACAAGGCGACGTGATGGAAACACCCAATCGCTTTCCTCATATCGAATTTCAGATAGGCGTTTAAACAGCCTGACCACGTCATCTGGAACCGCAATCACGCGCGGCACCTCTTGTCGCTTCAATCTGTCAAAGCGAACGGTGCCTGCATCAATATCGACTTGATCCCACGTCAGCGCCCGAAACGAACGCCCCCGGAACCCTGTATACCAAGTCAGTTGCCAGAACAGCCGGATGTGCTCGTTCTTGATCGCGGCAATCTCTGTCCACCTGTCCGACCAAGGCACCGACATATCGAGTTTGCCGGTCTGCACACGCGACTTCATGCGGGTGGAATCGAGCAGCGAGGGGATGGGCAAAGCAAGCGCGCATAACTTGTTTATGAACCGGACCGTTGCCCCGGCAACCGATGCCGCAAGATGGGCGGCATTCGGTTTATCGACTTGGAGCCTGTTGAGATATTGGTTGATCTCAAGAATGGGTAATTCGTCCACCCGCGTTTCGCCCCATTGCTCAAGATGCACCTTGAATGAGTTGCGATAGTCCCGCGCCGTCGTTTCCATCATGCGGGCGCGCCCAGATGCGCGGGCGGTCGTGCGGTGCGGGATGTACTGCTCAAGCGCATCGCGGAACGTCGGGATGCCGAGAGCGGTCGCATCGGCGTCCCTTTCGTCCCGCGTCTTAACCTCCCCGCAGGTGATGTCATGGGCGATCTTGCCAACCTGATCCTTCGCCCACCTGCAATGCGTGACCTTGGGCGCCCATTGGGCGAGTTTGACCGAACGTGTCTTTTCTGACGTCGGGTCCCATTTCGTCACGTACCATGTCTTGACCCCGCCTTTGGTGACGCAGAGTCGTAATCCTTTGACATTCGGGTCTGTGAACCACGTCGTCTTATCCGCCGACAACGTCCTGAGAGTCGTATCTGTGAACTTGATATGTGGCATTGTGATATCCTTGTAATGGCCGCTTCGTTACAAGGTTCACGTTACGTTCTAACCCATATCAAATCCAACCGAGAAACACGTAAGCGCCTCAAGTAATTGAGGAAACATCTTATTTTGCCGGTGTTTGACTGGTGTTTAAATGGCGCCGGCTGAGGGACTCGAACCCCCGGCCCACTGATTACAAATCAGTTGCTCTACCAGCTGAGCTATAGGGGCGCTGGGTGTCGATTAATGTCTCTTATCGATGACTGCAACCCTCAAATTGCGTTCAATCGCGCGCTTTGGCTGGTTTCGTTACAGCGTGGCAGATTTGATCACATGTTATTGCAGCATTTACCCGTGGTGATGCAGGTTGTAACACCCATGCGAAATCAAATGATGCAAGGACGAAGATGCAGATTGTTATCCATGCGGGCGTTGCTTTTACCGACGAGGGGCAACTTTTGCAGGCGCTGATGGCAAATACGGCGCTGCTGGCGCAGGATCGCGTGCAACCCCTTGCACCGCATGACGGTCGTCAATTCGTCAAGGCTGCCTCAGACGCCCTTACCAACAAGACCCCTATAACACTTGCGCGCAACAACTTGCTGACCAGTTTGCCGGCGCATGACGAGACCAAGCGCATTATCTTGTCGAGCGACAAGTTCCTTGGCCCGCGAAGGACGGCCATTCTGCACGGTCAGATGTATCCTTTTGCCGCTGCGCGGGCCAATTTCGTAGACCTATTGTTGGATGGTGCAGAAGTTCATCTGTGCGTCGGCCTGGTGAACCTCGGGTTTTTTATCCCCAAACTTTTGATGTCCCTGCCGGAAGATCGCAAGCAGGCCATATTGGGCAGCACGGATCTGAGCTGTCTCAGTTGGCTGAGCATGATCGAAGATCTGCGTGATCTGGCGCCGGGTGTAAAGCTCACCGTTTGGGCAAACGAGGATACGCCTCTGATATGGGGCGATATTCTGCGCGCGATGGCCGGGCTTCCGGATGACCGGACCTTGCCCGATGAGCATATGTTTTTGTCAAACCTGTTGACCGGGCCCGGGCAGCGCCGGTTGTCCGAGCTGGCCAGGCAGGGCGAACTGAACGATCCAGAAACAGCGCGCAATCACATTGCCGCTGTTTTCGAGGAAACGGCTGATCCGGCGCAATTCGAAGAAGAACTGGAGTTGCCGGGCTGGAGCCTGGACATCTTTGATGCGTTTTCGGATTTGTACAGTCAGGATCTGCAGAAAATTCAAACCATGCCCGATGTTCGGTTTATAAAGCCCTAGGCCAACAAAGTGCCGCATCGTCCGGAAAACATACAACTGATGCTCAACGCGTTTGTCGTTGATGCAACCGGTGTTACCTGCTTGAATATTACACAGCATATGGTCAACACGCTGCGGTTTCGATCGGAATTCGCGGCCTGAAATATCTGACCTGCGATATACTTCGATATCACCGGTGGTTTGATCGGAAAGTAACTCTGGCCCTATGGTCAAGCCTTGGGAATGGTTCTAGGTTGCACAGGTAAATCAAGACCGGACGCGCCGCCGATGAGCAAACCCAACGACAACCCTGCCGATCCGTTCAAAAAGGCTTTGGCCGAAGCCACCAAGGTTATGGCCGATGATCCGGAACTGAACGTCACCTATACTGTTGATCCGTCCGGTATTTCGGGCGAATCGATGCGATTGCCGCAGGTGTCCCGCCGTATGACGCGGGACGAGGTTCTTTTGGCCCGCGGGACTGCGGATGCGCTGGCTTTGAACAGAAAATACCATGACGACGCGACCCATGCGCGCTATGCCCCCCCCGGAGACATGGCGCGCGATCTCTACGAGGCGATGGAAACCGCCCGATGCGAGGCAATGGGCGCGCGGGATATGCCCGGAACAGCATCCAACATTGACGTCAAGATCGGGCATGAGGCGCTGCGGCGCGGCTATGATCAATGCAAACAGCCGGCAGAAGCCCCGTTGCATGTTGCGGCGGGATATCTTGTCCGTCACCTGGCTACGGGGCGCGACATGCCGCCCGCTGCGGAAAATGTCATGAACCTGTGGCGCGGGTTTATCGAAGAACAAGCCGGCGGAACGCTTGAAAATCTCAATGAAATTCTTTCGGATCAGGCGGAGTTCGCCAGGTTCGCACGCCAGATGATCAAGGATCTGGGATACGGTGATCAACTGGGCGACGACCCGGATGAACTGGACGAAGATCAGGAAGATCAGGCCGAAGAAGACGCCGAAGAGCAACCAGATCCGGACAGCACCGGGCAGGATGATCAGGACGAACAGGACGCGGACGCAACACCTGAGCAGACGCAGGAAGAACAGCAGGATCAGTCTCAGGCTCAGGTCTCTATGGACGACATGTCCGAAGACGAGATGAGCGAAGATGCCGAAATGCCGGACGGAGAAGCGCCGCTTGAGCCGCCTGCCCCGCAACCCGCATCCGAGGCTGATCCGGATTACCGTGTGTATCTGGATACACATGACGAAGAGATCGCGGCCGAAGATCTGGCAGAACCGGCAGAGTTGGAGCGTTTGCGCGCCTATCTCGACCAACAGTTGGAGCCTTTGAAAGGGGCCGTCAGCCGTCTGGCCAATAAGCTTCAGCGCCGCTTGCAGGCGCAACAGAACAGATCCTGGGAATTCGACCGCGAAGAAGGCATTCTGGATGCCGGCCGTTTGGCGCGCGTTGTCGCAAATCCAACGACGCCGCTGAGTTTTAAGGTCGAAAAGGACACCGAGTTCCGCGATACAGTTGTGACCTTGCTGCTGGATAATTCCGGATCCATGCGCGGGCGGCCGATCTCGATCGCTGCAATCTGTGCGGATGTTCTGGCCCGGACGCTCGAGCGGTGTAACGTTAAGGTCGAGATTCTGGGCTTTACCACGCGAGCCTGGAAAGGCGGTCAGGCCCGCGAGGCATGGCTGAACGACGGACGCCCGCAACAACCCGGCCGACTGAATGATCTGCGCCACATCATCTACAAAGGTGCGGATGCCCCGTGGCGACGCGCGCGCCCCAATCTGGGTCTGATGATGAAAGAAGGGCTTTTGAAGGAAAACATTGACGGCGAGGCGCTGGAATGGGCGCATCGCCGCATGTTGGCGCGGCGCGAACAGCGCAAGATCCTGATGGTAATTTCGGATGGTGCGCCGGTCGACGATTCAACGCTCAGCGTGAATCCGGCCAATTATCTGGAAAAGCATCTGCGTGATGTGATCGCCATGGTCGAAAAACGCAAAATGGTTGAATTGCTTGCCATCGGGATCGGCCACGACGTAACACGCTATTACGACCGCGCGGTGACCATTACGGATGTCGAACAACTGGCTGGCGCGATGACTGAACAGCTGGCCGCTCTGTTCGACAGCGATCCGCGCGCGCGGGCAAGGGTCATGGGGATGAGAAAGGCCAGTTGAGGCTGATCCGGCCTGTAATTGCCGTGATTTCCGAAAAGATGGCGGGCTTGACCCCGAATGCAAGAGGTGTGGGATGTTTCAGTCATTCAAAGTTACAGCGCGCCCAGAACAGGGTCCCCCAAGGCTGGATGCTTTGCGCAGTGAATTGACGCTCAAGAATCTGGACGGGTTTCTTGTTCCGCGCGCGGATGCTCATCAGGGAGAATATGTTGCCCCCCGTGACGAACGGCTGGCCTGGCTGACCGGATTTACCGGCTCGGCCGGATACTGCGCCGTACTTAAGAACGTTGCCGGGGTTTTCATCGATGGACGTTACCGCACGCAGGTCAAGGCACAGGTCGCGCCAGTGTATACACCAGTACCTTGGCCCGAGGTCGGCCTGAGCACATGGTTAAAGGAAAAGCTGCCGAATGGCGGCCGGGTCGGTTTTGATCCGTGGCTGCACGCAACCGGTCAGATATCCAGTGCCAAAAAGGAACTGAAAGGCACCGGTGTAGATCTGGTGCAATGTGAAAATCTGGTGGATCTGGTCTGGCCGGACCAGCCTGCCCCTCCGATGAATCCAGCCAAGGTACATCCCATTGAGTTTGCAGGTGAAACAGCAAACGCCAAGATCACCAGGCTTGCCAAAAAGCTGGATCAGGGCGGTCGTGCCGCGGCGGTGATCACGTTGCCTGACTCGATCATGTGGTTGCTGAATATCCGCGGCTCGGACATTGCCTACAATCCTGTGGCGCATGGCTTTGCAATCCTGCATTCGGATGCGCGCGTCACCCTGTTCATGGCTGCGGCAAAGCTGGGTAAAGTGAGGGGACATTTGGGCAGCCAGGTTACAATCCGGGATCCCGAAGAATTTCTGGACGCCGTTGCCGCGCTTGAAGGGCGCGTTCAGGTAGACCCGGGTACGGTGCCTCAGATCGTTGCTGATGCCTTGGGTGATCGCATGGTGGACGGGGGCGATCCTTGCGCCCTGCCGAAAGCCTGCAAAAACACAGCAGAGATTTCGGGGAGCGCCGATGCGCATTTACGCGATGCCGTGGCCGTAATCGAAACGCTGTGCTGGCTTGACGCACAAGACCCGGGCAGCCTGACGGAAACGCAGGTTGTGACACAGCTGGAGGAAAACAGGCGCAAGGACAACGCCTTGCAAGACATCTCATTCGATACAATTGCAGGCGCCGGGCCCAACGGTGCCATCATGCACTACCGGGTCACAGAAGAAACCGACAGCAGGCTCGATGACGGAGATTTGCTGGTTCTGGACAGCGGCGGTCAATATCTGGACGGCACCACTGACATCACCCGGACACTTGCCATCGGGAATGCGGGACCCGAGGAAAAAGCCTGTTTCACCCGGGTCCTGAAAGGCATGATTTCAATGTCGATGCTGCGTTGGCCCGCTGGGCTGGCCGGGCGCGACATTGAATGCATCGCGCGCGTCCCGCTTTGGACCGCAGGGCAGGATTTCAATCATGGTGTCGGGCATGGCGTCGGAACATACCTCAGCGTTCACGAGGGGCCACAACGTCTGTCCCGAGTCAGTCATGTGCCTCTGGAACCGGGTATGATCCTGTCGAATGAGCCCGGATATTACCGCGAAGGTGCCTTTGGTATCCGTATTGAAAACCTTGTTGTTGTGGAAGAGGCACCCGCGTTGCCTGGCGGAGATTCCGAACGCGCAATGCTGCAATGGCGCACACTGACCTATGTTCCGATTGATCGACGGCTTGTTCAGGTCGAGATGCTCAGCACGGCAGAGCGGGATTGGCTGAACGCTTACCATCGCGACGTTGCGAAAAAAATACGGCCAAGGCTGGGCGAAACGGCGCAATTGTGGTTGGATGCCGCAACCGCGCCCATCTGATACCGGAGTGTTACAAAATCCAGGCAGAAACTCGGGCCAGAAAAGATCAGGAAGAAGGCAGCAATGACCGAAATCACAATAGAAAAAGCCACCGGCAAATGGTGCGTTCGTTCCGGCGGCGCGATACTGGGCGAAACCAACAATGCGCTGGTTCTTCAAGAGGGTGATCTGGCGGCTGTGATTTACTTTCCGCGCGCAGATGTTGCGATGGCGTTTCTGGACCAGACCGACAAGGTAACGCGCTGTCCCCACAAGGGCGACGCGACGCATTTTTCCATCGTAAACAAATCATCAATCACCGAAAATGCAGCCTGGAGTTACGAAGACCCCGTCCAGGCTGTAGCCGAGATCAAGGATCATGTGGCGTTCTATCCTTTGGATTCAGTGAAGGTAGAGCAGATCTGATAACCCGGCTAAGCCGACAATCGCATCTCTGGAAACCGGCATAACCGGTTGTTTTCGCATCGAAGACTGCGACATCGCGCATCCCGAATGTTCAGCCCGGACAGTGCCACATGCTAGCTGTGACACGGCGCGCTCGTCTCGCACTTGGCGGGCCTGATCCGCGCGCACGGCGGATTGACAGCAGTCAGACACCCGCCCGCGCACCTCACGCAGCTGTTGAATGCATGTGAACGTCAAAACGTGCAGACTGTACGCAAGCGTACTGGGAGGATGCCATGTCTGTTTCTCGTCGCAAGGTTCTGGGCCTGATTGGCGCAGGAACAGTTTTACCACGTGCGGCCTGGGCGCAGCAGGATCCTGTGCTCGAAGCGCTCAGAAGCATATTCAACGCCCGCCGGACCGAGTTCGAAGCACAGATGGATTTCCTGCGCCAGCGCGGAAACCCGGACGTCGTACCGGCATTGCTGACGGCGATGCGATACGCCGACCGGCGGCGCGACGACATTGCGGACCTGATGCAGGATCTGAGCGGCCAGCGGCACGGCACCAACTGGTTCGACTGGATGTTGTGGCAAGAAAGAAACCCGCAACTGGTCCCCCACCCTTCCCTGATCCCGTTCAAACGTGAGGTGCTGCTGCGGATCGATCCGAATTTTGATCTGTTCCTGCGACCCGAATACCTGCAACGCGATCGGATGAACATCCGGCTTGAGGAAATCGCGTGGGGCGGGGTCCCCAAGGATGGTATCCCGTCGCTGGATAATCCGACGCTGATCTCCGCTAGCAACGCCAGCTACCTGAAAGGGGACGATCTTGTCTTTGGTGTTGCGATCAACGGTGACGTGCGCGCCTATCCGTTACGGATCATGGGCTGGCACGAAATGTTCAACGAGGTTATCGGCGGCGTGCCCGTGGCGCTGGCCTATTGCACGTTGTGCGGTTCGGGCATCCTGTTCGAAACCAAGGTCGCAGGGCAATCACGGCCATTTGTCTTTGGTTCGTCAGGTTTTCTGTACAGATCGAACAAGCTGATGTTTGACCGTCGGACCCATTCGCTATGGAACCAGTATACCGGCAGACCTGTTGTCGGGCCTTTGGTGGGCAGCGGCATAACGCTTCAGCAGCGACCAGTCGTCATCACGACCTGGGACAGCTGGAAATCCTCGCATCCGCGTACACGGGTCTTGTCAATGCAAACCGGGCATCGGCGCAACTATGGATCAGGTGTGGTGTATCGCGAATACTTTGCCTCTTCCGAATTGATGTTCCCGGCTTTGGTAGATCAGTCCGAGCATCGACAAAAAGACTATGTCTTTGCCATCCGCCAATTTGGTGCAGCCCGGGCGTGGCCGCTGGATGCTTTCAAACGCACTCCGGTGATCAATGATGCGATCGCAAACCGGGCGCTGTTGCTGATCGGCGATCCCAAAACCCGCAGTGTTCGCGCCTATGAACGCGGCCCTAACACGTTCCGCGCGGACAGCGGCGGATTACGTGATCAGTCGAACCAGATTTGGAAAATCACCGAAGACGCCGTTATCAGCCCGGATGGCACCCGATTGCCGCGCGTTGCAGGTCATATCTCTTATTGGTTTGCGTGGGACAATTATCTGGGCGACGCGGCCAGCGTTTATGACGGCTGATCAGGAATGTTCCTCGGCAGCGGTGGCTGCCAATGCGCGATTGTAAGCCTTTAGTGCGTCCACGTGATACAATGCACCGACCGGCGTTTCCGTTCCGTCCTCTTCCATGACCACAACAGGGATACACGCGACGTCTTCCCGGTCAAAATAAGGCATCGCAGCCTCCAGCGTGGCGCTGGCCTTAACGCACATCCCCTTGTTGATCAGCGTCTGCGCTTCATCGCCTGTAATCGAACGCGCGTCACCAATGGGGCGCATCACAGCCCCTGCACGAAGCATGGCCAGCAGATATGCCTGCGGCCCGGCCGCCAGATGCACACTGCGCCTTTCCAGTTGGGTCAGGAAGAAAGACCGGTCAACCAGACGCGAGGCCAAAGCGGTGGACATCGAGACCGACACCATGACAGCCAGTCCGATCTGCCAGTCTCCGGTCAGTTCAAACACAATCAACGTGGTCGAGATCGGCGCACCCAGAACCGCCGCTGCAACAGCGCCCATGCCGGCAAAGGCATAAAGAGTATGAGTGCCAGACACATCCGGCAACAGCCCGGTTGCGATCAGACCAAACGCCAGCCCGGTCAGCGCGCCGATCATCAGCGAGGGCGAGAACACTCCGCCGCCCATACGTCCGCCCATCGTGATAGCAACCGCCAGAGTCTTTATCATGACGAAAAGGATGGCCGTCGTCAGCACCAGATCACCGGTCAAAGCACGTATAGTCGTCTCGTATCCAACTCCGATGATGTGAGGAAACCAGATCGCCAGCAATCCCAGCATCGCTCCGGAAACCGCAGGGCGCAGCCAACGGGGCAACGACAGGCTGCTTTGAATATGGTTACCAATGTCCTCGGCAAAAAAGATCGACCGCATCAAAAGCAGCGCAACCAGACCGCAGATCAGGCCAAGGATCAGGAAGGCGGGCAGTTCTACATAGAATTGCAGCGAACCGGGTGTTTCCAGCGTGAATTCCGTGACGTCCCCGTATTCCAGCCTGTTGATGACCGTCCCGGCCACGGATGCGATGACAATTGGGGCAAAAGCATGCACTGCAAAGTGGCGCAACACGACCTCAAGCGCAAACAAAGCCCCCGCAATGGGTGCGTTGAAACTGGCTGAGACGGCGGCAGCCACAGCACAACCCAGTAAGTCACGCCCTGTGATCCCATCCGCATGTATACGGTTGCTGACCCAGGTTGAAATCACACCGGCCATATGCACCACCGGCCCTTCCCGGCCTGTGGATCCGCCTGTGCTAAGCGTGATGAGTGACGCAAAGAAAGACGCAATACCCGCTCTGGTTTCAACTCGCCCGTCAATCAGGGCGGACCCTTCGATGACGTCCGCAACCGAGCGCACACGCCCGTCGTCGGTGAACCTGTGCAAAATGACACCCACAATCAACCCGCCGATCACGGGGGTGAGAAATACCAATAACCAAGGCAGTTTCTCGGCATGGCTGTGCAGTGAATGTATGTCCGTGGTCTGGTACACAAAGGTTTGCAGGGCCTGAATGGCCTTGCGGAAGGCCAGCGCCATAAAGCCCGCCGCGATCCCGATCAGCAAAGCGATGAACCAGAACTGAATCTGACTGGGTCCGCGCCTTAACATCACCCGCCATGCGTCTTTGATCGCGGCCTTGGCCTGACTAAACTGGTTGCGCAGAACGGTGCGGGTCGACTGGGTCATTTGCCTTCTGAGGTTACTTCCTGACCCTTAGTAAGCCACGACGCGCCAATAGAAAAGCGGCGCTGGCGCAATATGTTTCAGGCTTGCAGCAAAGCACGCGCAGCCGCACGTGCTTCGTCTGTGATTGTATCGCCGGCGACCATGCGCGCAATCTCGTCCACGCGGTCAGGGTCGGCCAAGGGGGTTACGGTCGACAGGGTTTGACCATCCATGACCTGTTTCTGAACCCGCCAGTGATGCGCCGCGCGTGCAGCCACCTGCGGTGAATGTGTGACAACCAGAACCTGTCCCCCCTGCGCCAAGGTGGCCAGACGCCGTCCAACCGCATCGGCTGTTGCACCGCCAACGCCGCGGTCGATCTCGTCAAAGATCATCGTGTGCGTGCTTTGATCGCCAGTCAGGCACACCTTGAGCGCCAGCAAAAAGCGGCTGAGCTCGCCACCTGATGCGATCTTGTTTAGGGGCCCGGATGGGGCCCCGGGGTTTGTCGCGACGGTAAAGGCCACAGCCTCCGTGCCGTCCGGGCCCGGGTCCGACGCGGTGATATCAGTCCGAAACACAGCGCGTTCCATTTTCAGCGGTGCAAGTTCTGCCATCACCGCCGCGTCCAGTTGCCCGGCGGCCGTTTCACGCAGATGTCTCAGCGCGGCCGCCGCGGTGTCATAAGACGCCTGTGCCGCGTCAACCGCGGCCTGCCGGGATGACATGTCCGCGTCACCTGCATCCAGCCGGTTCAACCGGCCACGCAGAGTTTCGGCAAATGCATTCAGATCGTCCGGGGCAACGTCGTGTTTGCGGGCCAGTGCGCGGATTGCAAACAGACGTTCTTCGGCGGATTCAAGCTCTGCCGGGTTGAAATCAAGCGCCTGCAAACAAGCGTTGACGCCATCCTGCGCCTCTCCAAGCTCGATCAGCGCGCGACCAAGCGCAGCGATCGGGTCTTCAAGTTGCCCACCTGCGTGATCCGCAACACCTTCGATCCAGCGCAGCGCGTCCGACATGGTGCCTTCGGCCCCTTCCCCACCCAGCAGGTCAGATGCACGGGCGATATCATCTCTGATGCGTTCGGCCCCCTGCATCATGCGTCTGCGCGCGTCGAGCTCGGCATCTTCGCCCGGTTTCGGATCAAGCTGATCCAGTTCTGCAACCGAGTGGCGCAGAAATTCCTCTTCGGCGCGCATGGCTGTCAAAGCGGTCTCAGTCTGGGCCAGCGCCTTGCGTGCAGTAGAAACCTGCCCCCACGCAGCGCGGACAGTGGCCAACTGGTCCGCCACGCGCGCGTAATCGTCCAGCATCGCCTTGTGACCCCGCGGGTTCAACAGGCCGCGATCATCATGCTGGCCATGCAATTCGATCAGCGTATCGGACAAGGCACGCAGCACTTCACCCGAACATCGGCGATCGTTAACCCAGGCTGTTTTGCGCCCTTCGGATGTGTTCACGCGCCGCAGAATCAGTTCTTCGCCGCCGGGCAAGCCTGCCTCGGCCAAAACCGCGCGCGCCGGGTGACGGTCGGTCAGTTCGAACTCTGCCACAACCTCGCCCTGTGCGGCACCCTGACGGACCAGTTCTGCCCGTCCACGCCATCCAAGAACAAATCCAAGCGAGTCCAAAAGGATCGATTTGCCCGCACCGGTTTCCCCGGTCAACGCGTTCAGGCCCGGCTGAAACGTCAGTTCC
Source organism: Pseudomonadota bacterium (assembly GCA_039028255.1). Classification (GTDB taxonomy): domain Bacteria; phylum Pseudomonadota; class Alphaproteobacteria; order Rhodobacterales; family Rhodobacteraceae; genus Ruegeria. Next base: position 28,718 of record JBCCIK010000020.1, on the reverse strand, counting down.
AGCCGGTCGATAATCAGCATATCGCGGATATCCAGAGAGCGCAGCATCGGGTCTTAACGTCCCAAGCCTTCAGCCATGACGATTACAACCACTCACCCTTGATGGTCTGGCGGTAAATCTGACTGAGCCAGTTGTTACCACGGCTCTTGAGCTCAAGCCCGCGCGAGGTCAGCAGCACATATGCGTCGTCATACCATTCCGAGGATTGATAATTGTATCCCAGAATCGCACCGGCGGACTGCGCCTCGTTCACCAGACCCAGCGACAAATACGCTTCGACAAGACGGTACAGCGCTTCGGCTGTGTGTGACGTGGTCTGGAAATCCTCAACCACAACCCGGAACCGGTTGATGGCGGCGACATAGTGATCCTGACGCAGATAAAAGCGCCCAATTTCCATTTCCTTACCCGCAAGATGATCGAAGGCCAGATCAAACTTGAGCACTGCCGAGGTTGTGTATTCGCTGTCCGGGTACACTTCGATCACTGTCCGCAGCGCCTGCAGTGCCTGAAATGTCAAACCCTGATCTCGCCCAACCTCGTCGATCTGATCATAATAACTGAGCGCAAGCAGATACTGCGCGTAAGCTGCGTCTTCATCCGTTGGATAAAAGTCGATATATCGCTGCGCAGCGGCGCGGCTTTCCTCGTAATTCTGATCGTTGTGAAACGAAAACGCCTGCATGATCAGGGCACGCTTTGCCCAATCCGAATAAGGGTAAAGCCGCTCAACCTCAGAGAAATAATAGGCCGCATCATCCGAACGGTTTTGCGACAGCTCGTATTCGCCACGCGTGTAGATTTGTTCAGGCGTGAAACCTTCCAGGTTCTGGTCGCGGTCCGCCCCTCGATTGCCGAACAAACCACCAGCGTTCCCACAAGCTGTCAAAACTGCTGCCAGAAGGATCGCGCCTGCGAATCTGACTGCCGCTTTGCTGCCAACCATACCACCCATCCTTGTCGTATTCCTTAATGGGGTTCATCCCGGATCGGGCCTTGGTCTAGCACATAAAATTCCGGGGCAAAACGCCTTATACGCGCTGTGACGGAAATGTCGTCACAGTTGATCTGTTCAGGCAACTTCCGGAATTTCGTCCAGAACCAGACCCTGACCCGGCAAACGGGATGCCTGTTCAGGCGTGCACAGCACCGGACGCACGGCGCCGGGTGTCTCGAACAGCTTGCGCAGCAGTGTATTGGTCATCGAATGGCCTGACTTGTCGCCTGTGAAATGACCCAGAATCGGACCCCCGGCCAGATAAAGGTCACCCAGCGCATCCAGCATTTTGTGGCGCACCGCCTCATCCGCGCGGCGGAAGCCACCCGGCGTCAGAACCTCGTCACCCTGCACGACAACCGCATTTTCCAGTGTGCCGCCCAAGGCCAGACCATTTTCGCGCATCGCCTCAACATCAGTCCGGCGGCAGAAAGTGCGGCAGTCGCTCAGTTCACGGGCAAAGGATCCGTTGCGCATGTCCAACGTTTTGGTCTGGTTTCCGATTGCGCCGTCTTCGAAGTCGATGTGAAAATCTATGATCAGGCCATCCGCTGGCACGATCGTGGCACTGGCCCCTTCACGGCTTGCAGTCACCGGCTTCAAAACCTCGTACGCCAGAACCGGGCTGCTTTGACGGCGTACACCCTTGGCCATGATCCCCCGAACAAAATCAATCGACGAGCCGTCCATGATCGGAACCTCGGGGCCGTCGATTTCGATCAGAGCGTTGTGAACGCCACATCCGGCCAGGGCCGCCATGATATGTTCCACGGTAGACACCGATACGCCCGCTTCGTTTACAAGGCGGGTACACAGAGGTGTGCGTTCAACAACATCATAAATCGCCGGAACAAGCGCATTGCCAAGCTCGATATCCGTCCGTTTGAACCAGATGCCGTGACCTGCAACCGCCGGCTTAAGCACCATGACGACCGGCTTGCCACTGTGCAGCCCGATGCCTTTGAACGTGACCGGAGATTTGAGCGTATGTTGCAAAATGAACCTCAGTAAGTACGTATCAGCCATTTCAGGCTGTGTCGGACCCTGAGTTAAGGAAGCTGGCGCCAAGGCTCAACTCACTCTTTGCAACTGAATGAAACATCGGTGTGACAGATCGGCAAATCCCTGCTTACACCATGAAAAATACCTAAATTACAAAAGGAAAGGGCCGCCGGATGGCGACCCTTTGGCGTCATTTTGTGACCGCAATCAGTTCGCCTGACGGCGCAGGAAGGCCGGAATTTCGATCCTTTCCTGATCAGGATCGGCCTCGTCGTGGGCGGGCGCTGTGGCATCAGCCTGCCGTATCGAAGGCTGCTGACGGGGCGGTTGCGCCGGTGTATCGGCCGCGTGACCCGTCATCCGATCGATCAGTCGATTGAACCCAAAGCGGGGGCGCTCTTCGGGTTCGGATTGCGGTTGCGGTGCCGGTTCCTGTGCGCGGGCCGCCGACAGACGCTGCTTGGCCGAGGGGACGTTCTGAACGGCGGCCTGAAGACGCTGCAGTGCTTCGGGAGAGGGGGTCCCGGCTGTGTGAGCATGCGGTGCAGCATAGGTTTCGGGGGTCTGTTCTACCGGTTCCGGCTGTGGTTCGAATTCTGCGACACGTGGCTGATAAGCCGGGGGTGGCAGCCCGTCATCCTCTTGTTCGTCGCGCGGCTGGTATTCTACCGGCGCAGGCTCTTCGGTGGCCTCGAACAAAGAAGGCTCGCGATTGTCCTGCGGCTCGGGTGCCGCCTCAGCCGCGACAGGGGCCATTTCTGGCGTTGGTTCCTCTGCCGAGACTGTGCGTGTGAGCGGTTCGGACATCGAGCGGCGTGCAACCGGCACTTCGGCTGCGCCTTCGCTGGCATCAATACCCGTCGCCACTACGGATACGCGCATGCCACCGTCCATTTCTGTATCCAGTGTCGATCCAACGATGATGTTGGCCTCGGGGTCCACTTCTTCGCGAATGCGGTTGGCCGCTTCGTCCAGTTCGAACAAGGTCAGGTCATGCGATCCGGTGATGTTGATCAGGACACCCTTGGCGCCCTTCAGACTGATTTCGTCCAGCAGCGGATTGGCAATCGCCTTCTCGGCCGCCTGAATCGCACGATCCTCACCGGTTGCTTCGCCGGTGCCCATCATCGCTTTGCCCATTTCATCCATCACAGCGCGTACATCGGCAAAATCAAGATTGATCAGGCCCGGACGCACCATCAGGTCGGTGACACCTTTGACACCCTGATACAGAACGTCGTCGGCCATCGAAAACGCCTCAGTAAAGGTTGTTTTTTCATTGGCCAGACGGAACAGGTTCTGGTTCGGAATGATGATCAGCGTATCGACGACCTTTTGCAGCGAGTCCACGCCGTCTTCGGCCTGACGCATGCGTTTGGCCCCTTCGAACTGAAAGGGTTTGGTGACAACACCAACGGTCAGCACACCCAACTCCCGGGCCGCCTGCGCGATGATCGGCGCCGCGCCGGTGCCGGTGCCACCGCCCATACCGGCAGTAATAAAGCACATGTGCGCGCCCGCGAGATGGTCGACGATCTGTTCAATGCTTTCTTCGGCAGCTGCTGCACCAACGGTCGGACGGGCCCCGGCCCCCAAGCCTTCGGTGACCTTTACGCCCAGTTGCACCCGAGCTGAGGACTGGCTTTGCTGCAACGCCTGCGCGTCGGTGTTCGCGACGACAAAATCGACGCCGTCCAGTTGTTTCTCAATCATGTTGTTGACGGCGTTGCCACCGGCGCCGCCAACGCCAAATACTGTAATCCGAGGCTTCAGTTCGTCGTGCCCGGGCATCGAAAGATTCAATGTCATGCTCTGTCCGCCTGTATTTTTGTTCCGCCAAAGCGGTGTTTTTCTTACCTATCCTTGTTCGATTCTATCGTTGTGATGCGCAAAGGTCACGTCAAAAATCGCGGGAATACACAAAATATGGAGGAAATAAGGCGGTAAACGGCGGTATTTCGCGGGTACATCAAAATCTCGCCTGTTCTGGCGCAGACACCACAAGATAGCCGAAAGCGATGACGCTGCCGGTGGGCTTAAAACGGAGCAACCTATTGGTTTCGCGAGGGCGGAAAACTGCTCGTGGTCCTGCCGCCGAACCTCTTACGGGTCCTGTGGATATCTTTATGGATAAATCGTGATGCTGCAACCTGTTTCTTTAACTGATCGGGGCGCTTGGACAGTTCAGACTTTCCTGCGAAATGCGGCGCACTTCTTGAATTTCGCTGTTGGTGAAAGTGGCCAGCCGTACCATCAGGCGATCCTGATGCAAAAACGGCCACCAGCAGACCGGTATACCGTCTGCGTCGTCATCATACAGGAAACAAATCTGGCCATTGGGGGTTGTGATCTGTCCGTAAACGCATCCCTTCCCTTCCATGCGCCAAACCGACACTGTGTGGCTCAGGAACTGCTCGGTCCCGACCTTGTCACCACTGCGGATTTCGTAGAATGTTATGGTCTTGCCAACCACAGCCTCAAGAAAGGCTTCGGGGCTTATCAGCGATTGTGCCGCCGCCCAGCCGGGCAGCAGAACACCGGCGATCAGAGCCCCGATAAACGGCTTACCAGTTGTCACGGAACCACCGCACCGCCCGCTTGAACGGGCGCGCCGCATATGTGTCGACGGGTATCTCAAAATCCCACCATTCATCCTGAGGATGCGCCGCGAACAGGCTGAGCCCGACCGCAGATGAAAACCCCGGGCCGGTCGCTGACTGAGGCAATCCTTGCACGCGCAACGGACGGCCAAGCCGAACCCGCTGACCCAGAATACGTGTCGCCAGACCGTCAAGGCCCATGATCTGACTGCCACCGCCTGTCAGAACAATCTGCTGGCTGGGCATATGTTCGAACCCGGCGGCATCCAGACGCACGCGCACCTCTTCCAGTATCTCCTCGACACGCGGACGCATGATGCCAATCAGTTCGGCGCGGCTGACGGTGCGCCGGTCATGTTCCCAATCTCCGGTGTCACCGCCAATATCGATCATATCCCGGTCATCGGCACCGGTTGCATGCACCCCGCCATTGAATGTCTTGATCCGTTCGGCCACGGCGGTTGGCACGCCAAGACCCATCGAGATGTCCTGCGTGACGTGATCCCCGCCCATGCGCACGCAATCAGCATAAATCATGTGTTTCTTCATAAAGATCGACACGCTGGTGGTGCCGCCACCCATGTCGATACACGCAGCGCCCAGTTCCTGTTCGTCCTCCACAAGGGCGGACACACCGGAAACATAAGCCGAATTTGCGATGCCGGCGAGTTCCAGATCACAGCGCTTGATACACCGCACGATATTCTGGATTGCAATTGCATCAACCGTCAGCATGTGCATGTCCACGGCCAGCGATTGCCCCAACTGACCGCGTGGATCAATCAGACCTGACCGGTTGTCGAGCGCAAAGTTGACTGGTTGTGCGTGCAGGACATCGCGCCCCGCCCCGTAATCCGGGACATCACAGGCATTGAGGACACGCCCGACCTCGGCTTCGGTCACAAGCTGGCCTTCCAGATCAACCTGAGCATCCAGACCATACGACCGCGGGTTGGCCCCCGAGAAACAGGCGATCACATGATCAACGCGGATGTCGGCCATCTTTTGCGCCGCCTGCAAGGCCGTTCGAATAGCGCGTTCGGTTTCTTGCATCGCTGTGACTTCGCCAAACTGAACCCCGCGCGACCGGGTGGTCGCGGCACCAATCACGCGGAAACCGGTCTGGCCCGCCATTGATCCGATCGTGTTGTCCTCGCTCAACCGGCCCGTTCCATCAAAGCGCAACACCAGACAGGCAATTTTGGAGCTGCCCACATCCAGAATTGCAACAACGCCCCTTTGCATCGCTTGTCTGCGCATTTGCCGCATGGCCCGCTGGGACTGATATAGGTCGGTCATCATGGTCGTTACTGCTCGCTACCCAGGTTCACTTTTGTGTTCCACCAGTCTTCGCTGGCGGCTTTGGTCATTCGGATTGTCGGACGTTGCCCCAGACGCATGTCCACCACGGCCACGTCGCGCTCTAAAAGGTCTTGCACTTCGTTGACGGCCAGTACCCGTTCAAGCGCGCGCACCGGACGGTCCGTCGGCAGCATGATGCGCTGACCGCGATCCAGCACCAGATCCCAGCGCCGCTCGCCCACCCGTACCAATCCGCGAACTCGCTCGCCCAGGCTGCGGGATGTGCGAAATATCTCCAGCGCCTCGGCCACTTGTTCATCAGCGCCTTTGCCCGCGATCAGCGGCAAATCGGCATGATCCTTGCGCGAGCGCGTGTGATCAACATGAACGCCGGCTTCGTCCAGCAACTCGATCCCGTTCCGGGTCCGCCAGACGATAACCGGTTGCCGCTCCACCACGTCCACCTGAAGAATGCCGCCCGGACGAATGCGCACAGTTGCCGATTTCACCGGGTCCAGCCCGGTTATGGTGTCGCGCATTTGTTCAACATCCAGATCCCAGGAACTGATCGGGAAGTCCAGCGGTACAATCTCGCGAATATCTTCCGACAATCCAGGTCCGGCCCCGTCAATTGCCATCAGATTGACCATGAATTCAGGGCGCTCCTGAATCGAAGTGCGGATGTCGGTAATATAGGCGCGCGTCGCCTCGCGCCGGTCTTCCGAGGCAAAAAACAATCCGATCGCGGCAACAACGGCACAGACCGGCAAGCCAAGCTTAACGCCGAGACGAATGCCCGGTGTCAGCATCCAGCGCTGGAACCGATAGCTGAGCCGCGAAGGCGCCGGATCATCCCGCCGGGCCACGCGGCCCAAAACCTTTGCTCCGCGCAGCCTCAGAACAGGTTGCTTGGCATCTGCCGTGGCGTCGCCAGAGGCAAAGTCAGCGTCCGGGCCGCTCAGCGTCCTGCGGCGCAGAATCGCGGGTGCACGGCTGGCTGTCAGCGGTCGCATGAGGCGTCCTCCACCATCCAGACACAGAGCTGGCCGAAACTTATGCCCAGATGCTCGGCCTGTTCCGGAACCAAAGAGGTTGGCGTCATGCCAGGCTGAGTATTGGTTTCCAGCAGGAACAATCCGTCAGCACCCATACTGTCGTCCCAGCGGTAATCCGTGCGACTGACGCCCCGACATCCCAGGGCGTTGTGTGCCTGCACGGCGTATTCCATACAGCGGTCAAAAATATCCTGCGGGATGTCAGCCGGCAGAACGTGCCAGGACCCGCCTGGCTTGTATTTGGCGTCATAGTCGTACCAGCCGCCATCGGTCATGATCTCGGTCACCGTCAAGGCCCGGTCTCCCATCACGGTTACCGTCAGCTCGCGGCCCGCGACGTATTGTTCGACCATGATGTGCTCGGGCATGTCATCGGACAGATGCGGTGGCCCGTTGGCGTTTTTGTGCACAATGTAGATGCCAACGCTGGAGCCTTCGTTGTTCGGTTTCGCCACATAGGGCGGCTCCATGACATGTGCTGCAATCACCTCGACCCTGGGCACGATCACGCTGGGCACAACGGGCAGGCCCTCGGCCTGATAAACCTCTTTGCTGCGCTGCTTGTCCATCGCAAGAGCCGAGGCCAGAACGCCGGAATGCGTGTATGGGATGCGCATCCATTCCAACAGCCCCTGCACACAGCCATCCTCGCCCCAGCGTCCATGCAGGGCGTTGAAAACCACATCCGGCTTGATATCCAAAAGGCGCGCATAAAGGTCGGGACCCGCGTCCAGTTCGACCACTTCAATGCCTTCTCCCACAAGGGCGGCTGCGCATTCGCGCCCGCTGCTGAGTGACACCTCGCGCTCTGCCGAGGGGCCGCCCATCAATACCGCCACTTTGGGGTTTGTCCTGCTCGACATACCCAACGTGCGCCTCAATGTCCCCGGACCTTATGTGGTGGTCCGTACTGTGTTATGCCTTTGATCCGCCGCCTGAATTTGCCTGTTTTGGTCTGACGGACCGGGCTTTAATCTGTCAGCGGATCACCGACCCGCATGATTTCCCACTCTAGCGTGATGCCGCTTGTTTCGTAAACCTTTTTTCGCACCTCTTCACCCAGTCCTTCAAGGTCAGCAGCGGTGGCATCGCCCGTGTTGATCAGGAAATTCGAGTGCTTGGGGCTCATCTGCGCGCCGCCTTTTGTGGCCCCGCGCATGCCCGCGTCATCGATCACCTTCCACGCCTTGAGGTCATGCACATCATCCGCCTTCCCGGTCGAGGAAAACCCGGCCGGATTGCGGAAGGTCGACCCGGCGCTGCGGTCTTTGGTTGGCTGCGTTTCATCACGCTTTTGCAGTTGTGCCGCCATACGGGCATGCAGTTCTTCCGGATCACCTGATGGGCCTTCGAACGTCGCCGAGATCAGCACTGCGCCGTCGGGCAGATCAGATTGACGGTAGCGGAAGTTCAAATCCTCTGGGCTGAGGACCGCCAGCTCACCTTGCCGCGTCACTATTGTGACGCTTTTCAGAACATCCGCAGTATAGCTGCCATAGCAGCCCGCGTTCATGCGCACTGCTCCACCGACCGAGCCGGGGATTGTTCGCAGAAAGGTCAAATCCACGCCGCCATCCGCCGCCTTACGCGCCACATGCGCATCCAAGGCCGCTGCGCCTGCGGTGACCGTGCCTGCCTCGACCGAGATGGCTTTGAACCCACGCCCCAGCCGGATCACCATCGCACGCAGGCCGCCGTCGCGGACGATCAGGTTTGAACCAACGCCCATGGGAAAGATCGGCATATGGTCGGGAAGGTCACGCAGGACGCGCTGCAGATCCTCAATATCCGCAGGCTGGAACAGATAATCAGCAGGGCCTCCGACGCGAAGCCATGTAAAAGTGTTCAGAGAACGATTTTTGGTGATTTTGCCGCGAACAGAAGAGATAGCAAGTGTCATCCGCACCTTCTAAACATGACCATCATGGATGTCATCCTCTGGAGCGATGGCATTTACAGCCCACCCGATACTTTTTGTATTTTGCCCGCCACTATCCCAAGCGTTGCTCCAACCGTGGCGGGCAACAGTGCAAACTGCAACAAAACAAATCGAACAAAGTCGGTGTTCGAAGGCACTTGGTCGCGAGCAAGGCCAAAGTATAGATATGCAGACAGCAGAACGAGCCCAAAAAGAAAACCAACATTCAGCAGAAGTTGACCAGCATTTGTAAGAAAGCGGGACAACAAACCTGCGGACAGGAATGCCGCTGTGGGAAAAACGACAAACACAATGAAGAAAAAAATCACTCTTGTGGACGCCCCAAGGTTCTCATCCATCGCCCCAGATAAATTACGGGCCAGCGCAGCACGGACATCCCCATTCCCAGCACCAGCAACCCAACCCAGGGGCCGTTCTCGAATGTGACATATCCGACAATCGGGATACCCACTGCAATTAGGATATAGGCACGAGTCCAGTGGTTGTCTTTACTGGGGATCATGGCAAGCACATTGGCGGCGATCCCCCAAAGGGCAGCCAGAGCAATCGACCAGGTCATTCCGCCACCTCGCGCCGCGCCCATTTGCGCCAGTAGTGGCGCACCGGATTGCGAAACATCGACATAAAGCCTCCGAAGGCAAGCACAGACCAGAACCAGCCGTGATCATAGCCCAGCCAGACAATCAGAACCGGCGCGCAGATCAGCAGAACAATCCCCGGCGGGAATTGACGCCGCATTGGCAAAAGCGCCACCAGTGTGGCGCAGATCACCCATAAGGCGGCAAAGACCATCGAATAACCCATCTGTCCTCTTCAAAGACGCGCGGCGTCAATTTGCAGGATAACACATCCTATAGTTGTGCGATAATTGAGAGTATCCGTCAAACAGCTTGTTTTCTTTGCAGCCTCTCGGGCAACCCATTTGCCCAGGCGCTGATCGTACCCGCCCCAAGGCAGACAACCATGTCACCGGGTCGGGCCTGTTCACGCACAAGACGTTCCAGATCATCCTCGTTCAGGATTGCGCGGGAATGACGGTGTCCATGGCGGATCAGACCTTCGACCAGATCGTCGCGCGACGCGCCTTCGATCGGATCCTCTCCGGCCGCAAACACCTCGGCGATGGCAACCACGTCGGCGTCGTTGAAACAGGTGCAGAAATCGTCGAACAGATTGGATAGACGCGAGTACCGGTGCGGCTGGTGAACGGCGATCACGCGGCCCTCGGTGGCTTGGCGAGCGGCTTTCAGGACGGCAGCGATTTCGACCGGATGGTGACCGTAATCGTCGATGATGGTGACACCGTCGATCTCTCCAACCTTGGTGAAGCGGCGGTTGACGCCGCCGAAATTGGCCAGAGCCTCGCGAATTTCCGCAGCTTTCATACCCAGATGGCGGGCAACGGCGACGGCGGACAGCGCGTTCGAGACGTTGTGATCGCCGGGCATCGGCAACGTGCACCCTTCGATCACCTTGCTTTCGTGTTGCAGGTGAATATCGAAATGGGCCACGCCGGCCTTATAGGTCAGGTTCTCGGCGCGCACATCGGCCTGTGCGTTGAACCCATAGGTGCGCACGCGACGGTCAGAGATTCGACCAACCAGCGTCTGAACCTCGGCATGATCGGTACAACAAACCGCCAACCCGTAGAATGGCAGGTTAGAAACGAACTCGTGGAACCCGTCGCGCAGAGTGTCGAAATCGCCCCAATGCTCCATATGTTCGGGGTCGATATTGGTGACGATGGCGATGGTGGCAGGCAGGCGATTGAATGAACCATCGCTTTCATCCGCTTCGACCACCATCCATTCGCCCTGCCCCATCCGTGCGTTGCTGCCATAAGCGTGGATAATGCCGCCATTGATGACGGTTGGGTCGAAATCGCCGGCCACCATCAGCTCGGCCATCATGGTGGTTGTCGTGGTCTTACCATGGGTTCCGGCGATGGCGATATTCGAGCGCAGGCGCATCAGCTCGGCCAGCATGTCAGCGCGGCGCACGACCGGTAAACCCTGCGCGCGGGCTTCGTCCAGTTCCGGGTTCCCCGGCTTGATCGCGGTCGAAACAACAACAACAGCCGCGCCGTCCAGGTTCTCGGCCTTTTGCCCGACGAAGATGTCGGCGCCCAGCAAGGCCAGGCGATCAGTGATCTTGGACGACTTCAGGTCAGATCCCTGCACCCGATAGCCAAGGTTCAGCAGCACCTCGGCGATGCCAGACATCCCGATCCCACCTATGCCAACGAAATGGATCGGGCCTACATCCTGCGGCAGTTTCGTTGCGGGGTTCATGTGGTCTCCTTCTGCGCCATGTGCTCGACAAGGGCGACCAAACGCTCGGTGGCATCCGGGGCACCTGTCGACAAGGCGGCGTGGGCCATTTTCTGTGCAGCTTCGGGGTTGGTCAAAACCGTGGTCATTTGCTCGGTCAGCGCGGCGACGTCAAGAGCATTTTCCGGGATCATGATCGCGCCGCCCGCCTGCACCAGTCCGCGCGCATTGGCCGTCTGATGGTCCCCCGCTGCGGCGGCATAAGGGATCAGGATCGATGGCCGTCCAATGACCGAGATATCCGCAACCGAGGACGCGCCGGACCGCGAGATGACCAGCTGCGCTTCGGACATACGCCGCGGGACATCTTCAAAGAAGGGTTGCACATCTGCGTCGACACCATGTTCGGCGTAAAAGGCGGCGACGCGTTCGCCGTCTTCATCGCGGGCCTGATGTGACACGCGAATATAGGACCGCAGAAATTCAGGCAGCGCCGCAATTGCGGCAGGCGCCGTGTCGCTCAGGATGCGCGCACCTTGCGATCCGCCCATCACCAGTACCGACATCGGGTACTCTCCGGGTGGGATGTACGGCGCGGCTGCCCGGTCCAGTACAGCGGCACGAACGGGATTGCCGGTGTGAACACCGCTTGCGCCTTCGGGCAGGTCCGTTGGCCAGACACCGCAGGCCACCTGCGCAACGCGCGGGGCAAAAAACCGGTTCACATGCCCCAGCACGCCATTTTGCTCGTGTATCATCCGGGGTATTTTCAGCATCGTGGCCGCACCCAGCGCCGGGATCGACGGATAGCCGCCAAATCCGACAACCACATCCGGTTTGTCGCGCAGCATCTGGGCCACCATGGACGTGAGGCCGCCGGCAATTCTGGGACCGGCCATCGCCTTTGCAATCAAGCCGCCACGCGCGAAAGTTGCCGATGCAGTCTGGCCTATCTCGGTCGAACGAGGAAAGCCGCCCGTGTAGCGCGCGCCGCGCGGATCGGTGGACAGGCGCACACGCCAGCCTTTGTGCAGCATCGCCTCGGCCAGTGCCTGAGCCGGGAACATGTGTCCCCCGGTGCCGCCAGCCGCAATCATAAGATAGGGTGTGCTCATCACCCGCGTCCACGCAAGATATCGCCCAACTCACCTTGAGGGCGGGTTCGCGTGAACGCCAGCAGCATACCGACTGCGATACCGCCTGCTATCAGCGACGACCCCCCATAGCTGACAAAGGGCAGTGTCATCCCCTTTGCAGGCAGCAGACGTACGGCCACGCCCATGTTGATCATGGCCTGAACGCCAAACATACAGGCCAGACCAGTGCCGGCCAGACGGATGAACATGTCCCGCTCCCGCATCAGCCGCAGCAAAGATCGCACCACGATGATGGAATACAACGCAATAATGATCAGCACGAGGATCAGCCCATACTCCTCAGCGGCGACAGCGATGATAAAATCCGTATGAGCATCGGGCAAAGACCATTTTACCTGCCCTTCGCCCACCCCGACGCCGAACAGACCACCTTCGCGAATGGCATTGGTGGCATATCCAAGCTGCGTCGTTGGATCGACTTCCTGATTCAGAAATCCGTCGATGCGGCGGGCAAAGTGATCCGAGTTGGAATACGCAAACATACCCCCCAGAACCACAGCCCCCGCCATGCCCACCAGCAACAGCATCGGCGCCCCGGCGACAAAATACATCACGCCCCAGCCAAACAGGATCAGACAGGCCTGACCGAAATCGGGTTGCAGAACCAGCATGGCAACAATCGCCATGCACAGCGCGAAAGACCAAATGCGCCCCGGTGGGCCGTTTATCTGCTGAGAAGCTGCCAACAGCCACGCGGCCACAACGACAAAGCCGGGCTTTAAAAATTCTGACGGTTGCAGCGAGGCGAAGCCGAGTGAATACCAGCGCACCGCGCCTTTGCCAAAATCCGTTCCGAAGACAGGCAGGAATGCCAGCGCCACAAAAGCGGCCAGAAAGCCAAGCACCGCCAGCCGCCGCACAAGGGTTGGCGACATCATCGAGGTCAAAAGCATCGCAGTTAACGCCAGCCCACCGAAAAGCGCCTGCTTTTCGACGTAATGAAACGGGTCAAACCCGTTGCGCCCTGCCAGAGGCGGCGACGAGGCCAGCCCCAGCAACAATCCGATGACGAACAGGATCAGCACGCAGGACATCGTCCAGCGATCAATCGTGCGCCACCACTTTGGTAGAATCGGTTCGCCGCGCTGGTCCTGGACCGCGCCATACACCATCTCAGTCATGAGATACCGCCACTCTCTGCCTCGCTCGCGCCCCGTTATCGGGGTCTGGTGCCAAGTCTACAGGGAATTTGATGATCAGGCCAGTGGAATGAGGATACCCCAAGAAATTCGTCGACCGGTGTGGAAACATCAGCATTACGATATCCGGCAGCGACTGAAACCGCGCATTGCTCGTCCGCTCGGGTATTTATGAGACCAGCGGCTTGCTGTTCTTTTTGTGCCGCTCGATCAAGGCGCGCACCTGCCGACCCTTGGCAGGCGAAAGCCGGGCCAATTCGGGCGTGTAGCCATCCAAGAGGATTTCGGGGAATAGCGTCTGGATCTCTGCCAGCGCGGCGCGACCAACACTTTTCAATGCTTCGGGGCCGGTAAAAAGGCTCTCGGCCGGCGCGCTTTCGGCATAGATGACCTCATGCCGATCCAGCAGCATGTGATAGTAGGTAACGGATTGCACATCATCTTCGACCGTGACACCCGGCATACCAACCAGATTATGCGCTGAAACCAGTATCTCGTGTTTGGCAAACATTCGCGCAGCAATCGGCGATCTTGCCAGAATCCGGTGCTGTGGCGAGACCAGCAGATCGCGTCTGGGTATTCCCTGGCCCAGAGCATTTGCCTGTATTCTGATCGGATGAAGTTTCGGCTTCAGCGCAAGGTCAATCACGTCCAGCCTGCGTGTGCCGATCCATCGGATCGGTTGCGGCCCGTTGTCCAGCGTGACGACAACGTCTCCCGGCTCCAGGGTCTCAATCCTTTGGTCGCCGGATGGGGTGCGAATGCGCGTGCCCTCCACAAAACACGGAACAACAGTGTCGACATCAATGTTGGCTCCGTTATCGACGATCGCGGTAATCTCAAGCGATGTGTTCAGCGGCGGGATCGTGCCACCAATAAATGCCATGAAATACCCGTCTTCCGCGTCGACGCCGATCGAGTCGCCGTCCCCGTTCAGATCGTAATCGAACAGACCGATCTGATAGACATCCGTCCCATCCGTGACCGTAACGGTGAAGTCCCAGAATATGATATCGCCATCCAGAGTTTGCGTCGGATCGTTTGCCACTTCGTTTGTGGCGCTGTCGCCATCAAAGATCGACCCGTCCGCCCCGTCTTCAATTGTGATCTGGCTGTAGGCGGAAATCTCAAAGATTGAGCCGACAACCGTCGTTGAAGCGCTCGCATCGGTCAGGGTGGTATTGCTGCGCAAAGCTCCGAAGATTGTCGACGGCATAGGGATGACACTCCACCAGACCCAAATCAGGTTGCCAGAAGGATATCGTGTCAGTTTGATAGAAAGCTATCCGGGCGTGGTCAACCTCCTGCGCTGATATGAGGGAGCGGTGTGATGCCAAAACCCGTCTGACGGGCATCGTGGCAGTGCGATCTGTGGGTTTGACTTCCTGCGCTTGCGGGATCAGGCAAAAATCACCGACAAGCCGGTTCATACCTGTCTTCCGCCTTGCCATTACGGCCGTTCCGGGCCAAGGGCTGCGTATGACCTATGACACGATCATCCTAGGCGCCGGTGCGGCCGGATTGATGTGTGCTGCCCATTGTGGCGGCCGCGTTCTGGTGATTGATCATGCCAAGGCGCCGGGCGAAAAGATCCGTATCTCGGGCGGCGGGCGATGCAACTTTACGAACCTGTATGCCGGGCCGAGCAATTTTCTGTCGCAAAATCCACATTTCTGCAAATCGGCTTTGGCGCGGTACACACAATGGGATTTCATAGACCTGGTGGACCGGTACGGGATCGCATGGCACGAAAAGACGCTGGGGCAATTGTTCTGTGACGGGTCGTCCAAACAGATCATCCAGATGCTGGTGAACGAGCTGACGCACGCAGGTGCCGATTTATGGGTGCAGGCGTCTTGTCGTGACTTTAACAGAACGGCAACAGGATTTGATCTGCGGATCGAGCGTGAAGGACAGGACCGTCGACTGAAATGCCGCAATCTGGTGCTTGCCACCGGTGGCAAATCGATCCCGAAAATGGGCGCAACAGGTCTGGCCTATGACATCGCCCAGCAATTTGGGCTGCGCGTCACGCCGACCCGGGCGGCGCTGGTGCCGTTCACCTTCCCGGATGGAAAATTCAAGGACCTGTCGGGCGTGTCGCTGCCGGCGCGGGTGTCAAACGGCGCGGCCGCTTTTGACGAAGCCCTGCTGTTCACCCATCGCGGGCTTAGCGGACCGTCGGTGCTGCAACTTTCATCCTACTGGCACGACGGCGAGGCAATTCGCATCAACCTGATCCCCGATCTGCCGTTGTTTGACGTGCTGCGCGATCAACGACGGGTCAGTGGGCGCAAAGCACTGACCACCGAACTGGCACGTCACCTGCCTGCCCGGTTGGTGGATTTCCTGGTACCGGATTTGCACATCACGGGTAATCTGGCCGATCAATCGGATGACGCCCTGGACGATTTGGTCACAGCCCTGTCAGGCTGGACTGTGACACCGTCAGGCACCGAAGGTTACCGAACAGCCGAAGTCACCTTGGGCGGCATCGACACCAACGATCTGTCCTCAAAAACGATGGAGGCCAGGACTGTGCCCGGCCTCTACGCAATTGGCGAAGCGGTCGATGTCACCGGCTGGTTGGGTGGCTACAATTTTCAATGGGCCTGGTCATCAGGCCATGCGGCCGGAGCCGCCATTGCAGCACGTCAGCCGACAACGTTGTAACCACGACCGCGCATGCAGTTGCGCACGATGACTTCCTGATTCTGGGTGTTGCTGATCGCGCTGGCGCCTGCGCCGATCAGAGCACCCGCAGCAGCCGCGCGGCCGAGATCGCTGGCGCTGTTGTCGATGATCGCGGTCGTGGCAGCAGCCCCTGCGGCCCCGATTGCAGCAGCCCCTGCGGTGTTACTGTCCAAAGTTGGTTGCGACCGCGCCAGAGCCTGGCAATTCGCCAAATCGGATTGATAGTTCGGCCCTACAGGACCATCAATAATGGGCTGATAGTTTGCCCCTGTGTTTGTGCAGGCTCCAATCACTGCAATGACCGGAATGAGCAGAAAAACCTTACGTGCAGACATATTCGTAACCTCTTGTTTATTTGACCGAAGGCAATCGCAATTCGTAAGGCGCGTCAAGCCGGTAACCCTTGGCAGCGAGGAACCGGCAAGCCGTCGCAGGATCAGCCCGCTTTGATCCTTTGCAGCACATGCGCTGCAAAATCATCGCCGCGCTGCTCGAAATTATCGTATTGATCAAAGCTTGCCGCGGCCGGCGCCAGCAGAACGGTGTCGCCCGGTTCAGCATCCGCCATCGCCTGTTCCACCGCCGCGGCCATGGTGGTGCAGACATGTGCATCCGCGTTCAGCTGCATTGCAAAACCCGCGGCCTCGCGTCCGATCACATAAGCTTTCAACACCTCAGAGGACGCCGCATTCAGGGCCGCAAGACCACCTTCTTTTTCCAATCCGCCGCAGATCCAGCGGATTTTTCTGAAGGCGCTCAGAGCCTTGACCGCGCTGTCGATGTTGGTGGCCTTCGAGTCGTTGACAAAGGTT
Source organism: Pseudomonadota bacterium (assembly GCA_039028255.1). GTDB lineage: Bacteria > Pseudomonadota > Alphaproteobacteria > Rhodobacterales > Rhodobacteraceae > Ruegeria. The sequence continues at coordinate 11,751 of JBCCIK010000020.1, read as the reverse complement.
ACGCCGTCAGCCTCGGCGATGATCTGACTGCGATGCGGCAGTCCAGGATAGCTGTGCAGCGCAGCTTCGATCACACGCGGTGCAAGACCCAGAGACCGGCAGGCCGCATAGGCCGCGCAGGCGTTCTGATGATTATGTGCGCCCGGCAGACCCTTAATTGCGCGCAGATCAACGGCACCCGCCTGCCGCCCTTTCCGGTATTCCGACAGATACCCTTTGCGGGCAAAAACCTGCCATCCCGGCCCGGTCAGTTTGCGGTTGACGGAAATCCGGATAACGCGATCATCTGCAGGGCCTTCGGCCAATTGTCCGGCCAGAAATGCACCTTCCGCCTCATCCACACCGATCACGGCCCGATCCGGGCCGCCCTCAGCGAACAGACGCCGCTTGGCAGCGAAATACCCGCCCATGCCACCGTGCCGGTCAAGATGATCCGGCGACAGATTGGTGAAAACGGCCACATCCGGCGTCAGCGCGCGCGCAAGTTCGGTCTGGTAGCTGCTGAGCTCCAGAACAACAACAGACCCATCTGCGCCGGGATCGATGTCCAGCACACCCCGACCAATGTTTCCGGCCAGTTGGGTCTTGCGCCCGGTCTCTGTCAGAATGTGATGAATCAACGCTGCTGTTGTCGATTTGCCGTTGGAGCCGGTGACGGCAACAACGCGCGGCGGCGTGTCATAGTTGGCCCATTCCGCTCCCGCAAATGACCGAAAGAACAATCCGATATCGTTGTCAACCGGAACTCCGGATTCCAGCGCAGCAACAACAACCGGGTTCGGTTCGGGGTAAAGATGCGGGATGCCCGGTGAAACGATCAGTGACGATATGTCATCAAAAGCACCATGGCGGCGCAGGTCCAGGCACATAAATCCATCCTCTGCCGCTGCATCGCGTGCCGCCGGATTGTCATCCCAGCATATCGCCTGGGCGTTGCCGGCCCGCAACGCGCGGGCTGTTGCCAGACCCGACCTGCCAAGTCCCAGAACTGCCACTTTGTGCCCTGAAAGCCCTTTGACCGGGATCATGTTCTGAACCTTTCCTTGCATCGGAATTGTTGGCCACACTGCACCGAAGAAAATCCCGATGGCAAGTGTGGTTTCAGGCTCGCGCATCTGCGCGAGCCACGCCCAACAGCTGTCACGAGGGCCGCAGGCCCTCCAAAGCTGGCGGGAGCCCTACCGGACTTTCAAAGTAGCCAGTCCGATCATTGCGAGGATCAGCGAGATGATCCAGAACCTGATCACGATCGTCGGCTCGGCCCATCCCTTTTTCTCATAGTGGTGGTGAATGGGCGCCATCAGGAAAACCCGCTTGCCCGTGCGTTTGAAGTACAGCACCTGAATGATCACGCTTAACGCTTCGACTACAAACAGACCGCCGACAACAGCCAGTACAAGTTCGTGTTTGGTGGCGACCGCAATTGCCCCAAGAGCACCGCCCAGCGCCAGAGATCCGGTATCTCCCATGAACACAGCAGCAGGTGGGGCATTGTACCACAAAAAGCCCAGACCAGCGCCAAACAGACCAGCAGTAAAGATCAGTATCTCGCCGGTTCCAGGCACGTAGTGAACATCAAGATACTCGGTGAAATCGACACGCCCGACCGCATAGGCGATAATCCCCAGCGTCGTCGCCGCGATCATGGCCGGCATGATTGCAAGCCCGTCCAGTCCGTCAGTCAGGTTCACTGCATTCGCCGCACCAACAATCACGATAATCGCAAACGGTATGTAAAACAGACCAAGATTGATCAACGTATCCTTGAACACCGGCACCGCAAGCTGGTTCTGCAAGGCTTCGGGGTGATGCAGGCTGGCCCACAGCGCGGCCAGGACCGCGATGATAACGCCCAGCGCCATACGCAACCTGCCGGGCACGCCCTTGCTGTTTTGTTTTGACACCTTTGCATAATCATCTGCGAAACCAATGGCAGCGTAGGCCAGCGTTACAAACAGAACCATCCAAACATACGGATTGTCCCAGCGCGCCCAGATCAGGGTCGATGTGACCAGAGCACCCACGATCAGCAAACCGCCCATGGTGGGCGTTCCGGCCTTCGAAAAATGACCCTCGGGGCCGTCATCGCGGATCGGCTGACCCTTGCCCTGTTTCCTGCGCAGTACGTTGATTAGGGGCTTGCCAAACAAAAAGCCAAAGATCAGCGCCGTCAGAAATGCCCCGCCTGCCCGGAATGTGATGTAACGAAAGAGGTTCCAGAAATCTCCTCCGTCCGACAGGGCACTCAACCAATACAGCATTACAAGACCTTTCTCACACCAGGCGTAGGGGCGGCATCACTCATTCAGCGCGCGCCCCTGCCCCATTTTACGCAGCGCGTCAACAATTCGGGCCAACGCCATGCTCAACGAGCCTTTGGCCAGAACCACATCACCGTCCTGCGCAATGTCGGGCAATCGGGCTGCCATTTGCGCGCTGGTTTCACACCACAATCCGCGCTTGTCCAACGGCAGTGCCTGATGCAGCGCACGCATCAGCGGACCGATACAATGCACCACATCGACCCGCGCCATCGCCGGGACATCAGCCATGGCCGCGTGCATCGCTTTTTCTTCAGGGCCCAGTTCCTTCATATCGCCCAGAAAAGCAATCCGGCGTGCGCCCTGTGACGCAGCCAGAACAGTCAATGCAGCCTCCATCGAGGTTGGATTGGCGTTGTAGCTGTCATCCAACATCTCGATCTGCCCGCCACGTGCCAGATGCAAAACCTCGCGCACCCCGCGCCCTGTGACCGGAGACCAGTGTCGCAACCCCGCGATGGCCTGATCCAGCGCAATTCCCAGTTCAACGCAGGCCGCCAGAGCCCCCAGTGCGTTCATTGCAAAATGGGTTCCGGGGGACTGAACCTCAAAGCTGAACGCCGAACCTGCAACCGTTGCCCGCGCTTGCACCAGGTCCGGTCCGGCGGTCATTTCAGTCAGTTTATAACCAACCGCCTTGCGACCAAATTCGACAATAACCGCATCACAATCCAAGGCCGTCCGGCGCATGATATCCGCATGCTCGATATCAGCATTCATAATGGCCGCGCCACCGTGTTCCAGACCTTCGAAAATGGCGGCTTTTTCGTGGGCGATATCCGCAACCGTTTCAAAGGCTTCAAGATGAACGGCCGCAACGGTCGTCACCAAGGCAACATGCGGGCGCGCCTGACGCGACAGCGGCGCGATTTCGCCGGGATGGTTCATTCCCATCTCAATTACTGCAAATTCTATGTCCTGCGGCATGCGCGCCAATGTCAGAGGCACCCCCCAGTGGTTGTTATAGCTGGCCACGCTGGCATGGGTTTTGCCGTGCTGCTGCAAAACAGTTGCCAGCATTTCCTTGGTCGAGGTTTTGCCGACACTGCCCGTCACGCCGACAATCCGGGCTTGCGTGCGGGCCCGCGCGGCCCGACCCAGGGCTTCAAGACCGGTCTGCACATCCTCAACAATCAGCAACGGGGCCTGTTCCGAAACGCCATCGGGCAGTCGCGAGACCAGAGCGGCCGCGGCACCTTTTTCCAAAGCCTGCGCAACAAAGTCATGCCCGTCACGCGCCGCAGTCAAGGCCACAAAAAGATCGCCGGGCTGCAAGGATCTTGTGTCTATCGAAACGCCGTTTGCTTTCCAATCGGTTGTGGCGCGCCCATCGGTGGCCGCTGCGGCCTCGGATGCGGTCCAAAGCGTCATGCGACCCTCCCGTCAAGCGCGGCCACGGATATACTTGCCTGTTCCGCATCATCAAATGGCAAGACTTGATCTCCAACGATCTGGCCGGTCTCGTGACCCTTGCCTGCTATCAACAGGGCATCACCCGGTTCCAGCGCATCAATACCGCGCAGTATGGCCTCGGCGCGATCGCCAACCTCGGTTGCGTCGGGCGCAGCTTGCATGACAGTGGCGCGAATGTGTGCGGGGTCTTCGCTGCGCGGATTGTCGTCCGTGACAAAGACAATATCTGCATGGTTGGCCGCGGCCCGGCCCATCAGCGGACGCTTGGTGGCATCACGGTCGCCCCCTGCGCCGATGATGGCGATCAAACGTCCCATCACATGCGGACGCAGCGCCTTGAGCGCCGTCGCCACCGCATCTGGCGTGTGGGCATAGTCGACAAACACCGCCGCGCCATTGTCACGTGTCGCCGCCAACTGCATGCGACCGCGAACAGTTGTCAGATGCGGCAGTGTTTCGAACACGCGTTCAGGCTCGTCCCCGCTGGCAATCGCCAGACCGCAGGCCAGCAATATATTCTCTGCCTGAAAACCGCCAATCAGGTTCAGGCGCGTCTGATAGGGCTTATCGCGCCAGGAAAACCGCACATCCTGCCCCGTGGCATCAAAGCGCTGATTGATCAGGCACAAATCAGCTTGGCCCAGCCCCACGGTCAAAACAGCCTGACCTCGCGATTGGGCAATCTTGCGCATCTGCGCCCCTTTTGGGTCACTCAGATTGACCACCGCCGTTCCGTCCTCGGGCAAGACCCGGTCAAACAGTCCGGCCTTGGCGGCAAAATACGCCTCGAACGTTTCATGATAATCCAGATGATCCTGCGAAAAGTTCGAAAACCCGGCAGCCGTCAGTTGCACCCCATCCAGACGGCGCTGTTCGAGACCATGAGACGACGCCTCCATCGCAGCATGGGTAACGCCGTGTTCGGTCGCCTGGGCCAAACACCGGTGCAGCGTGATCGGTTCCGGTGTTGTATGCGCCAGCGGCGCCGTCCATGCACCTTCGACCCCGGTGGTGCCGAGATTGACGGCAGCATGTCCAAGCTCGGACCAAATCTGACGCACAAAAGTCGCTACCGAGGTTTTGCCATTTGTTCCCGTGACCGCCACAATGGTTTGCGGTTGCGCACCGAACCAAAGCGCGGCGCTGCCCGCCAAAGCCTGACGCGGATCTTCCACAACGATCAGAGCGGCGTCAGAGCCGGATAAATCCTGCCCGGCAATCTCGACCCCTTGCGCATCTGTCAGAACCGCAGCGGCACCCATGCGCAAAGCGTAAGGGATGAATTCCGCACCATGCACGCGGGTACCCGGCAAGGCCGCGAACAAAAACCCATCCTGAACCTCGCGACTATCAACCGCAAGGCCCGTGATAACGGGGTTTGCGGCTCCTCGCGCTGTCAGGGCCAATTGGCTGAGTGTTTTTGTTCTAGAGCCCATGCCCCACCTTTCCCGAACGGTCTAATTCGAGGTCAGCCTTATAGCAGCGCCCGCCTCAGGCTCAAGCCGGGGACGCAGCCCCAACAAAGGCGCCACCCGTGCGATCAGTTCAGCGGCTACAGGCACCGCTGTCCACCCTGCCGTGCGGCGCTTTTCTCCATAAGCAACGATGGAGGGTTCATCCAGTGTCACAACCAGAACGTATTTCGGATCGTATGCAGGAAAAAACGTGGCAAATGTCGCGATCACCTTGTCGTCGTAATAGCCGCCTCGCGGTTTCGGCTTGTCTGCTGTGCCGGTTTTTCCCGCAACCTCGTACCCAGCCACATCGCCAAAACTCGCCGTACCGTCCGTAACAACGCGGCGCAGCATGTTGCGGGCCTGTTTTGACGCGCTTTCCGACATCACACGTGGGCCATATTGAGAGCCATTCCTGCGCAAAATGGTAGGGCTGACATAGTGTCCGCCATTGGCAATCGCGGCATATCCAGCGGCCAGATGCATGGGGCTTGTTGATAACCCGTGACCATAGGAAATGGTCACTGTGCTCAGTTCACCCCATTTCTTGGGTTTAAGCGGTTCGCCTCCTGCGGCTTCGACAATTTCGAAAGGTGTCGGATCGAACATCCCCAAAGACTGCAGAAAATCTTGCTGCCGACGCGCGCCAATCTGCAAAGCCAGCCGCCCTGTGCCACGATTGGAACTGTGGACAATCACGTCCGCCACACTGATCTTGCCGTAATTCTTGCCGTTGAACTCGCCAATCGGAAAGCGCCCGATTTTCATTGGGCCAGATGTATCGATGATTGTGTTCGCGTTCACCAGCCCCAGTTGCACAGCCTGAGCAGCCGTGAAAATTTTGAACACCGAACCCAATTCGTACACACCCTGCACATAGCGGTTGAACAGCGGGCTGTCTGACGGGTCAAACCCCGAGGTCGGCGGGCGCGGTCGGTCGTTGGGGTCGAATGACGGCAATGACGCTGCCGAGACAACTTCGCCAGAATGCGCATTCATCAATACGGCCGAAGCCCCCTTGGCATTCATGATTTTCATGCCGCCATACAGCACCTGTTCAACCGCCGCCTGAATGGTCAGATCCAGCGATAATTGCAGCGGCGTGTTGCCATTTGCAGGATCGCGCAAGTAGTCATCAAACTGTTTTTCAACGCCCGCAACGCCAATCACCTCTGCGGCGCTTACACCTTCGCGGCCAAAGCCAGAACCGCCGAGAATATGCGCCGCAAGCCTGCCATTGGGATAAAGGCGCATCTCGCGCGGGCCGAACAGAATGCCCGGATCGCCGATATCGTGCACCGCCTGTTTCTGTTCCGGCGAAATCCGTTTCTTGATCCACAAAAACTTGCGATCTCCGGTGAAATCCGTGACCAGACGCTCTTTGTCGAGATCGGGGAAGATCGCCACCAGCTGATCGGCGGCCGCAATCGGGTCAATCATCAAAGGCGGTTGCGCATAAACCGAATACGTATCCAGATTGGTGGCCAGAATACGCCCTTCGCGATCAACAATATTGGCACGCTGCATCGCAATCGCCGCCCCTGGCGCGCTGGCAAGCGGTTCCTGCGCTTCGGACGTTGCAAGCATGCCCATGCGCACGCCCACAACCAGAAAGGCACAGAAAAAGAACAGACCCAGGACCAAAAGCCGGCCTTCGGCACGGGCGCGGGCGCGGTCTTTCATGTCTTCGTGGCGCTGGCGGATATTTTCGCGCTCGATCACCTTGGGGTTTTCACCGCGGGCGCGGGCGTCAAGAACGCGGGCCAGTGGGCGCAAAGGTGTTCTGGTCATGGAATCTGCACCTCACCCAAAGACTGAGTGTTGGTAATGGCCTGCAATTCGATCGGGTCGACGATAGGCAGATCGGGGTCTTCGGAATATGCGATCTGGTCGGCACGGCCAAATTGCTCGGCGCGCAGAGGCAAAAGCCCCAGACGTTCGAAATTCAGATCGGCCAGTTCACGCAGCCGGTCCGGTCGGTTCAGATACGCCCACTCGGCGTTCAGCACGGCCAGACGCACCTGGGCCATTCCGATCTGTCCTTGCAGCGCCTGCGTTTCTTTCAGCACCTGCTGCGTGCGGTAGTTTTCCTGATACGCCCACAGCGCCAACCCAAAGACAGACAATGCCGTCAACACATACAATATACTCTTCATCTCGACCTTCCCCCAAACTGAGGCATTCCGATGCTGCGGGCATCGATATCGCCCGCCGGCGCCTCGGTTCGGACCGCCACGCGCAGCTTTGCCGAGCGCGCGCGTGGATTGGCATACAATTCCTGATCGTCCGGACCAACGGCTTTGCGGGTTTTCAATGTGAATTGCGGGCGTTCCTCGGCCATTTCAGGCGCATAACGATTGGCGCGCCCGGTTTTTCCCGCCCGCGCCTGCAGAAACCTTTTGACCATTCTGTCCTCGATGGAATGAAAGGTCACCACCGCCAGTTGCCCACCCGGTTTCAATGCCCGCTCTGCGGCCAGAAGACCTTCGAAAAGCTCCTCGTATTCCGCGTTCACCGCAATGCGCAGCCCTTGAAAGCTGCGTGTTGCCGGGTGCGACTGTCCAGGTTTTGGCCGGGGCAGACAGGATTCAACAATCTGGGCCAGACGCAGTGTTGTCGTAATCGGCGCCTCGTCGCGTGCCGCGATGATGGCCTTGGCAATGCGACGGCTGGCGCGCTCTTCCCCGTAATGAAACAGAATATCAGCCAGATGCGTCTCGGTCGCCGTGTTGACTAGATCGGCAGCACTTGTGCCTTCTTGGCTCATCCGCATGTCAAGCGGACCGTCTTTCATAAATGAAAAACCCCGTTCGGCCTGATCCAGCTGCATCGAAGACACGCCAAGATCCAGCACGATGCCGTCCAGATCACGCGCATAGGAGTCCATATTGGAAAAGACACCCGGCTGCATCACCAGCCGGTCGCCGTAGCCCCCTGCCCAGTCCGACGCCATTTCAAAGGCCAGCGGGTCACGATCCACTCCGATGACCGTGTCGGCACCGGCGTCCAGCAGCGCCCGCGCATAGCCGCCGGCCCCAAACGTGCCATCCAGCCAAACGCCCGAAACAGGTGCAACCGCCGTCAGCAAAGGGCGCAGCAGGACAGGAATATGAGCAGAGGTGTTTGGAGTATCCGCGCCGGACATGCCGTCACGCATCCCCGATGCCATCGAGATAGACCATAGGGTCAAAGTCTTCGGGCAAATCGTCCATCCACTCTTCGGCCTTGGCCAGTTCCACACTTTCGTAAGTTTGCGGTTTCCAGATTTGAAAGGTGTCACCGGCCGCAATAAAGAACGCCTCGCCCTCAAGGTCGATTTTGTTGCGCAACTTGGCCGGCAGAACCAGACGCCCGGTTTCGTCGACAGTGGTTGGAAAGGACTGGCCATGGAAAATACGCTGCAACATCTTACGCTGCATTGATCCGCGTGGCAGCGCATCGATTTTGGCATCGACCTCGTCAATCGCCTGCATCGTATAGCATTCAAGAAACTTGCGACGGTGGTCGCCGTAGACAATTACAAGTTCGGGATTGCCACCGGGTTGCCAGTTCGGGTCCGAGGCTTCAAGCACACGGCGAAACGAGGCCGGGATCGAAACCCTGCCCTTCGTATCCACCTTGTGGTGGCTTTCACCTCTGAACCTGCGCGCCAAGACGACTGTCCCTTTCGCTTGCGCCCCACCTTAAATTTCACGCCCCCCCGATGAAAAACGGCGGGTTGATCTGCTGCCACTGATCAACCCGCCGCATTGACCCGCTTTGCGGGATGTCCAGCTGCACGCGCCACCTGGGGGGATGTCTGCTCGCCCGCGCGCCGGATCTGTTGAGTGATGAAAGCGAGATGCCTGTATGAAACCTGTTTGATTTTGGTTTGGGGTCGTTTGGTGCCCCTACTGCCTCGTCCTCATCGGATGCATTAGGGATGGCATGGGAATTTATGGAAATCAACAAAATTCTTTCAGAAATTCTAGATTTCAAAATGGACATGCATGCAAATCAGATCACTATCCATCCATGTAATACCGAATATGGTCAAATTAAGCGGATATCATACTAAATATAGCATAATAATGCTTCACAGATTTTGTCCCATGATTTCCCGAAAAAATTGACCTTTTTCGACACCCGAGCTGAAAACCTGATAAAATTCCACAAATTCACTCGAATCAAATGCCCATCGGTTGCAGAAATCGGCTACAGAAATTGCGAGAATTCAGGCGACCCAGGCGCGGCCCATGATTTCCCTTCACAACGCCAACTACAGCGTTTTTGTGATCGACGCTGAAATAAATGACACTGAAACCGCGTAAACTTTAACAAAACACGCACAAAGTTCGGGCATCCCGATTGCGCTAACATCCGAGACGCCGGACTCTGATGCCGGTCATGGCATGGTAAACCCCAATATTTTATGGCGATTGCGACAATGATCCGCCAACTCCATGATATCCATGCATTTGCTGCATAGCAGCATTGACAACATGACCTATTGTGCAATTGCAGCATTTGCCTATTTTCAGTGTCAAGCAAGCGCTGACACCGGTCAGCAAGAACAATAATAATCGGGTTACGAAAATGGCAGTAGCAACCAACACATCCGCGCACAAAGGCGCAGCAATCGGCGGTCTGGGAACCCTGATCGACGCAACAAAGACACGTATCGCGCGGTATCGCCTGTACCGCCAGACAGTCAGGGAACTGTCGGCGCTGTCCAATCGCGAACTGGCCGATCTGGGCCTGAGCCGGGCGATGATCCCCGGTCTTGCCCGGCAGGCGGCCGAAGATTTCACGGCGCGCTGAGCGCGTCAGACATACACGGGATCAGGCCCTTCCTCCTCCCTTTAGGGCCTGTAATCAGCGGCAGCATCTCTCCTCCTCCCTGATGCTGTCGCACCTTATACCGGCCTTGGACGCCGGATGCAGATACACCGGGATCTCCTCCTCCCTTCTCGGTGTTGAAAGCGCGCGGCGACGTCTTCCTCCTCCCTGACGTCGCCGCGTTCTCCTCATACCGGGCTAGAACCCGGGTTCAGATACACCCGGGCTCTCCTCCTCCCTGCTCTGGTGTTGAAAAGAACGGCGGTGACCCTCTCCTCCCTTGGGAAACCGCCGTTTTTATTTTGCCGGGAAAAGACAAAGCGCCGCGACCTTGTCCGGACGCCTGTTCGAAAAATCGAGCATGTGCCGTCAGGCACATTCCGCATGGTTAAAACGGCACGTCATCTTTGGCAGACAGGAAGCGCGCGACAACTTTCTTGCTTCCGGCCTTGTCAAAATCGACCTCGACCTTGTCACCTTCGATGCCGACAACCCCACCGTATCCGAATTTCTGGTGAAAGACCCGTTCACCCAGAGTAAAGCTTGCCATGGCGGTCGCATCGATGACCGTGTTGCGGGTCTCGCTGGGTTGCGACATGCCATACTGGCCCTGCCGTGCCTGCATCCTTTTCCAGCCCGGAGAGTTATAGACATTTGCCTCGGCCGCGCGGGTTTCGATACTGGCGCTGACCGGACGACCTCCGTAAAGCCCCGGGGGCGTCAGCACCTCCACATCATCCTCAGGCAATTCGTCGATAAAGCGCGACGGCATTGCATTCTGCCATTGCCCGAACACGCGACGGTTGGCAGCGAAGGAAATCGTACAGACCTCTTCGGCGCGGGTGATGCCGACATAGGCCAGTCGGCGTTCTTCCTCCAGCCCCTTGAGCCCTGACTCGTCCATTGATCGCTGCGACGGGAACAGACCGTCCTCCCACCCCGGCAGGAACACAGCCGGAAACTCCAGCCCCTTGGCCGCGTGCAGGGTCATGATCGAAACCTTGGCACCGTCGCCGTCCTGTTCATTGTCCATGACAAGGCTGACATGTTCCAAGAACCCTTGCAGGTTCTCGAAATTATCCAGCTGATTGACCAGTTCCTTGAGGTTTTCCAACCGGCCCGGCGCCTCGGGCGTTTTTTCGTTCTGCCAGTGAGCCGTGTAGCCGGATTCGTCCAGCACGATCTGCGCCAGTTCGATATGCGTATGTTCGGGCGCACCATAGCGGATCGATGAAACACCATCGTCGATCACCGTGTCATCATCGACCTCGATCCGAGGGCCCCGTGTCATCGCATTCCATCGCGCCAACCCGTCAATCAACTCGCGCAGAGCCTTGCCGCCCTTGCCTTTGATCAACCCGTTATCAACCGCAATCCGTGCCCCTTCGACCAGCGACACTCCGTTCTGGCGCGCCACCATCTGAATCGTCTGCTGCGCCTTGTCGCCAAGACCCCGCTTGGGGGTGTTCACAATCCGCTCAAATGCCAAATCATCCTCTGGGCTGACCACCAGCCGGAAATAGGCCTGGGCATCGCGTATCTCCATCCTTTCGTAGAACGGTGGGCCGCCAATCACCTTTTAAGGCAGACCAATCGTCAGAAACCGATCTTCAAACGCCCGCATCGCCTTGATTACCTTTGGCAGGGCTTGCCTTACCCCAATAACTGGGGCCTACAAAACTTCTCCCCAGCTCGACTGATTCATCCCAGTATTTTTTCATGCCAGGCTGAAAATCAAATAGCTC
>JBCCIK010000019.1:0-41866 GCA_039028255.1 Pseudomonadota bacterium | reverse complement strand
AGGCTCAGGATATCGTCCATGTCCTGCTGGCTGGCCCAGCCAAAGGCGGCGATATGTTCTTCGGACACCAGCGGATCGCCCAGATCATCGTCCTTATAGCAATATTCAATGATCGGGCGCGGCAGCTGCGTGCCCTCGGCAATGCCCAGCCGTTTGCTCAGCGTTCCGGCGGCATAGTTGCGCACGATCACTTCCAGCGGAACAATCTCGCAATTGCGGACCAGTTGCTCGCGCATGTTGAGGCGCCGGATGAAATGGGTCGGAACGCCAATCTGGTTCAGACCATCCATGAAGAATTCGCTTAGGCGGTTGTTCAGCACACCCTTGCCGTCAATCACGTCTTTTTTTTCGGCATTGAAGGCCGTGGCATCATCCTTGAAGTACTGGACAATCGTTCCCGGTTCGGGGCCTTCGTACAGAATTTTGGCCTTACCTTCGTAGATTTTCTTGCGACGCGCCATAAGCGACCTTTCCAGGCAAAACAGGGGGAATGAGTCCCCGCGGTTGGCGTCCTCATAGTCCAAGCCCATCTTTGCCGCAAGTTCGCCGACCCCATCCGACTTGATACAGCGCAAATACCTTGCACCCGACGCAGGGTATGATCATATCAGCAGCAACAGAATTTTCATACATGAGGTCCCAAACCAATGACCACGTTTGACGAGCGCGAGAACACCTTTGAGGCAAAATTCGCCCATGACGAAGAAATGCAATTCAAGGCGCAGGCCCGCTGTAACAAGCTTTTGGGTCTTTGGGCGGCCGAGAAACTGGGCAAAACCGGCACGGATGCAGAAGACTATGCCAAAACCGTCGTGATCGCCGATTTCGAAGAGGCCGGGCACGAGGATGTCGTGCGCAAAGTGTCCGGTGATCTGGGCAGCTTGTCCTCGGCGGACGAAATTCGCAGCAAAATGGCGGAACTGCTGCCACATGCTAAGGCCCAGGTGATGGGCGAGCTCGGCTAGCACCTTGCGCCAAACCTCATGATCTTCATGAGTTTTATGAATTTGATTTGACGCCCCGGTCGTGAGACACGGGGCGTCTCTTGTTTTAACGGCGCCTCGCGCCAGTTCTGGACCACCCAATGACCAACGCGCTAAGTACGTTTCTGGAAACCGCTGACACCATTCTGGCAGACGGGGCGACGGGGACAAACCTGTTCAATATGGGCCTGCAATCGGGCGATGCGCCCGAGCTTTGGAATGTCGATGAGCCGGCAAAAATCCGGGCGCTGTACAAAGGATCGGTCGACGCAGGCAGCGATCTGTTTCTGACGAACACATTTGGCGGCACAGCGGCGCGGCTAAAGCTGCACGAAGCGCAAAACCGGGTTGGCGAATTAAATCGTATCGGTGCCGAGCTGGGCCGCGATGTGGCCGATACGGCTGGTCGCCCCGTCATTGTGGCCGGATCGGTTGGTCCAACGGGAGAGATCATGGAACCGGTCGGCAGCCTGACGCATGCGGACGCGGTCGAAATGTTTCACGAACAGGCAGAGGCGTTGAAAGCAGGCGGTGCGGATGTCCTGTGGCTTGAGACAATCAGCGCTCCCGAAGAGTTCCGCGCAGCGGCCGAAGCGTTTGCAATGGCGGACATGCCGTGGTGCGGCACCATGAGCTTTGATACAGCCGGGCGTACCATGATGGGCGTGACATCGGCTGATCTGGCGCAACTGATCGAAACCCTGCCCCATCCGCCGGTTGCCTTTGGCGCCAATTGCGGCACCGGCGCGTCGGATATCCTGCGCACCGTTCTGGGGTTTGTCGCCCAAGGCACCCAGCGTCCTTTGATCTCAAAGGGCAATGCCGGAATACCGAAATACGTCGACGGCCATATTCACTATGACGGCACGCCGGACCTGATGGCGCAATATGCCATCATGGCGCGCGATTCCGGGGCCACGATCATCGGGGGATGCTGCGGAACAATGCCGGCGCATCTGGAAAAGATGCGCGCCGCGCTCGACTCCACGCCTCGGGCCAATCATCCAACACTGGACCAGATTACCGAAGCGTTAGGGCCTTTCACCTCCGCGTCCGACGGCACCGAGGGCGACGCCGCCCCGGAAAGACGCACCCGGCGCCGGCGCCGGGCCTGAACGCGATCAGCGCCCTTCGAACTTTGGCGGGCGTTTTTCCATAAACGCCACGATTCCTTCTGCAAAATCCCGCGACCGGCCGCGCTCGCCCTGCAAATGCGCCTCGGTCTCCAGCTGTTTGCTCAGTGAGTTTTCATAGGTGCCGCGCAGCGCCTGTTTGATCGCTCCGTAAGCCCCGGTTGGTCCCTGCGCCAGATGCGCAGCGCGCTGACGCCAATGATCATCAAAGCTGTCATCCGGGACCGCTTCCCATATCAGGCCCCAGTCATCCGCCTGCCGGGCACTGATCCGGTCAGCGAACAGCGCCGCCCCCATTGCCTTGGCCAACCCCATCTGGCGCGGCATGAACCATGTACCACCCGCATCCGGCAGCAGGCCAATCCGCGAAAACGCCTGTAGGAAATAGGCGCTTTCGGTGGCGATCACCACGTCTGCACACAGAGCCAGATTGGCCCCTGCCCCGGCCGCCGGACCATTGACCGCCGCGATTGTGGGCACAGGACAGGTGTAGATGGCCTCAAGCATCGGTTCATATTCGTCCCGCAACGACCGTTCGAGGTCGATCTTGCCGGTACTGGATGCATCCCCCAGATCCTGCCCCGAACAAAAGGCGGACCCAGCTCCGGTCAACACGATGCACCGGGCCTGACCGGCGGCATGTGCCATTGCATGTGTGATTTCCGCCCGCAGCTGAGTGGTCAGTGCATTCATCTTGTCGGGGCGGTTCAGGGTCAGCACCGCCAGCCCGTCAGCCATGTCCAATAGGATCGTTTCGTAGTCCACCAAAGGCCTCCCTCGCGCCGTGATTCACAAGACCCTGACCGAAACAGGCGACAAGCAAAAGCAGAACACCACGTCAGTCCTTGAGAATGTCCTGCAGCCGCTTTTTTTCGTCATCCGTCAGCGTATCCGCAGCAGCACTGTCATGGGCTTTGGACCGGTTGCGCACAAATGTCCACCCGACAGCCGCCGCAATCAGCAGCATTGCCGGACCCGCAAGCCATAACAGGATGTTCGACCCGGTCACTTTCGGCCTTAACAGAACATATTCGCCATAGCGATCGACGATGAAGGCAATCGCTTCTGCGTCCGTGTCTCCGGCGACCAGTCGTTCGCGCACAAGCAACCGCAGATCGCGGGCAAGATCGGCGTTACTTTCGTCGATGCTTTCATTGCGACACACCAGACAACGCAATCCGGTGCTGAGATCGCGGGCCCGCTGTTCCAGCGCCGGATCGTCAAGCACCTCGTCAGGTTGCACTGCCAACAGAGGCGCGGCGATCAGCGTCAGGATCAAGGCCAGACGTTTCATTCCGCAGGGACCCCGCCAGCAGGCGATTTGCGTGCACCAGCAGCCACGCGGAACCTGCGATCACACAGGCTGAGCACACCCCCCAGCGCCATCAGAATGCAGCCGCCCCAGATCCAGTTGGCGAAGGGCTTGATGTAGGTGCGCACCACCCAGCCCCCATCAGCCTGTTGATCCCCGATGACCACATACAGGTCCCGCAGGACCCGATAGTCGATTGCCGCCTCGGTGGTCGGCATCTGCGCCACGGGATAGTTGCGTTTTTCAGGATGCAGCGTTGTCAGGACGCGACCTTGTGTTTTGACCTCGATATCGGCCGTCGTCGAATAATAATTCGGCCCCTGCAGGCGCCGCACATCCTGCAAGGTCAGAGTGAACTGCCCAACCTCAAACGGCTGACCCGGCTGCGCCACGCGGATATCCTCGACCTCCCACGCGGTCAGACCCGCAATGGCAAACATAGTCACACCCAAGCCGGTATGCGCCACGGCCTTGCCCCAGTCCGCACCCGGCAGACGCAACAACCGCCTAACAGAGCCGGTGCGCCCGGTGCGGCTCCACAAATCCAGCATCGCGCCAAAGGTGATCCATGCGCCCAGAAACAACCCGATCGGACCCAGCGCGCTGCGACCGGTCTGCATGGTCCAGACCAAAACACCCAGCGCAACGGCCAGCACAAAGGCATACCGCAAGGACCAGGCTGCCTTGCCCAGCTTGCCGCGTTTCCAGGGCAGCATCGCCCCGACTGGCAGGACCAGACCCAGCAGCACCATGAACGGTGTGAAGGCGGCGTTGAAAAACGGAGGTCCGACAGACAGTTTGCGATCAAACATCATCTCGGCCACCATCGGCCACATTGTGCCCACAAAGACCACAAAGCAGCTCACCGCCAGCAACACGTTGTTGACCAGCAATGCGCTTTCACGGCTGACCATGCCAAACACACCCTTCGCCTCCATCGCTTGAGCGCGCGCGGCAAACAAGGTCAGCGCCCCGCCGATGAAAATCACGAGAATCAACAGGATGAACACACCGCGTTCGGGATCGTTGGCAAATGCATGCACAGAGGTCAGCAAACCCGAGCGAACAATGAACGTTCCGATCAGCGAAAACCCAAATGCAATGATCGCCAGCAGGATGGTCCAGCTTTTCAGCGCCTCACGCTTTTCAACAACAATGGCCGAATGCACCAGCGCCGCCGCCAGCAACCACGGCATGAACGAGGCATTTTCTACCGGATCCCAGAACCAGAACCCGCCCCAGCCAAGTTCGTAATAGGCCCACCATGACCCCAAAGCGATGCCGATGGTCAAAAACACCCAGGCGGCCAACGTCCATGGTCTTACCCACCGGCCCCAGGCGGCGTCTACCCGCCCCTCGATCAGGGCGGCCACGGCAAAGCTGAACGCCATGCTCAGCCCGACGTAACCCAAATACAGGAATGGCGGATGAAAGGCCAAACCGGGGTCTTGCAACAACGGGTTCAGATCGCGTCCATCGAACGGCGCAACCGCAAGTCGGTCAAACGGATTCGACGTGAACAGAATAAAGGCGAAAAACGCCACACCAACCGCGGATTGAACAGCAAGCACCCGTGCTTTCAGCGTGGGTGGCAACCCGCCGCCAAAGATCGCGGCCATGGCGCCGAACAAAGTCACGATCAGCACCCACAGCAGCATTGATCCTTCGTGATTGCCCCATGTGCCGCTGATCTTGTAGATCATCGGTTTCGCCGAATGACTGTTTTCCACCACGATCCGCAGCGAAAAATCGGACGTGATGAACGCCCACATGAGCGCGGCAAAAGAGAACGCTGTCAGCAGAAACTGCGAGATCGCGGCAGGTTCCGAGAATGCCATCCATCCCGGCCAGCGTTTCGCCGCCCCGATCAGGGGGACCACACTTTGAACCATGGCGACAAAAAAGGCTAGGATAAGGGCAAAGTGGCCGAGTTCGGTAATCATGCCCAACCATATACGCCCGAGCCCGCAAAAGCGCCAATAACTTTCGCTTTTTTCAGGCGCACATAGTGTCGCGGTTCAGACCCGGTTGCGACGGCGCCAGTCGTCCAGCGCAGGATTGGCATCGGTATCGCCAACCTCCAGCGCCAGTCTTGCATCCGGGCCGGTATCCGCAGCGCCCGGACTGTCGGCGCGCAACCGCCGCAACGCGTCCAGATTTGCCAGCACCGCCGGGGTTCTGAGCATGGTTGCCGAGATATCACGTTGCAGATCCTGCGCCTTGGCCTGATGACGTGCGCCGAAATAGAACGAGACGACAACGCCCAGCAACCACCACAAGGGTTCCGGCACCAGCGCAATACCCTGCATGCGGGCAGCAAACCACACCGGATCAACCATGGCAGCCACAAATAAACCCAAAGTCCCCAGCGCCAGCGCCGGACGTGGCAGGCGGTTCAAGGCATCCATGAATCGATCAAAGACGCCTTTGGATGATCGTTGAAATTCGGCACCGAACTGCGCCAGTGCCTGCGTCTGCGCCACGCTTGCACGCGCGGCGCCGGCTTCGGCGTTTTCTTGAAATATCTCAGCGGTTTCCCGGATAACATTCCGGCCGCCAAACAAAGCTGCGATCACCCCGGATATCAAGCCCATGCTGCAACCCTCTTTTGAAAATCGGCGTCGCTCAGATGATAGCCGGGCGACAAAAACTCTTCGGCGCGTCTGATCCAGCCGCCTTTGCCTCCAGCACGGGTGCGGGCGTATTTGCGAGACGCGCGCCGCCTGTCGGCCAGCCGAAAATAATAGTTGCGCCGGGCCACCCCGTACGCATCGCGCAGTTGAACGACGTCGGGACGTGCGGCCTTGGCACAGGCATCTGCGGTCTCTGGGCCGATCACCCCATCCTCGACAACCTGATAACCCATATCGCACAACAGTCTTTGCAGGATTTTCACCGCCTGTATGCCCGCATTGACATGCATGTCGAATACAGTGGCGTGCAGCGCGGCAGGCAAAGTGTCGATGCGTGGCTTTTCAAAATAGTGCCGAACAAAAATGTCGATCGCCTGATGGTGGTTCAGCGCGCGGACATCAGCGGCGTCGACCCGCCCGTCATCGGTCAAATCCAGACCCAACCGGCGCAGAGTATGAATTGTCACCCCGTACTTCGTTGCACCGCCCGGATCATCCGGATCATCCACAAACCCACCTTCGCGTGCCACAATATCTGCGGCGATTTCCCGAACCGTCTGCATGTCGCCCCCTTATCAATTGGTCGACAAACGGTCAGTCAAGAAAGCTAAGATCATACGATGTCACAGCACGTTGCCCGGCAGGTCCGCGCAACACTCGGGGTCGCATCAAGACTTCCCCAACCTCACACGCGCACCGCCGCCGCCGGGCTCAACCTTCGCCCGGTTCCTTGTAGACACCTTGTTCCTTCAAGGCGTCCACGACCTCTTTCGGCATATAGGTTTCATCATGTTTGGCAAGAATTTCAGTGGCTTCAAACACGCCATTCACGTAGCGTCCGGTGCCAACCATGCCCTGATTTTCCGAAAACAGGTCCGGGAGCACACCGGTAAAGGCCACCGGCACGCTTTCGCCACCATCGGTCACCACAAAACGAACGGTTTCACCTTGTCCACGCAGGATCGATCCTTCTTCGACCAGGCCGCCAATTCTGAACACTTCGGTCGGCGCGGGTGGTTCTGCGATGACCTGACTGGGTGAGCGGAAAAAGTTGATGCCGTCGCGCATTGCGTACCCAATCAACGCCGTCGACACGGTCAGGGCAACCAACGCCACCACGATGACCTGAATTCGACGACGTTTCTTGAGTGTTTTCATGCCGTCCTCACGGAAATAAAGGTGCCATCATCAGGCCTTGGGTCTCGTCCTCACCTAACATCAGGTTCGCATTCTGCAAGGCCTGACCGCTGCTACCTTTTGTCAGATTATCCAATGTGGCGATCACGATGGCGCGGCGTTCGATCCGGTCGGCAACCACACCGATGTGGCAGAAATTTGAACCGCGCACGTGGTGGGTCGACGGTGCTTCGCCCATCGGCAGCATCTGTATGAATGGCTCGTCCCGATAGGCTTTGGCCAGTGTCTCATAGATGCTTTGCGGATCGCCTTTTACATAGGTGGTCGCCAGAATACCGCGATTTGCCGGGATCAGATGCGGCGTGAACTGGATATGCACCGTCCGTCCTGCAAGCTTTGAGAATTCCTGATCGAATTCGCCCAGATGCCTGTGAGCACCGCCAACCGCATAAGCGTTGCTGCCTTCGCTCAGCTCCGCATGCAGCAGATTTTCCTTGAGCGCCCGCCCCGCACCCGAAACCGCGCATTTCAGATCCAGCACAATATCGTCCAGATCGATGACGCCTGCCGTGATCAGGGGCCGCAGCGCATATTGACCCGTTGCCGCATTGCACCCGGTGCCTGCGACCAGACGCGCAGCGCGGATTTCGTCCCGGTAAAACTCGGTCAGGCCATAAACGGCCTCATCCTGTTGTTGCAGTGCGCTGTGGGGGTTTCCGTACCAATGCTCGTAGGCATCCGGGTCCTGCAACCGGAAATCTGCCGACAAATCGACAATCTTAAGATCCTTGGGCAAATCCCGGATGACATCCTGACTGGTCTTGTGAGGAAGCGCGCAAAAGCACAGATCAATCCGCGAAAAATCGATCTCGGAGATTTTGCACAAATCCGGCAGGCGCATATGGCGCAAATGCGGAAAGACCTGAGCCATCGACAGGCCCGCCTTGCGTTCGGCGGCCAGCGCCACGATATCCATGTTTGGATGCTCGGCAATCAACCGAACCAGTTCGGCGCCGGTGTATCCAGATGCGCCAAGAATTGCGATTTTATGGGCCATGTCAGACCTTTTCTGTGTCAGTGTCTTATATCATGACCGCCGTTGCGACGGTCCTGGAATTTGAAAATGCGAAAAGTGGCGATCTTGACCTGTTGTCAGGCCGCCTCGAACGAGATTTGTCGTCGCAGGAATTGCGTTGCACGATCGCTGACAAAGCTAGGCTTGCCGGTTGTCAAAAAGCCACCCGCGCTGTCACCCAGCATGTTTGGATGCCGCCGCAGATAGTCGGCAAGGCTTGCCGCAACCAAATCGCCCTGACTGAACACCTGAACGTCCGGGCCCAACGCCTTTTGGAACGTCTCTGCCATCAGCGGATAATGTGTGCATCCCAGGATGGCAGCCTGAGGTTCGGGCATTTTCCGCTTTAGCGCGTCTACATGGCTGCGGACCAGCGCTTCGGCCAGGATCAGATCGCCGTCTTCGATGGCATCAACCACGCCACCGCAGGACTGCGCCTCGACATCGACACCAATGGCCCGGAAGGCCAGCTCACGCTGAAACGCCCGGCTGGACACGGTGGCCGGCGTGGCGAACAGCGCCACGTGCTTTACCTCGACCTCGCGCGGAGGCGAGTTGTCGCCCCATTGCCTTTCGGTCAGCGCCTCAATCAAGGGCACAAAGACGCCCAGCACCCTTTTGCCGTCGGGAACGCCGTGTTCCTGCATCCGGCGCAACGCAGCGGCGCTGGCGGTATTGCAGGCCAGAATCACAAGGTTACATCCGCGCGCCCACAGATCGTGCACCGCGTTGCGGGTCAGCTCATAGATATCCTGAGCATCACGTACCCCGTAAGGCGCATGCGCGCTGTCCGCATAATACAGGAAATCCACATCCGGCAGCTGGCGCTGCGCGGCGTCCAGGACGGTCAGACCGCCCAAACCGGAATCAAAAATACCTACTGCCATTTGCCCTTCAGGCGCGATGCCGTTCCTCAAATTCATAGCCGTAGTCGTAGGACTTCAGCGGCTGTGGAGACAGCTCATACGTGGCTTTGCGCAGGAAATCCATCATCTTGCGCGTATCCTTGCCCAATGGGTCCAGAACATCACGCCCGATGGGTTCGCCGATGGCGACTTTTACCGGAGTATCAACACGTTTCTTGAACTCTTTGATCAGCAATCCCATGCGCAGGGTGCTGTGCAAATGACTGGCGATCTGGAACAGACGCGAGGTGTGACCGTCAAAGAAAACCGGCACCACGGTCGCGTTTGATTTGGCCACCATTCGTGCCGTAAAGCCGCGCCAGCCGGGATCCATTGGATAGGCAAACGGGTTGACCGCGGTGCTGACCGTTCCACCCGGAAAAATACCGATTGCGCCACCCTCACCCAGATAGTTCAGCGCGGTTTTGCGGGTTTCAAGGTTCAGTTTCATCGCCTCTTTCGTCTCATCGAATGAGATCGGCAGGACAATGCGGTTCAACTCTTCGGCCTTGCGGAACACCCGATGGGCAAGAATGCGGAAATCGCCACGCGTTTCCGACAGAATGTGCCCCATCATCAACCCATCCAGAATTCCGTACGGATGATTGGCAATCAGGATCAGCGGACCATCTTGCGGAATATTCGACAGCGATCCGCCAACAATATCCAGGGTCAGGCCATAGCGTTCGACCATCACCGCCCAGAAATCGCGACCTTTGGCGACGTCTTCTTCATACCCGTCCGCGCGTCTGATCAGGCGCATCCGGCCTGTTGTATTTTCCATCAGCTTTATGACCATTCGACCGCTCTTGGTTTCGGCAGAATGAGCATAGGAAATGTCACGAACGGCATGACGGCGCGAGGGCATTGGGGTCTCCGGTTTGTTCGCCTGCATTATACGTTAAGGGACGATTTTGCCTAGCGATGGTGACAGGTTTGTGACGCCTTATTCCGCGGCAGCGCACAGTTCGGGGCCGCCGCTGCGGATACTGGCCAGCAATTCTTCGCGGCGTTTTGCGGCTTTGGCCTCGTTTTCCAGCAAAACGGGACCAAAACCGCGAATGTCCAGCGGCAATTGTGCAAGGGCCACAATGGCGTCCAGGGTGTCCCGCGAAAGCAGTGGCAGTACCTCTTGCATGTCTGTTTCGTATTGTCGGATCAACGCGCGCTCCATCCGCCGCTCGGCCGAATAGCCGAACACATCCAGAGGCGTTCCCCGCAGCGCCTTCATTCTGGCCAGCAATTTCAGCGGTGTCGTCAGCCATTCGCCAAAGGCGCGTTTGCGGGGTCTGCCGTTGCCGCCCGTGCCACCAAAGATCGGCGGTGCCAGATGGTACGTCATGGTGAAATCGCCATCGAATTCCGCCGCGGCCTTGTCGCGACTGCTCAGCAACAGCCGCGCAACTTCGTATTCATCCTTATAAGACAATACCTTATGATAACCTTTTGCCACGGCTTCACGCACAGAGTCATGTTCAACACTGTCCACCAGCTGGCGATAGCGCTGCGCCAGACCGGCGCCCTGATACGCCGTCAGGTGCTGCGCCCGGAAATCGATCATCTGGCCCAGTGTCTTCGGCAATTCTGTGACCGAAGGCGACACGATCTCCTGCATCTCGGCCGGGTACAATACAGCCCAGCGTCCGATATCAAAGGCGCGTTTGTTGCGCTCTGTGGCGGTGCCGTTCAGTTCGATCGCCTGCACCACGGCGTCATGACTGACGGGCAGGAAACCGCGTTGCCACGCAGCGCCGAAAATCATCATGTTCGAATAGATCGAATCCCCCATGACCGCCTTTGCCAACTCGGTTGCGTCAAGCAGGGTGACCGCATCTTTCAAACGCGCCTGCAAGGCCAGTTCCAACTGATCGCCGGGAATGCGAAACTCGGTATCTCGGGTGAAGTCTCCGGTCACTGTTTCATGGTTGTTGACCACAGCGCCGGTTCGGCCGGTTCGGGTCAAACCCAGCGTCTTGGCCCCGGCAGAGACCACCAGATCCCCGCCGATCAGCGCGTGTGCCTCGCCGGTTGCCACCCGAATGGCGCTGATGTCCTCGGGCGTGTTCGCCAGACGGCAATGAATGTGGACGGCTCCGCCTTTCTGGGCCAGACCCGCCATTTCCATCATGCCCGCACCCTTGCCGTCGATCTGCGCCGCCTGTGCCAGAATGGCACCCAGCGTCACGACGCCGGTACCGCCAACGCCAGTGATAACAACGTTATGGGTCCCCTTGATCTGAGGCAGGACGGGCATCGGCAGGTCAGGTAAATCCAGTGTCCGGGTCGCCTCTTTCCTGATTTTTGCACCTTTGAGAGTGACAAAGGACGGGCAAAACCCATTCACGCAAGAGAAATCCTTGTTGCAGCTTGACTGATCAATCGCGCGTTTGCGGCCCAGTTCGGTTTCCTTGGGTACAATCGACACACAGTTCGACTGAACACCGCAATCGCCGCAGCCTTCACATATGTCAGTGTTGATGAACACGCGCTTGTCGGGGTCCGGAAAGGCGCCACGCTTGCGGCGACGCCGCTTTTCGGCTGCACAGGTCTGGACGTAGACAATGACCGAAACGCCTTCGATATCGCGGAACCTTTCCTGCACAGGGATCAGATCCGCCCGGCGAAAGGTTTCAACCCCCTGCGGCAGCGCCGCAAAGTTGACGTCTTCTTTTTCATCATACACCAGCGCCACATGTTTGACGCCCATCGCCGTGACCTCGGCCACGATCCGTTCAGCCGTCAGATCACCTTCGTTGCCCTGCCCGCCGGTCATGGCAACCGCATCATTGAACAAAATTTTAAAGGTAATGTTTGTTCCGGCGGACAAAGCCGCCCGGATCGCCTGTACGCCCGAATGGTTGTATGTGCCGTCGCCTAGATTCTGGAACACGTGCGAGGTGGTCGAAAACGGGGCCTCGCCAATCCAGTTCGCCCCTTCACCGCCCATCTGAGTGAACCCGGTGGTTTCGCGGTCCATCCACTGCACCATGTAGTGACAGCCAATTCCGGCATATGCCCGGCTGCCTTCGGGCAGCTTGGTCGAGCTGTTATGCGGACAGCCCGAGCAGAAATACGGCAGGCGTGTTGCGATTTCCTGCGCATTGTCGGCCCGGCGTGCTTCGGACAATTTGGACAGCCCGGCGCGAATGCCGTCAGTGTCGCGGGCTTCTTCGATCAAAATCTCGCCCAGCTTTTCGGCGATCATGATCGGATCCAGCGCGCCGCGCGTCGGGAACAATTCTTCGCGGTGCAAAGCGCCCGCGCCGCCCTTGTACCAGCCATAGACCCGGCGACCCCGGCGGTCGTCAAAAATAGCCTCTTTGACCTGTACTTCGATCAGTTTGCGTTTTTCTTCGACGATGACGATCAAATCCAGACCTTCGGCCCAGTCATGAAAACCCGCCATGTCCAGCGGAAAGGTCTGCCCGATCTTGTATGTGGTCAGGCCCAGACGCTCGGCCTCGTCCGCATCGATGTTCAGCAATGACAGCGCATGGGTCAGATCAAGCCAGTTCTTGCCCGCCGCCACAAAACCTATTTTGGCGCCGGGTTTACCCCAGACCCGCTTGTCGAGCTTGTTGGCGCGTGAAAACATTTCGGCCGCAAAGCGTTTCTGGTCAATGATCCGCGCCTCTTGCAAATGCGGGGTATCGCCAAGACGGATGTTCAGCCCGCCTTGGGGCATGTCGAATTCAGGCATCACCAGACGCACACGATCCGGCCTGCCATCCACGACCGAGGTGACCTCGATCGTGTCCTTCATCGTTTTCAGGCCCACCCAGACACCTGCAAACCGGCTGAGCGCGTAGCCATACAGCCCATAATCCAGAATTTCCTGCACGCCGGCCGGGCTGACCACCGGCATATACATATCGACCAGAGCCCATTCCGACTGATGCAACACGGTCGAGCTTTCGCCGGTGTGATCGTCCCCCATGGCCACCAGCACACCGCCATGCAGCGCCGTGCCGGCCATGTTCGCATGGCGCATGACATCGCCCGACCGATCCACACCGGGGCCTTTGCCGTACCACAAGCCAAACACACCGTCGTACCGGCCGTCCCCTCGCAGACCCGCCTGCTGGCTGCCCCACAAGGCTGTGGCGGCCAGATCTTCGTTCAACCCGAATTGAAAGGTGACGTCATTTTCCACAAGCTGCTTTTGTGCGCGCATCATTTGCTGATCAACCGCGCCCAGGGGCGACCCGCGATATCCGGTGACCAGTCCTGCGGTATTCAGCCCTGCCTGCCGGTCGCGTGCCTTTTGCATCAGCATCAGGCGGACCAGCGCCTGGGTCCCGTTCAGAAGCACGGGACTTTTGGACAGATCAAAGCGGTCATTCAGCGTTATTCGTGGCTGACTCATCAGACGTCTCCCATCGTCAGATCAGTGTGCTTCATATTCACGCATTTTAGGTCACAACTTATGACCTGTATAGGTTTTATCCCCTGAAACGTAACGATTTCATCGTTTGTTTGTAGAAGTTGTTACCTATTTCATATAGGCAGTCTTGAGGATAACAAAAGTTGCTGCGATGGATTGGGACAAGCTTAGAATATTTCACGCCGTGGCTGACGCAGGCAGCCTGACCCACGCCGGAGACAAGCTGAATCTATCACAATCCGCCGTTAGCCGTCAGATCCGGGCGTTGGAAGAATCACTCAATGCGACCTTATTTCACCGGCACGCGCGCGGTTTGATCCTGACCGAACAGGGTGAATTGCTGTTTGACGCGACCAGCGCCATGTCCAAACGCCTGGACACCGCAGCCGCGCGGATCCGGGACAGCGAAGAAGAGGTGTTCGGTGTTCTGCGGGTCACGACGACATTTGGCTTTGGCACCCTTTGGCTGGCCCCTCGCCTGACTAAACTGTATGACCAATACCCCGATCTGAACATTGATCTGATGCTGGAAGAACGCGTGCTGGATCTGCCCATGCGCGAGGCCGATGTTGCCATCCGCATGAAAGAGCCCAGCCAGGCCGATCTGGTGCGCAAACGGCTGATGACTGTTCAGATGCTGTTATATGCAACGCAAGATTACATAGAAAGCACTGGTGGCCCGTTAAAATCGCTGGAAGATATCATGCATCACAGGCTGATCTGCCAGACACCGGCAGCACCGCAGGTCGGCGCCAGCGCGGGTATGGTGCGCCATCTTATGACGCATAATCCAAGATCCCTGCTCACCGTGAACAATTACTTTGGCGTGCTACAGGGCGTGTTGCACAATCTGGGTATTGGCGTGCTGCCCAACTATGTCACGCAGGACTTTCCCAATCTTGTTCCGGTTCTGTCGGATATCGAAAGCGCAGATGTCCCGGTATATTTGGCCTACCCTGAAGAGCTGCGGCATTCCAAGCGTGTCGCCGCCTTTCGCGATTTCGTTCAGGACGAGATCATTTCCCAACGCAAGCAATTGAAGTTGATGGGTAAATTATAGCCATGCACAAAGCGCATAGCAGGAATGTGAAGCGATCAGGATTATTTGCCTTGAACGTTTAAAAAGCGACACCTAAATGAGCACATGAAGGCGGTGATGCTGAAACGCTCATCATCTTCATACCTCCCTGTTGGACTACGGCCGAGCTTAGTGCTCGGCCTTTTTTTTGGAAATCCGGTGTGATGACAGGACCCTAGCTGGCGAAACCTCTGGGCAAAAATCAAACTCGTGCCTATGATCCCGAAAAAACAATCAAATTTTTCGTGATCGAGGACAAGATCAATGTTCCACCCATTTCGTCTGCTGATGGCGCTGCTTGCTGTGGCGCTGCTGTCCGGCCCCCTGCATGCGCAGGTTGTCACCGGTACATCCGAAGCCCCGGCCACAGTCACCATCCCTGACGATCTGACCCCTGAACAGGTCGACGATCTGATTGCCCGAATGTCGGACGATCAGGTGCGGTCCATACTGCTTGAACGTCTGGACGCCGTCGCCGCGCAAAACGCGGCCGAGGCAGAAGATCGCGAAGACCCGATTACCGAAATCAACGAAGTCTGGACCGAGATGGTCTCCTCGTGGACGCATGTCATCACAACCGTGCCCAATCTCTTCAGCGCGCAGGCCACGGCATTCAAAAACTTCGTTGCCACGTTCACGTCAAACGGCGCGCTTCTGCTGATGGGTCTGGTGGCCAGTGTTCTGGTTGTGGGCTTCATTGCCGAAAAACTGTTCGGGTTGCTGACCCGCAAATGGCACAGCACAGCCGATCATGCAGATGAAAACGATCTATGGGGGGCGGTCAGATACCTGTTTGTCCGGTTTTGCCACGAAATCGCAGGCTTGGTTGTTTTCTATGTCGTTATCCGCGCCGTGGGGCGTGGTCTGCTGACACCCGAACAGATCACCTATGCGGCGCCATTTGTTTTCTATCTGATCTGGATACCACGTCTGGGCGCGGCGGCCTCACGGTTTGTGCTGGCTCCTAAAAAACCACATTTCCGTCTGGTCAATATCGACGATCACTGGGCCAAATATCTGCACCGCAACCTGATCGGACTGCTGATCCTGATCGGCTTTACACTGTTCCTGCTGCACTTCAACAGGTTGAATGGTATCACCGGGGATGACACGCGCATCGGCTTTTGGCTGAACGCAGGCATCCACATCTATATCGGTGTGATCGCATGGAAAGCGCGGGAAGGTCTGTCGCAGATGATGCTGGGCACAGACCCCGACCACACAAAATTCGACGAAGAGGTGGCGCATTATTATCCCTATTTCGCCATCGCGGTGTCCGCAGCGACCTGGTTGCTGGTCGAATTCCTTGTGGCACAGCGCGACCCCTCTTCGCTTGCCCTGCTTGTTCAGGGGGCCCATTTCACCACAATGTTCTGGCTGTTGATTGCGCCCGCGCTCGACACGCTGATCCGGGGTCTCGTGCGCCATCTGCAACCGCCGATGCAGGGCGAAGGGGCGGTTGCCGAACGTGCCTATAAGTCCAGCAAACGCAGCTATATCCGTATCGGACGGGTTCTGGCGGGCATTCTGGTTATCCTGATGATTGCCAATGCCTGGGATCTTGATCTTCAAGAAATCGCCGGCGGCGACGCTGACTCGGGCAGCAAGCTGATTCAGTTCTTCATCATCATTGCCGTGGGTTATATCCTGAACGAGGTTGTCTCGCTGTGGATCAACCGCCGTCTGGCAAAAGAGATGACCGCCGGTCAAAGCCCGGATGAAGAAGCCGGAGAAGGCGGAGGCACAGGCGGATCGCGTCTGGCCACCGTGCTGCCGCTGCTGCGTGTGACCGCTCAGGTGGCGATCACCGTCATCTTTTTGCTGCTGGCACTGGGCGCCCTGGGGCTGGACATCACGCCGCTGTTGGCCGGTGCCGGTATTCTGGGTCTGGCCATCGGCTTTGGTGCGCAAAAGCTGGTATCGGACATCGTCGGCGGCATTTTCTTCCTGATCGACGATGCATTCCGCGTGGGTGAATATGTCGATGTCGGCGGCACCACGGGGACGGTCGAAAAAATCTCGATCCGTTCCATGCAGCTGCGTCACCACCGCGGCCCGGTGCACACCATTCCGTACGGCGAGATTCAGAAACTGACCAACTACAGCCGCGACTGGGTCATCATGAAACTGAAATTCACCGTTCCGTTCGACACGGATCCGAATAAGGTGAAGAAGATCTTTAAGAAGATCGGCGCCGAAATGATCGAGGACGAAACCCACAAAGACGGGTTTTTGCAACCATTCAAGTCTCAGGGCGTGTTTGACTTTGACGATGTCGGCATGATTATCCGGGGCAAATTCATGGCCAAACCCGGCAAGCAATTCACCCTGCGCAAGGAAATCTTCAATCGGGTCAAGGCGGCTTTCAAGGAAAACGGCATTGACTTTGCCCGCCGCGAGGTACGCGTTGCAATCCCGGGGCTGGACGAGGCCGAGAGCCTGAACGAAGATCAGAAAGCAGCTGTCGGAGCAGCCGCAGGTGCGGTGGCGCAACAGGCGCAACAGCAGGAAACCAAGTAGCCTTCTGGGTCAAAGGCCGGGATTTGGGCCTTTGATCCTTGAAAATGCTCTGAAATCAACAATCGGGGCGGCGTTATCGGCCCGATGCGCGCACTTGTCCCTTTCCCCCGCATCACGCTTGGCCTAAAACGCGCGCATTCTCGGCCACCTTGGACAAGGACAGAAGATGCAAGAGCCCGCCATCACCCAGGATCTGATTGCCGCACATGGTCTGAAGCCCGACGAGTACGACATGATCCTCGAGATCATCGGGCGAGTGCCAACATTTACCGAGCTGGGAATTTTCTCGGCCATGTGGAACGAGCACTGTTCTTACAAATCCTCGAAAAAGTGGTTGCGGACCCTGCCGACATCGGGCCCTCAGGTGATTTGCGGACCAGGTGAGAACGCAGGTGTTGTTGATATCGGCGATGGTCAGGCCGTGGTCTTTAAAATGGAAAGCCACAATCACCCGTCCTATATCGAACCTTATCAAGGCGCAGCTACGGGGGTTGGCGGCATCCTGCGGGACGTTTTCACCATGGGTGCGCGGCCCATCGCCTCGATGAACGCGTTGTCTTTTGGTGAACCGGATCATCCCAAAACCCGCCAACTGGTCAACGGGGTGGTCGAAGGCATAGGTGGCTATGGGAACTGTTTCGGTGTGCCCTGCGTTGGCGGCGAGGTGCGCTTTCACCCCGCATACAATGGCAATTGCCTTGTGAATGCATTTGCCGCAGGTCTGGCCGACAGCGACAAGATTTTCTACTCGGCCGCATCCGGCATTGGCATGCCGGTTGTTTATCTGGGCGCCAAGACCGGCCGCGACGGTGTGGGCGGCGCAACCATGGCCTCGGCCGAGTTCGACGACACCATCGAAGAAAAACGGCCCACCGTGCAGGTCGGCGATCCTTTCACCGAAAAACGCTTGATGGAAGCCACGCTGGAGTTGATGCAGACTGGCGCGGTCATCTCGATCCAGGACATGGGCGCGGCTGGCCTGACCTGTTCCGCTGTTGAAATGGGCGACAAAGGTGGCCTTGGTGTGCGTCTGGATCTTGAAAACGTGCCTCAGCGCGAAGAAAACATGACCGCGTATGAGATGATGCTGTCAGAATCTCAGGAACGCATGCTGATGGTGCTTAAACCCGAGCTGGAAGCCGAAGCCCGTGCTGTGTTCGAGAAGTGGGATCTCGACTTCGCCATTGTCGGCGAAACCATTGCCGAAGATCGATTTCTGATCATGCACAATGGCGAGGTCAAAGCCGATCTGGTCCTGTCCAAGCTGTCTTCAACGGCCCCTGAATATGATCGCCCATGGGAACCGACCCCACAAGCCGAAGATCTGGCGGACGTGCCGCAGATTGATCCCATCGATGGTCTGCGCGCCTTGCTCGCCTCACCCAACTATGCGGGCAAGCAATGGGTCTACGAGCAATATGATACCATGGTCATGGCCGACAGCGCCCGCACACCGGGTCTGGGCGCCGGGATGGTCCGGGTTCATGGCACTGACAAGGTTTTGGCTTTCACCTCGGACGTCACGCCGCGCTATGTGCGCGCCAATCCCGTTGAGGGTGGCAAACAGGCGGTGGCCGAAGCCTACCGAAACCTGACCGCTGTTGGCGCGACACCGTTGGCGACCACGGACAACATGAATTTCGGCAACCCGGAAAAGCCCGAGATCATGGGGCAATTCGTAGGTGCAATCAAAGGTATCGGGGCGGCTGTTGCTGCGTTGGACATGCCCATCGTGTCAGGCAACGTGTCGCTTTATAATGAAACTGACGGTCAGGCGATCCTGCCAACACCAACCATTGGTGCAGTGGGTGTTCTGGCGCATTCAGACGACATCATCGGCACCGAGGTGCGCGAAGGCCACGTGGCGCTGGTGATTGGCGAAACCACCGGTCATTTGGGTCAATCCGCCCTGCTGGCCGAGATCTTCAACCGCGAAGACGGTGACGCCCCGCATGTCGATCTGGATGCCGAAGCGCGCAATGGCGATTTCATCCGCGCCAATCGCGAAATGATCAAGGCATGCGCCGACCTGGGCGACGGCGGCCTTGCTCTGGCGGCATTCGAATTGGCAGAGGCCGCCGGAGTCGGAGTGTATCTGGACGACGCCGCAACCGAATTTTTGTTCGGTGAGGATCAGGCCCGATATCTCGTGGCCTGTAACTTCGACCAGGCCGAAGCGCTGATGATCGCCGCCGGTCAGGCCGGTGTGCCGTTGGTTTCGGTCGGTCGGTTTACAGGCGACACAGTCAAAATAGGCACCTCCGAGGCACCGTTGGCAGATCTGCAAGATACGTTCCGAACCAGCTTTGCGGCCGCCGTTGCCTGATCTACAGGCTTCTTCTCGTCCCAAGTACGGAAATCCTGCACGCGCGACCGGGTGCAGATTTTGCCACCTCTGCCCGCGCGTGCCATCTTGCACGCCCCGTTCCATCGCTCTACATCTTGGGAAAGACTTTCAGGAGTGAACCTATATGCCGATGAGCGCCCACGAGATTGAAACGCTGCTGCGCGAGAGCTTTCCGGAAGCGGAAATTCAGGTTGGCGGCAGCGATGGCGTGCATATGTCCGCCATGGTCGTGGACGAGAGCTTTCGGGGGATGAACCGGGTGCAGCAACAGCGCGCGGTCTATGCGGCACTGAAGGGCAAGATGGATGGTCCCGCCGGAGAACTGCACGCGCTGGCGCTGACAACCAAAGTGCCGGAGTGACATGGAGCATGCGATTGTAATTTCAATTGCGGTAGCGGTCTTTATTGTGATGATCGCGCTCATTGCATTGAACCATTCAAAGGCTAGACGCAAAACAAGGCGAGGATCGCCACCTGGGCAGGGAAAACACCTCCTGCATTCCTCCTATAATTCACATGACGGTGCAATTAGCTCGGCGCAGACCCATATTCCGAAAAATCCTCAAGACCACGCTAAAGCAATGATGCCGAAGAGCAAAGGAAACGCGAAATGACCGACGTAAAGACCCAGATCGACGAAACCGTCAAAGCCAACACAGTGGTGCTGTATATGAAAGGCACCAAAGAAATGCCGCAATGTGGTTTCTCGTCCCGCGTGGCCGGTGTGCTGAATTACATGGGTGTCGACTATACCGACGTGAATGTGCTGGCCGACGAAGCCGTGCGTCAGGGCATCAAGGATTACTCGGACTGGCCGACCGTGCCGCAGCTATATGTCAAAGGCGAATTCGTTGGTGGTTGCGACATTATCACGGAAATGACCTTGTCAGGCGAATTGGATACCCTGTTTGACGACAGCGGCGTTGGCTACAACAAAGACGCCGCAGACAAAATTCGCGAGGCAAATGCCTGAGCCGGGATCAACGGCTTGAACAGTTCTGAAAAATAACCTGCTCGGCGGTCGTATCGCCCGCCGCGCGAAAGCTGATCGAGGCATCCCAACCCTTTGATCGCAGAATGTAGGTGCCGGTGGTGTCAACGGATTCGTAACGTATGCCTGAACCGCTCTGAACCTGCCGCATGGGCACCAGCGTTCCGTCCACCATTGTTGCAGCCGCCCCCGAACCGTCAGCGGCATTGAAATAGGTGACAGGCAGCGGAATTCCGTTTTCGCAGGTGAATGTGACCGACAGGATGTCGATCTCGGCCTGCGCGGCCGGGGCGGAAAACGCAACACACGCCGCGCAGATGAAACCACGCCAGATACTCATTGCGCCTTTTTCTCCTCAACCACGGCGGCCAGGGCTTCGGCCCGGGCGGCCAGTTCAGCCAATGTGTCGGTGACGGATGGCGGAACCACAGCAACCTCGACACGCTCGGGTTCCGGCGCAGGCGCACTGCGCAGCGTGGCCAATTCGGCCTCTGCTTCCGCCAGCCTTGCTTCGAGAGCCGAGACTTTTTCATCCGTGGCCGCTGTTTTGTCGGCCAGCATCAGCCCCGCCATCAGCAGCATGCGCGATTCAGGCATGCGCCCGATCTGGTCCGACAGAACCTGCGCTTCGTCGTCCAGCATCTTGGCGGCCGAGGTCAGAAACGCTTCTTCTCCGTCCTGGCACGAAACCTCAAAACCGCGCCCGCCAATGTAAATAACGACCTCGGGCATTACTCCACCTCACCTTCCGCCAGTTTCGCCTGCGACAACAATGGTTCAAGCCGTGCCAGCACGGCCTGGGCTTCGGCGGCGTCCGTGGCTTGCGCCGCACGAGTTGCTTCCAGTTCGGCCAGGGTGGCGCGATTCAGCAATTCGGCGTCCTGAACGCCCTCTTCCGCCGCCGCCCGCAATTCCTCAACCGCGTCGCGCAACTGCGCGTTGGCCTTGCGCATACGCTGTAAATCGGCGTCCAGCCTGGCCATGGCGGAGCCGTGGCTTGACCGTTCGGCGCGCAGCATTTCCAGCTCGGCGGTCAGATCCTGCAACCTTTCCGTATCTGCAAGCTCGGCCCGCAACCGGCTGTTTTCCGCCTCAACCTCTGCGGCTTTGGCCACCAAAGACCGAAGTTCTTCGACCTCGGCCTTTAGATCCGCCGGGTCGTCGCGCGCATCCAGAGCCGCGCGCAGGTCTGCGTTCTCGGCCTTTAACGCATCCAGTTCCTCACTGTTGTCCAGCACCGCCTTGGCTTCGGCCAGTTCGGTTCGTGCAGCTTCGACCGATGCAAGGTTGGCGGTTGCCTCGGCCAGCTGTTCGCGCAGCTCGCCGCTGTTCGAGTCAGGTGTAGCCTGGGATCGCAGAGTATCGATTTCCTGTTCATGCCGTTCTTTCAGGGACTTCAGTCGTTCCTGCAATTGCGCGTTGGCAACCCGCTCATCGTTCAGGGCAGATTGCAGACCGTCATCCGAACCGGTAAAGCGCAGCGCTTCTATCCCGGTTCCAATACGGTCCATCGCTGCCAAAATACGATGTTGTAATTCCTCAATCTGACTCATGCCCCTGTCACCTGTTTACCAAGGTTCGTATCGTCGCGCGTTTATCCGAATCAAATACGCCTAACGCCCGGGATCAGTGTAACGGAATGTCGCGGAAAATACCCACACTGTTTGGTTTCAAGGGCTTGGGCCACGGTCTTCAACTGGTCGAGCACGGTCTGGCCGGGTTCTGCTTGCACTTTGAGAGGTGAGTGATATTGAGCGCGCATTCTGCCCGTAACCCAAAGGAAAAACGCCCGTGGATCTGACTGCGCTGCGCAATGCAAACCCTGAACATTGGGACAAGGCTGCGGCTATCCGCACTCTGACCCTTGACGCCGTCGCGGCGGCCAATTCCGGCCATTCCGGCATGCCGATGGGCATGGCAGATGTTGCGACCGTGTTGTTTGAAAAACACCTGAAATTTGATGCGGCAGCTCCGAACTGGCCGGATCGGGACCGGTTCATCCTGTCCGCCGGTCACGGTTCGATGTTGGTGTATTCGCTGCTGTATTTGACAGGTCATGCGGACGTGACGCTGGACGAGATCAGGAACTTCCGTCAGTTGGGTGCCAAAACAGCCGGTCATCCCGAAAACTTTCTGGTCAACGGTATCGAAACCACCACCGGTCCGTTGGGTCAGGGCATCTCGAACGCCGTGGGTTTTGCCATGGCCGAAGAAATCCTGCGCGCGCATTACGGCAAAAAGGTTGTCGACCACCATACATACGTGATCGCAGGCGACGGTTGCCTGATGGAAGGCGTCAGCCAAGAGGCGATCACGCTGGCCGGCCGGCATGAATTGGGCAAATTGATCGTCTTTTGGGACAACAACAATATCACCATCGACGGTACAGTTGATATCGCCGACCGTACCGATCAGGTCAAACGCTTTGCCGCGTCAGGCTGGCAGGTGATCGAGATTGACGGTCATGATCCGCAGGCCATCGACGCGGCCATCACCAAAGCCAAATCATCGAAAAAGCCGTCCATGATCGCCTGCAAAAGCCACATCGCGCTGGGTCACGCGGCGCAGGACACGTCCAAGGGGCACGGTGCGTTGACGGATCAGGATCAGTTGAAGGCTGCCAAGGACGGCTATGGCTGGCCACATGACGCCTTTGAAATTCCCGCCAGTGTCAAATCCGCATGGGAAGCCATCGGATCGCGCGGCACAGCCGAACGCGCCGCATGGCAAGAACGGTTCGCGCAACTGTCCGAACGCAAACAGGCCGAATTCAATCGCGCCTATGCGTTTGAAGCTCCGAAAAAACTGGCCGGTGCGATCCGCGCCTTCAAAAAGCAGATGTCTGAGGATCAGCCGAAGCAGGCGACGCGCGCCTCGTCTGAAAAGGTTCTGAATGTTGTGAACCCGATCATGACCGAAACTGTCGGCGGTTCGGCGGACCTGACCGGGTCCAACAACACCAAATCCGCCGATATGGGCGTGTTCCTGCCGGAAAATCGCAAGGGTCGCTATATCCACTACGGTATTCGCGAACACGGCATGGCCGCAGCCATGAACGGCATGGCGCTGCATGGTGGGATTCGTCCTTACGGCGGAACGTTCATGGCGTTCACCGACTACGCCCGCCCGTCGATGCGTCTGGCAGCGCTAATGAAAATCCCGTCGGTCTTTGTTATGACCCACGATTCGATTGGCCTGGGTGAGGACGGCCCGACCCACCAGCCGGTCGAACATCTGGCGATCAGCCGCGCAACGCCCAACACATATGTCTTTCGCCCGGCCGATACCGTGGAAACCGCCGAAGCATGGGAACTGGCGCTGACGTTCAAGGACAGCCCATCGGTCCTGTCGCTGACCCGTCAGGGTGTGCCGACAGTGCGCACAGATCACAAGACCAGGAACCTTGTCGCACAGGGCGCATATGTCCTGGCCGAGGCGGAGAGCAAACGTCAGGCCATCCTGATCGCCACCGGGTCCGAGGTTTCGCTGGCGATGGACGCCAAGGCGACGCTCGAGGCCGAAGGGATCGGCACACGTGTTGTGTCCATGCCCTGCATGGAGTTGTTCGCGGAGCAGGACGATGCCTATCGCAAGCGCGTTCTGCCCGCCGGTGCGGTGCGCGTCGGCATCGAAGCTGCCGTCCGCGCGGGCGGCTGGGACCGCTGGCTGCTGGGCGAGCGCGGTCGCGAGGCCAAGGCCGGGTTCATCGGCATGTCCAGCTTTGGCGCGTCTGCCCCGGCGGGCGAACTCTACAAGCATTTCGGCATCACTGCCGACGCGACCGTTGCCAAGGTTAAGGAATTGCTGGGGTAAACGGAAAGACTGCGAAACACGAAACAAGGCGGCCCACGTGGTCGCCTTTTTTGTTGAATGGATCACAGGTTGGTGAAGTGTCGTGACTGAGGTGCATCTGTTTTCTCTGGCTTTTCCGGCTAGGTCAGCCGAAGGCTGTCGGGAACAGGGAGAAACGACATGAAACGCAGTATAACACTGGCTTTGGCCACGATAATCGCGGCCTCATCAGCCGTCGCCGAACCCTTTGCGTCCAAAGATGAAATCCAACAAGTCATGAGCGATCACACCTATCAGGGCGGCATGCTGTCGGGTGCGTTCACCGAATACTATGCAGCGGACGGCACGATCAAAGGTGACGGCTATACCGGCGTCTGGACAGCAACAGACAATGGCATGTGCTTTCAATACGGCACTGATCCCAAGAATTGCTGGGATCTCAAGATCGATGGGGCCGCAGTGACCCTGTACAAGGATGGGAAAGTCGATGGCGCGGGCGTTGTCGTGCCAGGTAATCCGAACGAGTACTGATGCAATCTGTCCCGTGGCAACACGCGCCGCGGGACTGTTTCAGTGCTTTTTTAGCAGCTTCGTGGCCACCGGTATCAGGACCAGGCCCCAGGCCAGGCCAAAAACGCCATCCATCGTGGCTTTGGACATCCACTCCACTGCGCCGACCCACTGACCGGACACCGAATGCCCGATGGCGTGGGCCCAGTCGTGAATGTGATGGCCCAGCCAGCCAAAGCCCAAAACCTCCATTCCGTGGATGATAATCGAGCCTCCGACCCACAGCATCGCTGCGGTTCCGACAATCGAAAGCGTTTTCATCACACCGGGCATGGCCTTGACCAATCCGCGCCCCAGACCTCGACCAACAGGTGTCGGTGCGTTGCGGGCCAGAAACAGACCCACATCGTCCATCTTCACGATCAACGCGACCGAGCCATAGACGGCCAACGTCACGCCAATGCCGACAACGGCCAAGGTTGCTGCCTGCATCCACAGATTCGGGGCTTCAATTGCGGCCAGCGCAATGGTCATGATCTCGGCGGACAGAATGAAATCGGTCTTGATCGCACCTTTGACCTTCTGCTCCTCCAGATGACCCGGATCGCGAACAGCCATGTCCTTTTCAATTTCGGGGCTGCCATGCGGAAACAGAACATGAAAAATCTTTTCGGCCCCTTCGAAACACAAATACGATCCACCGATCATCAGCAACGGCGTGATCAGCCAAGGCGCAAAATTTGCCAGCAGCAACGCCACGGGCAGCAGCAGAACGATCTTGTTGAACACCGAGCCTCGCGCAATGCGCCAGATGATCGGCAATTCGCGCGCCGGTGCAAACCCCTGGATGTATTTTGGCGTCACCGCCGCGTCATCGATAATCACGCCAGCGGTCTTTGCCCCGGCCTTGCCGGCGGCTGCCATGACATCGTCAACAGAGGCCGCTGCAACCTTGGCAATCCCAGCAACATCATCCAATAGGGCCAACAGACCACTCATCGCGCGTCCTTTCCCGTCACCTGCCGTTTCCGGACCCTACCCGATCTCACAGCTAGCGCAAGCGTTAGCGCAATCGCGTGAGGTTTGCGCTAACACCTTAAAAATATACCATTTTTACCCTTTTGAGATTCCGAATTCGCGGCTATATGGCCTGCAAGACAGTGCATATTTGGAGACGTCACATGACCATAAAGGTCGGCATCAATGGTTTTGGCCGCATTGGCCGCTGTACCCTGTCGCACATCGCGGCGTCCGCGCGCAATGACATCGAAGTGATCAAGGTCAATGCAACCGGACCGCTGGAAACCTCGGCCCATTTGCTGAAATATGACAGCATCCACGGCCGCTTTCCCCGCGACGTCTCGATCGAGGGCAGCACCATGGATCTGGGCCGCGGCCCGATGGAGATGTTTTCGACCTATGACCTGAACGAACTGGACTGGGACGGCTGCGACGTCGTTCTGGAATGCACCGGCAAGTTCAACGACGGAACCAAGGCCAGAACCCACCTGGATCGCGGGGCGCGCAAGGTGCTGTTGTCGGCCCCCGGCAAGAATGTCGACAAGACCATTGTTTTTGGTGTGAACCACAACACCCTGACCGCCAACGACAACATGGTGTCCAACGGGTCCTGCACCACCAATTGTCTTGCACCGCTTGCCAAGGTTCTGGACGAAGGCATCGGGATCGAGAACGGTATCATGACCACAATCCATGCTTACACTGGTGATCAGCCGACCCTTGATCGTCGTCATGACGATCTGTACCGGGCGCGGGCAGCCGCCATGTCGATGATCCCGACCTCGACCGGTGCGGCCAAAGCTCTGGGTGAAGTCCTGCCCAACCTCAAAGGTCGCCTGGACGGATCGGCAATCCGCGTGCCCACTCCGAATGTATCGGCCGTCGATCTGACATTTCGCGCCGCGCGCGACGTCAGTGTCGACGAGGTGAATGAAATCGTAAGCGTTGCCGCCAAAGGACCAATGCAGCGTGTTCTGGGCTATGAACCCGCGCCTCTGGTGTCGACCGATTTCAACCACACCGAAGAAAGCTCGATCTTTGCGCCGGATCAGACCCGCGTTGTCGATAGCCGTCTGGTCCGTGTCCTGGCCTGGTATGACAATGAATGGGGCTTTTCGGTACGCATGGCCGATGTGGCGGTGGCCATGGGGCGTCTTAACTGACATTGTGACCCGCGCTTGAACCGATTTGCCCGCTCAGGTTATCTGGGCGGGCATTTTCGTTCGGGGCCGCAATGACCAATCAAATCGCAATATGGCTTGGTGTTCTGATTCTCGGCGGTATATTTCTGGATTACGCGCTGTTCGGACCCGAGCATTTGTTGTTCCTTGGCAAGAAACTGTATGACTTTCTGGACTGGCTGGCGTTCTGGCGCTGACCGAGGTTTTGCTTGACATTTTGGCCGATCTGCATTTGTTAGCGCTAACTAATCTCAACAGACCCGGCAGCATATCGGAACGGAGCGTATCATGACACTGAAACTGGCAATCAACGGCTTTGGGCGGATCGGTCGGGGCGTTTTGCGGGCGGTTATGGAATCGGGTCGCACAGATGTTCAGGTCGTGGCGATCAATGATCTGGCAAAACCGGATATGAATGCGCATCTGTTCGAATTCGACAGCGTTCACGGCCGATACCCGAACCCGGTCTCGCTGACGGACGCTGGTCTGGACGTTGGCTCCGGCCCTATCCGTCTAACCAGCGAACACGACCCCGAGGCGCTGGACTGGTCCGATGTGGATGTTGTTCTGGAATGCACAGGTGTCTTCCGCACCCGCGATGCAGCCGAACGACACCTGAAGAACGGGTCAAAGAAAGTGCTGATCTCAGCTCCCGCACGTGGTGACGGTGGTGTTAAAACCGTGGTTTTTGGCGTGAACGAGGGCGAGTTGACCACCGACGATGTTGTCGTGTCAAACGCATCCTGCACCACCAACTGCCTGTCGCCTGTCGCGGCGGCGCTGGATGCGGGGCTGGGCATTGTGCATGGCAACATGACAACCGTTCATGCCTACACAGCCAGCCAGCCCGTGCATGACACAGCGGGCAAGGACCCGTATCTGTCGCGTGCCGCCGCGTTGTCGATGATCCCGACGACCACTGGCGCTGCCGCTGCTGTCGGGCTGGTTCTGCCGCAACTGGCAGGCAAGCTGACCGGCCAGGCGATCCGGGTTCCGACGCCAAATGTCTCGGTGGTCGATCTGGTGGCCGAAGTGGCACGGCCCACCACAGAAGAAGAGGTCAACGCCCTGTTTGTGGAAGCAGCGGCAAAGATACCGGGTGTGCTAGCGGCAGAACACCGTCCGCTTGTCTCGATGGATTTCAATCACGATGCGCACAGCTCGACCGTGTCGCTGGCCGAAACCAAAGTCACGGACGGCACGCTTGTGCGGGTGCTGTCATGGTATGACAATGAATGGGGCTTTTCGAACCGGATGCTCGACACTGCCGCAGCGATGGGCGCGTTAACCTAAACGACTGCGCAACGCCGCATTGACGCGGGGCGTGACGAATTTGGACACGTCCCCGTCAAGACGGGCAATTTCCTTGACCAGTTTCGATGCAATCGCCTGATGCCGGGCCTCGGCCATCAGAAACACGGTTTCGATTGTATCATCCAGCGCCCTGTTCATTCCAACCATTTGGAATTCATACTCAAAATCGGCAACCGCACGCAGACCGCGAACAATGATCTGCGCTCCGACATCCCGGGCACAATTGATCAGAAGGTTCTCAAAAGGGTGCGCCACGATCTCGGTGCCGGTCTGTTCGGTCAACAAGGTGCATTCCGCCTCGATCATCTCGACACGTTCTTCCAGTGAGAACAACGGCCCCTTGTCACGGTTGATGGCAACACCGATGACCAGTTTGTCCACAAGGGCTGCGGCGCGGCGGATGATGTCGATATGGCCCAGCGTGATCGGGTCAAATGTTCCGGGGTATAATGCAATCCGCATCGCGCCCTCCTGCGCACCAAAATTTCTGCGCAAGCAAACACAACTTGTCTGCGGGTGCAAGTGGGCAAGCTTTGCCCGCTTGCCGTCAATGGCCCATTATCATGCCTTCCAGCGCGTCTTTTTCCATGGCCAGTTCCGCCAGTTGCGCCTTGACCACATCGCCCAGTGTGACGATGCCGACAAGTTTGCCGTCCTCGACCACGGGCATGTGGCGAAACCGCCCATCTGTCATCAGCGATAAAATCTCCTGAACGGTGGCTTGCCGCGTTGTGGTCACCAAATCGGACGTCATATAAGCGCTGACCGGTTTTGTCAGACAACCGCTGCCACTGCGGGCCAATTCCCGCACAATGTCACGCTCGGACAGGATACCCGCCGCGGTCTGCCCGTCATCTTCCGATACAACAACCGTCCCGATCCGCTTATCTGCCAGAATGCGCGCCGCGTCGGACACCGTCATCGAAGGCGCGACTGTCACGACGTGATCCGTGGCCTTGGATTTCAGAATGGCTTGAACAAGCATGCAAAAAACCTCCGGAAATAACGTACTGTTTTTCTAGAGCGTTGCCGGATTGTCGGACCCTGTCAAGTTTCCACCATTGCTTCCAGCCGCGCGACCTCGTCCCGAATCCCGCGGGTCAATGCATCGGCAAAGCGGTTCAGCCGTTCGTTTCTCTGATCGCCCTCATGGCGAACCAGATAAAAGCTGCGGGTCAGACTCACTTGATCTGTCAGGATTTTCTGCAAATCGGGGTGAAATGGCAGGGTAAAGTCATGCGCCACACACACGCCGGTTCCTGACGAGACCTGACGCAACTGCACCGAGACCGAGTTCGATGCAAGCGCGACACGGTCAACGCCAATATCATTCAGATAATCCAGTTCGCGGTCAAAGATCATGTCCGGGATGTATCCGATCAGACGATGCTCTTTCAGATCGTCAACACTCCGGATGCGCGCGTGACGTTGCAGATACTCTCGCGTGGCCACCATGTGCAAACGATAGTCGCTGATTTTCTTGACCAGCAGCTTTCCGGCCGTTGGCGCGCTGACTGTTATGGCCATATCCGCTTCGCGGCGCGACAGGTTAATGATGCGGGGCAAGGCCATGATCTGTATGTCAAGTTCCGGGTTTGCATCGCTGATTTTGGCGCAGACCTGTGGCAGCAGATAATTGGCGCTGCCATCCGGCGCACCAATCCGGATCTGACCGCTGAGCAAATCGGTGGAGCCCGCAACAGCGCCGGTGGCGGAGCGCATCGCCTCTTCGGCTTGCAAGCCATGTTCCAGCAAACGTTCGCCCGCCGCCGTCAGCACATAGCCTTGCTGTGATTTTGTGAACAGCAACGCATCAAGCGTTGTTTCCAGCCGCGCGATCCGGCGCCCCACCGTGGCCGGATCGATCTTGAGCGTGCGCCCGGCGGATGACAGGCTTTCTTCGCGTGCCACGGTCAGAAAAATCCGCATATCATCCCAGTTCGGGTTCATCGCCCACCTTTTGCATTTTTGCAAAGCTCTTTTGAAGTATTGCCCCTGTTCATGAGATTTATGCAAGCCTATCCTGCGCTCAAATCTTACGGAGGATCTTTCGATGCAAGACCTGACCCATTTCATGAACGGCGAACAGGTGCCGGGTGCCTCGGGCCGGTTTGACGACGTGTTCAACCCAGCAACAGGCGAAGTGCAATATAAATGCCCAATGGCCAGCGCAGATGAAACCACTGCGGCAATCGAACAGGCCGCCATTGCACAACCAGCCTGGGGCGCAACCAACCCGCAAAAGCGGGCGCGCGTGATGATGGCGATGGTTCACCTGATGAACCGCGACATGGACCGGTTGGCCGAAGCGCTGAGCCGCGAACATGGCAAGACCATCCCGGATGCCAAAGGCGACCTGCAACGGGGTCTTGAGGTGATCGAATACTGCATCGGCGCGCCACAGATGCTGAAAGGTGAATTCACCGACAGCGCCGGCCCGGGTATCGACATGTATTCCATGCGTCAACCGCTGGGTGTTGTTGCCGCAATCATGCCGTTCAACTTTCCGGCCATGATGCCGCTGTGGCACGTGGGTCCCGCGTTGGCCTGCGGCAACGCGGTTGTGCTGAAACCGTCCGAGCGGGACCCCTCGGTACCGCTGATGCTGGCTGAACTGTTTGTCGAGGCTGGTCTGCCCAAAG
Organism: Pseudomonadota bacterium; assembly: GCA_039028255.1. Classification (GTDB taxonomy): domain Bacteria; phylum Pseudomonadota; class Alphaproteobacteria; order Rhodobacterales; family Rhodobacteraceae; genus Ruegeria. Next base: position 10,909 of record JBCCIK010000019.1, on the reverse strand, counting down.
GCGTTTTCCAGGTGATCAATGGTGACAAAGAGGCCGTCGACACCTTGCTGGACAGCGATATCGTTCAGGGGGTCAGCTTTGTCGGCTCGACACCTATTGCGCACTACATTTATTCCCGGGCCACAGCAAATGGCAAACGGGCCCAGTGTTTCGGTGGGGCCAAAAACCACATGATCGTTATGCCCGACGCCGACATGGATCAGGCCGCAGATGCGCTGGTCGGGGCGGGCTTTGGTGCTGCGGGCGAACGTTGTATGGCGGTTTCGGTCGCTGTGCCGGTTGGAGTGGAAACTGCCGATGCCTTGATCGAAAAGCTGGTGCCGCGCATCGAAAAGCTGAAGGTCGGGCCCTATACGGCCGGCGACGATGTGGACATGGGGCCCGTCGTCACCGGTGCCGCGAAACAGCGTATTCTGGGCCTGATCAACTCGGGCGTGGAACAAGGGGCCAAACTGGTCGTCGACAACCGTGATTTCAGCCTTCAAGGCTATGAAGACGGATTCTTTGTAGGGCCGCATCTGTTTGACCACGTCACCCCGGACATGGACATCTACAAGCAAGAGATCTTTGGCCCGGTTCTGTCGACCGTTCGCGCCGGATCTTATGAAGAGGCGCTGAAACTGGCGATGGACCATGAATACGGCAACGGCACCGCGATTTTCACCCGCGATGGCGATACCGCGCGCGATTTCGCGAGCCGGATCAACATCGGCATGGTCGGTGTCAACGTCCCGATCCCGGTTCCGCTGGCCTATCACACCTTTGGCGGCTGGAAGAAATCCATGTTTGGTGATCTCAACCAGCATGGACCGGACAGTTTCAAGTTTTACACGCGCACCAAAACCGTCACCGCGCGCTGGCCATCCGGGATCAAAGAAGGCGGTGAATTCAACTTCAAAGCCATGGACTGAACGGTCCATGTGCCGTTTGAACACCGGATCCGGCCCTGGAGGGGCCGGATCGTCCGGGCGAAGTTTTGCCACTGCATTGCAAAAACCCGGCGTATCACGAGAAATTTAAGGCGCAAGCTCTGGAAAAGAGAGGCTGGCGGCAATACCTTGCTGGCAAATTAAACCGTGCCCGCCCGTTCAACTCTGGAGGTTGTTTTGTCCAACTCTCGCATGACCCGCCGATCGGCCCTGTTGGGGGCTGCTTCTTTCCTGGCCACGCCAGCGCTGGTCCGTGCGCAAAGCACGGATGCTTTCCCGCAGGCCGAAGACGCGATCAGCACACAATTGCCGGTTCGCCGCAACGTGTCTTCCTTTTCCCAACAGAATTGGCAGGACCACTTTGACGCGCTTGGCAGCGGTTGCCTGCTGGCCGACATCACCAGCCGCGCAGTGCATTACTGGGGGCCTGACGGCACCTACAGGCTATACCCCAGTTCCGTTCCGGTGAGCGAGGAACTGACAAAGCGCGGCTATACCGAGGTGGTGCGCAAGGCTGAATACCCAAGCTGGACGCCCACGTCGTCCATGCGCGAACGCGATCCGTCACTGCCTGTGCGTATGGAAGGTGGCGATCCGGGCAACCCGCTGGGCACGCGCGCTATGTATCTGGCCTGGCCCGCGTATCTGGTACACGGCACCCACGACACCCGTAAAATCGGTCGGCAAAGTTCATCCGGCTGTATCGGGCTGTACAATCAGCATGTCGAGGAACTGTACCCTCTGGTGCAAATCGGAACGCAGGTTCGTCTGGTCTGACAAAACAAAGCCCCGGCAGTGACGCCGGGGCCTGTATCATGAGTGGTGCTGTGGATTATTCCGGCAGGATCACAGCGTCAACCACGTGGATCACGCCGTTGCTGGCTTCGATATCAGCCTGAACAACCTCGGCGCCATTCACTTTCACACCGTTTCTTGCGTTCACGCTGAGGCGATCGCCCTGCACGGTCAGAACCTTGGCGCGCTTGCCCGCGATGTCAGCCGACATCACTTTGGCAGGAACAACATGATAGGTCAGAATTTCGACCAGCTGATCCTTGTTTTCAGGCAGCAGCAGCGTTTCTACCGTGCCTTCAGGCAATGCGGCAAACGCTTCGTCAGTGGGTGCAAACACTGTAAAAGGACCGCTGCCTTTCAGCGTATCCACCAGGCCAGCGGCCTGAACGGCAGCAACCAGGGTGTTGAACGATCCGGCGGACACGGCGGTGTCCACAATGTCGGCAGCCTGGGCCTTGAGCGGCATTGCAAATGCGAGTGCGGCGGCAGCGCCCATAAACGTGCGACGAAACATGGCTGTCTTCTCCTCTCCAGCTTGTTATGCAGAGGGTTACGGGCATATTGCCGCAACGGATCACTTTGCGTTTACGAAGTTTTGATCTGAACCCAGATACTCTGGGCGCGCCCCTCGGCCAGAAAGGGCAGCGCGGCAACCGCATCCGGGCGCGCCTGTTGCAGGTAGTATCCGGGCCAAAGCATTGAAAAACCATCAGATTGCAGCAGGGCATGCAGCATGTACTGCTCTCCCCAACCCGGGCAGTCGTAAAAGAACCGCTTGGGGTATTCGTACGGCAAAAAAACATCGTGGACGTGGATGATAACACCCGGTTTCAGCGCCGGTATGATCCTGCAAAACAAATGCGCGACATCATTGCTGATGCGCACAACGTGGCTGGAGTCGATGAACAGGATGTCCCCTGCATCCAGCTGAGCAAATAGCGCCGGGTCGACCTCTTCCAGCCGTTTTTGTTCGAACCGGTCAACGACACTTGCTATGTCCGCCCTGGGATAAGGATCAATCGCCGTTATTGTTGTGTCCATCCCACCGTCCATAATCGCCTGGCGCGTAATCCGGGTGGAATTGCCACAGCCCACCTCGATCACGTGCTTCGGCCGGAACCGGCGCACCATCAGATACAGCGCATCCGCATCGGGACTGTCATAATAACCGTTGTCGCGCCTGTATCCTGTCTGATTGCGCACAGGATCCTTGAGCGCCTGCAAGGCTTGCTGATGCTGGCCGTATTCGGCCACCAGAGGGGCAATGTCGAATCCCTCCATTCCGGGCGACAGGGCATAGGCCGGGCGGGTCAGACCCCCTGCCCGTTCGAATGCCTCCAGCCGCGCCCGCTCGTCCCGTTCGATGGCGGTGTCGACCAGCTTTACCCCCAGCTCATCCAGGGCGGCGTTGATCTGCGGGAATTTTCTGGGTTTCACGGGCGGCTCCACATTCCATTGCGTCTGTTCCTTACCGCCGCCGGGTGGACCTGTGCAAGAAGTGCTGCGCCACACGCTTGGCAAAACGGAATTTTCCGTATTCACTGACCCTAAGGGTATGAGAGGGTCGCATGCAGCAGGAATTCACGCTGGGCATTGAAGAAGAGTATCTGCTGGTCGATCAGGACAGCCTGCACTTAGCCGAAGCCCCCGCTGAAATGATGGCTGCGTGCGAGGCGGATTTTCAAGGACAGGTCAGCCCCGAGTTTCTGCAATGTCAGATCGAAGTCGGAACCAGACCACACGCCACCATCAAATCGGCGCGCGAGGATTTGAAACGCCTGCGATCCTGCGTGGCAGAGCGCGCGGCGGACTACAATCTTGCCCCAATTGCCGTTTCCTGCCACCCGTTTGCAAACTGGAAAGATCAGCATCACACCCGCAGGGAACGCTATGATGCGTTGCAACATGCCCTTGGGGGGGTGGCCCGACGTATGCTGATTTGCGGCATGCACGTGCATGTCGGCGTGGAAGACCGCGAATTGCGCGCCGACCTGCTGCCGCAATTGTGTTATTTCCTTCCTCATCTTCTGGCACTGTCCACATCCTCTCCGTACTGGAGCGGCGAAGATACGGGTCTGTCTTCGTACCGTTTGACGGTATTCGACAATCTACCCCGCACGGGTTTGCCGCCGGTGTTCGGCAGCTGGGCGGAATATGAACGTACAACCGGCGTGCTTGTGGACCTTGGGGCGATCGAGGACACGACAAAAATCTGGTGGGATCTGCGCCCGTCGCATCGCTTTCCCACGCTCGAAACCCGCATCATGGATGTTCAGCCCCGGCTGGAACACACGCTGTCGCTGGCCGCGCTGGTGCAGGCCCTGACCCGCATGTTGTGCCGTCTGAAAGCCCGCAATCTGCGCTGGCGTCAATATGACCGGTTCCTGATCGGCGAAAACCGCTGGCGCGCGCAACGTTACGGCGTAGGCGAAGGACTGATCGATTTCGGGGATCGTTCGATCAAGCCTATGACCGAGCTTATGGATGAATTGATGGGAATGCTGACAGAAGATGCCGAGGTCCTTGGTACCATGACCGAGCTTGCGCGCCTGCGACGGATCGCAGACGCCGGTACATCATCCACCCGGCAGCGCCGCGTTCATGCAGAGGCCAGCGCCCGCGGGGACGACCCCGGCAAGGCTGTTGTACGCCATCTGATCGAGGAATTTCACGCCGACCTGTAAATCCAATACGCCGCCAACGGGGCCGTGTTGCAATTGCCGTTTCTGAAAAATTTCTGTAACGATTGCGAAATAAACAACCGTTCAATTCCACGTCGGCAGGAGGAACGCCATGGATTTCGCCCCAAGCGAAGAACAGACAGCCATTTTCGACATGGCCTATGACTTTGGGCAGGAAAACATCGCACCCTTTGCGCATCAGTGGGAGGCGGATGGCACGATCCCCAAACACCTGTGGCCCCAAATAGGCACGCTTGGGTTCGGCGCGCTGTATGTTCCTGAACACGGCGGAGGCTCTGGTCTGAGCCGCCTGGACGCAACACTGGTGTTCGAGGCTTTGTCGATGGCCTGCCCTTCGGTCGCGGCGTTTCTATCGATCCACAACATGTGCGCCAAGATGCTGGACAGTTTTGCCGATGACGCCCTTAAATCCCGCGTCATGCCCGATATTCTCAGCCTGAACACCGTGCTCAGCTACTGCCTGACCGAACCGGGTTCGGGATCGGACGCAGCGGCGCTTAAGACCCGCGCCGAACGCACCAATCAAGGTTATACGCTGAACGGCACCAAGGCATTTATCTCGGGCGGGGGGTATTCGGATGCCTATGTCTGCATGGTGCGCACGGGCCAGGACGGACCCAAGGGGATTTCCACGGTGTATGTCGAAGACGGAACGCCGGGGCTGAGTTTCGGAGCGCTGGAAAAGAAGATGGGCTGGCAAAGCCAACCCACGGCGCAAGTTCAATTCGATGACTGCAAGATTCCATCCGACAATCTGGTCGGGGTCGAAGGCGACGGCTTTAAATATGCCATGATGGGGTTGGATGGCGGGCGCCTGAATATCGCCGCCTGTTCCTTGGGGGCAGCACAGGCCGGGCTGGACATGACATTGCGATACATGTCCGAACGCAAGGCATTTGGGCAATCGATCAACCAGTTTCAGGCCTTGCAGTTTCGTCTGGCGGATATGGAAATCGAATTGCAGGCCGCCCGCGTGTTTCTGCGTCAGGCCGCATGGAAACTGGATCAGGGCACGGCCGACGCCAGCACATTTTGCGCGATGGCCAAGAAATTCGTCACTGAAACCGGATCGAAAGTGGTCGATCAGTGCCTGCAATTGCATGGCGGCTACGGATATCTGGCCGATTACGGAATAGAAAAGCTGGTGCGCGACCTGCGGGTTCATCAGATCCTGGAAGGCACCAATGAAATCATGCGCCTGATCGTTGCGCGCCAGCTGCTAGCACGGGATTGACTGCTGAATGTCTGACATCGACATCCGAACGACCGGACGCGCCGGACGCATCACGCTGGCACGCCCCGACGCCCTGAATGCATTGACCTATCAGATGTGCATGGCGATCGACACGGCCTTGCGCAACTGGCGAGAGGATCAGGATGTGGACCTCGTCATCATAGACGCCAAAGGCGACAAGGCCTTTTGCGCGGGTGGCGATATTGCAGAGTTATACGAAACCGGCACCAAAGGTAACTTTACATTTGGCCAGACGTTCTGGCGCGACGAATACCGCCTGAACGCATTGATTTTCGAATATCCCAAACCGGTGATCAGCTTTTTGCAGGGCTTTACCATGGGCGGCGGTGTGGGTGTCGGGTGTCACGGCACGCACCGGATTGTCGGGTCCGGCTCAAAAATCTCGATGCCGGAATGCTCGATTGGGCTTGTCCCGGATGTCGGCGGCAGCCTGATGCTGGCACTTGCACCCGGTCGATTGGGTGAGTTTCTGGGTCTTACCGGATACCGCATGGGGCCGGCGGACGCGATTTTTGCAGGGTTCGCGGATACATACATTGCCGAAGCCCACTGGCCCGACCTGATCGAGATGCTGTCGGATGGCGGGCCTCTGGACCTTTTGGAAACGCATGCGACACCTCCGCCGACCGGAGACTTGCAAGCGCTTCAGGACACGATAGACGGTCTGTTTTCCGGCGAAACGCTCGGCGATATCCTGACCGATCTGAACGCCCTTGATCACGCTTTTGCGGTCAGGACGCTGGATATGCTACGCCGCAACGCCCCGCTGTCCATGGCCTGTACCGTTGAAATGCTGCATCGCTTGCGCGGCCCGGCCCTGACCCTGCGCCGCGCACTGGATCTGGAGTACCGCTTCACGTATCGCGCCATGGAACACGGTGATTTCCTGGAAGGTATCCGAGCCCAGATCATAGACAAGGATCGCGCACCGGAATGGCAGTTTGCGGATATGAATGTGCCTGCGGTCGCGGTCTCCGCTATGCTGCAACCGCTGGCGGAAAACGCTCTGACACTTGAGGAGACTTGAAGCATGAAAATTGGGTTCATCGGCCTGGGCAACATGGGCGCGCCAATGGCGGCCAATCTGGCCAACGCAGGGCACAGCGTCACCGGCTTTGATACGGTCGATGTTGGGGTGGACGGTGTCACCCCGGCGCCATCCGCCGCGGCGGCGGTCGATGGTGCAGAGGCGGTGATCACCATGTTGCCCAACGGCGCCATTCTGCGTGCGGTGGCCGATCAGATCATTCCGAATATGCAGCCGGGCGCGGTGCTGATTGACTGTTCGACCGTAGATGTGGACAGCGCGCGCGCTGTGGCTGCGCAAGCCGTCGAGGCCGGGCTTTTATCCGTTGATGCGCCGGTGTCCGGTGGGATCGGCGGTGCCTCGGCGGGCACGCTGACCTTTATGGCCGGCGGATCCGATGCCGGGTTTGCCAAGGCGGCGCCGCTGTTCGACATCATGGGGCAAAAATCCGTGCATTGTGGCGAGGCCGGCGCCGGACAAGCAGCGAAAATCTGCAACAACATGATACTGGGCGTTACCATGATCGCCACGTGCGAGGCATTTGCCCTGGCCGACAAACTGGGGCTTGATCGGCAAAAGATGTTTGACGTGGTCAGCACATCTTCGGGATACAGCTGGACCATGAACGCGTATTGCCCGGCGCCGGGCATCGGCCCGGACAGCCCCGCGGACAATGCCTATCGTCCGGGGTTCGCTTCCGAACTGATGCTCAAGGACCTGCGCCTCAGTCAGCAGGCCGCCGAGGGCGCCGACGCCGACACACCGATGGGGCGCGCCGCCACCGCCCTTTACGCAACATTTGTCGAAGACGAAGGTGGTCTGGGTCAGGACTTCAGCGCAATGTTGCCGCGGTTCGAAAAACGCACCCGCGGCTGAACAGGCACGATCCCCTGTTCATCTGGCCATAAATATCCCGGAGCGCGAGGCAGAGCCTCGCAAAAAACAACCACCGTTTCCCAACGGCCGGTCTATTCGGCCGCGACAGCCTGACCATTCAACAAAGGTTTCAAATACCGCCCGGTGTGGCTGTGTGCGTTTCCGGCGACCTTCTCGGGCGTACCTTCTGCTACGATCCGCCCGCCGCCATCACCACCTTCGGGACCAATGTCGATAATCCAGTCCGCCGTTTTTATCACGTCCAGATTATGTTCGATCACAATCACCGTATTTCCCTGATCGACCAGTTCATGCAGTACTTCCAACAGCTTGCGTACATCTTCAAAATGCAGCCCCGTGGTCGGTTCATCCAGAATATACAGCGTGCGACCGGTTGAACGCTTGCTCAGTTCCTTAGACAGTTTGACCCGCTGTGCTTCGCCGCCCGACAGGGTTGTCGCCTGCTGGCCCACCTTGATGTAGCCCAGCCCAACCCGCGCCAATGCGTCCATCTTATCGCGGATCGAAGGCACGGCCTTGAAAAAGTCCTGTGCATCTTCCACCGTCATATCAAGCACATCCGCGATGGATTTGCCTTTGAATTTGATCTCCAGCGTCTCACGATTGTACCGCGCACCTTTGCAGGTCTCGCAAGTCACGTAGACGTCAGGCAAAAAGTGCATTTCGATCTTGATCACCCCATCGCCCTGACAGGCCTCGCACCGCCCGCCTTTGACGTTGAAACTGAAACGCCCCGGCTTGTAGCCGCGCGCCTTGGCTTCGGGAAGGCCCGCAAACCAATCGCGGATCGGGGTGAAAGCCCCGGTATACGTGGCCGGGTTCGACCGGGGGGTGCGCCCAATCGGGCGCTGGTCGATGTCGATCACCTTGTCCAGATGTTCCAGCCCTTTGATGGTTTCGCAGGGTGCAGGCGTCTGGCGCGCGCCGTTCAGACGCATCGACGCGGTTTTGAACAAGGTTTCGATGGTCAATGTGGATTTGCCGCCCCCGGACACTCCGGTGACGCAGACAAACTTGCCCAGCGGGAAATCGACGGTGACATCTTTTAGATTGTTCCCTGTCGCGCCAACAACCGTCAGCGTCTTGTTGTTTCCCTTGCGCCGCTCGGCCGGCACCGCAATTTCACGGGTTCCGGCCAGATATTGCCCGGTGACAGACGCCGTATCAGCCGCGATCTGCGCAGGTGTTCCCTTGCTGACAACCTGGCCGCCATGTACACCGGCCCCCGGGCCGATATCGAACACATAATCGGCTTCGCGGATCGCCTCTTCGTCATGTTCGACAACGATCACTGTGTTGCCCTGATCGCGCAGGTTCTTGAGTGTGCCAAGCAGGCGATCATTGTCTCGCTGGTGTAATCCGATCGACGGTTCGTCCAGCACATACAAAACCCCTGTCAGACCCGAGCCGATCTGACTGGCCAATCGGATACGCTGGCTTTCGCCCCCTGACAGGGTTCCACTTGAACGTGACAAGGTCAGGTATTCCAAACCCACATTATTCAGAAACCCCAGTCGCTCGCGAATTTCTTTCAGGATTGCCCGCGCAATTTCGTTTTTCTGCGCACTCAGATGGTTCGGGACATCCTCGACCCAGCGCAGCGCCTCGCGGATCGACATTTCAACCACCTGCCCCACATGAAGACCCGCGATTTTAACGGCCAGAGCCTCTGCGCGCAGACGATAGCCCTGACATGTGCCGCAAGGGCGATTGTTCTGGTACCGCTCGAACTCTTCCCGGATCCAGGCAGAGTCTGTCTCGCGATAGCGGCGCTCCATGTTTGGTATGACGCCTTCAAAACTGCGCGTCACCTGATAGACACGACCGCCTTCGTCATAGCGAAACTGGATTTCCTCATCGCCTGAACCGCGCAAAAACACCTGCTGAACCTGCGCCGGCAGATCTTTCCACGGTGTGTTCTTGTCAAACTCGTAATGGCGTGCAATCGCTTCGATGGTCTGCAGGAAATACGGTGACTTTCCCTTGCGCCAGGGTGCCAGCGCCCCGTCATACAGTTTAAGAGACTGATCCGGCACAACCAGACGTTCATCAAAGAACAGTTCAACCCCCAACCCGTCGCAATCCGGACAGGCGCCAAAGGGCGCATTGAATGAAAACAGGCGCGGTTCGATTTCCGGGATTGTGAACCCACTGACGGGACAGGCAAAGTTTTCGCTGAACGTGATACGCTCAGCTTCTTCGTCGCGCGGCGCGGTTTCCAGAATGGCGATCCCGTCCGCCAGATCCAGCGCCGTGCGCAGACTGTCGGCCAGACGTGTCTCCATCCCCTCTCGTACGACCAGACGATCCACAACAACATCGATGTCATGACGGAATTTCTTGTCCAGTGTCGGCGGCTCATCCAGCTCGTAGAACTCCCCGTCAACCTTGACACGCTGAAATCCCTGCTTGCGCAGCTCAAGAAATTCTTTTCTGTATTCACCTTTCCGGTCACGTACGATGGGGGCCAGCAGGTAACAGCGCACGCCCTCTTCCATCGACATGATCCGATCGACCATATCCTGCACTTGCTGGGCCTCGATCGGCAGACCGGTCGCCGGACTATAAGGCGTGCCGGCGCGGGCAAATAACAAGCGCAGATAATCGTAAATCTCGGTGACCGTACCCACGGTGGAACGCGGGTTCTTGGATGTCGTTTTCTGCTCGATCGAGATAGCCGGGGACAGACCGCTGATGTGATCCACATCCGGCTTTTCCATCATATCCAGGAACTGGCGCGCATAAGCCGACAGGCTTTCGACATAGCGCCGCTGCCCTTCCGCGTAGATCGTGTCGAAGGCCAGCGAAGACTTGCCCGAGCCGGAAAGACCGGTGATCACCACCAACTGGTCGCGCGGAACATCCACATCAACATTTTTGAGGTTATGTTCGCGCGCGCCGCGCACCTCGATATTCTTCAGCTCAGCCATGCTCGGCCCCCAAAAGACAAGTGTCCTAGAAATAGGCGAGCCGACGTGAGTCTCCAACAGAAAAATAAGAACAAAGTGTGAACTACCGTATTAATGCCGATCCCTGCTGCCACTTGCTGACATCAACGCACATATTCGCACGCCGGATGCGAAAATATGAGCGATCTGAAGGGATATGGCGCGGTTGACGGGGCTCGAACCCGCGACCCCCGGCGTGACAGGCCGGTACTCTAACCAACTGAGCTACAACCGCGCAAACGGGGTCTGTACGTGATCCGTTTGCCCGGATCGAAGGCTGACAGCGATGGCGCGGTTGACGGGGCTCGAACCCGCGACCCCCGGCGTGACAGGCCGGTACTCTAACCAACTGAGCT
>JBCCIK010000018.1:0-42299 GCA_039028255.1 Pseudomonadota bacterium | reverse complement strand
TCGGCTTCGGCTTCGGCTTCGGCTTCGGCTTCGGCTTCGGCTTCGGCTTCGGCTTCGGCTTCGGCTTCGGCTTCGGCTTCGGCTTCGGCTTCGGAAGTCAGCTCGTCTGCGGTGTCCGGCGTGTCAACGGGCCCAGTATCACCCGACTCAGTATCGACGTTTCCCTGCTCGGGCACTTCGCCCGACTTGGGGTCTTCCTTCGGTTCCTGATCGGTCTTTTTCTTGGCCGCCACCGTCACAATCCCCTTATCGATTCCAAAAACACCAGAACTACAGACTTTGCCAAGTTAATCCGCGCTTGGCTCGCTCTCAACCCGCATCGCATGCTTCACGAGTTTTTTGACCGCTTTACGCATTTTAACCGGTGTTGGTTCTTTTGCGATCCTGAGACGCCGATAACCCAAGGATTTAAGGGGTTCAGCTGTCGCTTCGCTGATGGCAGCCAGCCACAGCGGCGCTGTTCCCGACCAGATATCGGCAAATTGTCGCGCTGTGCGCGGCGAAAAAATAGGCGCGACAACCGGCCTTGCACCAGATGCTGCGATCTGCGCTTCACTGGTAAGTGGCAGCAAAAGCTGCTGGTAAATCGGCTGCTCCAGCGTTGTCACGCCCATTTCGGTCAAACGCTCTGCGATGTTGCCACGGGTGTGTTCACCCCGCAGATGCAACAAAGGGCTGCGAGGACGCAATTGCACCAGACCGGCCACAAGCTCTTCGGCCGTTGCACCGATCATACTGGCCTTCCAGCCTGCCGTTTTGGCCGTATCTGTCGTTGCAGCGCCCACGCAATAGGCGGGCAGATCCTGCGATAACTGCAAGGATACAGCCGCATTCACCCCGTTCGCCGATGAAAAGATCACGCCTTGCACACCGGTTGTGTCGACCTGCGCCGACAAAGGGTGGATTTCCAGAATAGGAGAGTAAAGGACTGTGACCCGCGACCTGGTGCGGCTGGGCAGCTGCGCCACAAACCTTTCCGCAGCGGCGCGAGGACGGGTCATCAACAAATACAACGGTCGGCGCCTCGGACCATGGGATTGTTTGCGTCAGCGCAGGGTGATACCCCGCATGGCAATCATGATGCAACGGATCGGGCCAATGGTGCAAACACTTACCGTCCTCGGGCTGGAGAGCAGCTGTGACGACACCGCAGCCGCGGTTGTGCGTCAGATCGGCGATGCGCCCGCCGACATCCTTGCATCCGTTGTTTTCGGACAGACCGAGCTGCACAGCGCCTATGGTGGCGTTGTTCCCGAAATTGCCGCCCGGGCTCATGTGGAAAAGCTGGATGTCTGTGTTGTGCAAGCCTTGCGCGATGCGGCTCTGACACTGGCGGATATCGACGCGATTGCCGTCACCGCCGGGCCAGGTTTGATTGGCGGCGTCATGGCCGGTGTCATGTGCGCCAAAGGGTTAAGCGCGGCAACCGGCCTGCCCCTGATTGGCGTCAATCATCTGGCCGGACACGCCCTGACGCCGCGGCTGACTGACGCGGTTTCGTTTCCCTATTTGATGCTTTTGGTGTCGGGCGGTCATTGCCAGTACCTGATCGCGCATGGTCCCGACAGATTCACGCGCCTTGGCGGTACAATTGATGACGCGCCCGGCGAAGCCTTTGACAAGACCGCTCGCCTTCTGGGTCTGCAACAGCCGGGCGGCCCCGCGGTCGAGGCCGAAGCCCGTCGTGGCGATCCAACGCGTTTTCGATTTCCGCGACCGTTGCTGGACCGACCCGGTTGCGACGTGTCATTTTCGGGGCTCAAGACCGCCTTGCTGCGTGCTCGGGACCAGATTTCGGCAGACAAAGGCGGATTGACACGACAGGACCGCGCCGATCTGTGCGCAGGATTTCAACAGGCCGTGGTGGACACGCTGGCCGAGAAAACACGCCGGGCAATTGCTGAGTATCTGGCGCAGTCCCCGGCAGATCCGGTCATCGCCGTGGCTGGCGGCGTTGCGGCAAACAAGGCAGTTCGATCTGCGTTAGAGACTGTTTGCGCGCAAACCGGCACACGGTTCATCGCCCCGCCGCTGGCGTTGTGCACGGATAATGCGGCGATGATCGCTTATGCCGGGCTGGAACGCTTTCGCACCGGCGCGCGCGATGGTCTTGATCTGGTCGCGCGGCCGCGATGGCCACTGGACCAGACCCGCCCGGCCATGTTGGGCAGCGGCAGGAAAGGAGCCAAGGCATGAGCGTTGCGGTCCTTGGATCAGGTGCATTCGGCACCGGGCTGGCCATTTCGCTGGCCGGCAACGGGCCGGTCACATTGTGGGCCCGCAACGCCACGCAAGCTGCGCATATGCAAAGGCATCGGGAAAACTCCGGACGCCTGCCCGGGGTCAACCTGCCCGACGCCATTCAGGTTACATCGGATTTGCAAGAGGCCGTGACGGCCGATGTGTTGCTTTTGGCCATTCCCATGCAACGCTTGCGCACCGCGCTGACCGATCATGTTGATGCGTTGCGCGGCAAGACCCTTGTTGCCTGTTGCAAGGGTATTGAATTGTCGACCGGACAAGGGCCGGTTTCGGTCATTCAGGACACCGTACCGGATGCCCGCCCTGCCCTGCTGACGGGTCCCAGTTTTGCCGATGACATTGCACGCGGTCTGCCCACCGCCTTGACCCTGGCCTGCGCGGATGCAGCTCTGAGTCGGGATTTGCAGACCCGGCTTAGCACCGCCAACCTGCGCCTTTACCGCACGACAGATACAATTGGCGCAGAACTGGGCGGCGCGTTGAAAAATGTCATCGCGATAGGCTGCGGCGCCAGTATCGGTGCAGGGCTGGGCGACAGTGCGCGGGCCGCGTTGATGACGCGCGGATTTGCCGAGATGCAGCGCTTTGCGGCAGTGCGGGGCGCCCGCGCAGACACATTGATGGGCCTGTCCGGACTGGGTGATCTGGTTTTGACATGCTCATCCGAACTGTCGCGAAATTACCGCTTTGGCCTTAGTTTGGGTCTGAAAAAACCCTTTGACACAAAAACCACGGTCGAAGGCGTCGCAACCGCCCGCGCCCTGTCCGACATTGCCAGCAGCCAAGGGTTGGATATGCCCATTAGTACAACGGTGGCAGAACTCAGCCATGGTGCATACAGTGTCTCGGACGCAATTCAAACTCTGCTCAACCGTCCCCTGAAGGAGGAATAACATGCTGATTGCCCTCATCGCCAAAGACAAGGATGGCGCCCTGCAAACCCGGCTGGACAATCGCGCCGCGCATTTGGCGTATATCGAGGAAACCGGGGTGGTCGCGCAGGCGGGCCCCTTGCTGGACGGGGATGCGATGATTGGCTCGCTGATCATTCTGGACGTCGAAGATATGGCCGCCGCACAGACTTGGTCTGCCAACGATCCCTATGCGCAGGCGGGCCTGTTCCAGTCGGTCGAACTGATCGTCTGGAGAAAGGTTGTGGGCTGATGGCGTTCTGGCTGTTCAAATCGGAACCTTCAACCTGGAGCTGGGATCAACAGGTTGCCAAGGGTGCCAAAGGCGAAGAATGGGACGGAGTGCGCAATTACCAGGCGCGCAACTTTATGCGCCAGATGGTTCTGGGCGATCGGGGGTTCTTTTATCACTCGCAAAAAGACAGGGAGATTGTCGGTATTGTCGAGGTCTGCGCCGAAGCCCATCCCGACAGCACAACAGATGACGCGCGCTGGGACTGCGTTGACATAAAGGCTGTGCGGCCGTTCCAGGTGCCGGTTACACTGGACCAGATCAAGACCGAAGAGCGGTTGTCCGAGATGGTGCTGGTCAAAAACTCGCGCCTGTCCGTGCAACCGGTCAGTGATGCAGAATGGCGGATGATTTGCGATATGGGGCAGACGCAGGCGGATTAGATTAAAGGGAAGGTCCCGACGATGCAGAACCTTCCCTACCCCGCGTGCTCCCTACTCACCACACGCAACTGGAAAAATTTGGCTCTGACCGTCCTGGTCACAATCTGAATCTAGCCGCAATGCATCCCTGGTTACAAACACCAAGTGCTTAAAATTGAATACGCCCGCCGTAAACACGGCGGGCGTCGCATGGGATAAAATACACTCAGGTATAAACAGACTCTTTGCCGAAATGTTTGGTCAGCATGTAATAGACCACGGCACGATATTTGTTGCGCTCGGACATACCGTAGGTTTCCAGCGTTTTGTTGATCGCCTCCATCAGTTCCGGTCCGTCGGACAGGCCCAGTTTCTTGACAAGAAAGTTGTTCTTGACCGTCTCAAGTTCTCCGTCTTGCGTGGCCGCTACGGTCGACGCGTCGGCGTCATAGATCGCCGGACCACATCCGATGGTGACCTTGGTCAACAGGTCCATATCGGGGTCCATCCCGCATTTGTCCTTCAGGTCTTCTGCGTATTTGGCGATCAGCTCGTCGCGTTTACCCATGTTTCAATCTCCCTAGTTTGTTGTCCCACGGCACAATATACCGTCGCGCCACAGACTAGCCGCCGTCACACCGTTCCCAAAAGGAAAAAATTCTGCGGTTTCTCCCCCCGGAGTTTCGGTCTGCAATTGCAGTCAAAGCCGGGTTTGACCTCTTATCGGCAAAAGCCCCAGCCGGGGCCTTGCAAATGAAAATGATCAGCGTGTAACCGATTGTAATCAGGTCCTAATACCACCCGAAACCAATCACAGGCTTCGCGACCGATCCGGTGCAGAAACCTGGCCTCGGGGCCCGTCCCCACCCAATCCTGCAACAAGGTGAGTTTCCGCCCATCACCCAGCCGAAGACCCACGATATCGATGGCATCCGCCGTGGCATGGCTGCTCCATCCACCGGTTTCACCCTGTGCGCTGCGCATGCGGCGGCAATTGTAACTGCCGACATGTTCAAGCCCGATCACGTCCGTGCCCAGAATCTCGCGCGCGGCGGGCTGCACCACGTGCTGTTCCCACATGCTCAGCCGCAAGGCCGTTGTGCAGCGTGTTTCAACATCCCTGATTTCGGCCGTAACAAGACGGGACAACAGACCCCGACCGGCAATACCGCAATTGGGGTCAATCACAAGATCGTCCATTGATGCGAACCCGACCGCAGCGTCGGACAGAACGGCCCGGCACTGGGCCTCATCCGCCAACGCACGCCGCAACTGCATTGCGGTCACGGGTGTCACGGGCGCGGTAATGGTCAGGTCACGCAAAGGGTTCCAATGGGCAGGAACAGGTGTCTGAGGATGTGACAACAGCCACCATCCACCACCGCCCACGACGATCACAACAGCCACCAGCGTAAAAAGCAAAGACGCCGTCAGGTACAGAACCCGACGGCGTCCGGTACGTTGTGTCACGCCTGTCTCACGATCAATAGCGGTAGTGCTCGGGCTTGTAGGGGCCTTCGGGTTTCACGCCGATATAGGCTGCCTGTTCGTTGTCCATCTTGGTCAGCTTTACACCAATCCGATCCAGATGTAGGCGCGCAACCTTCTCATCCAGATGTTTGGGCAGGATGTAGACGTCGTTGTTGTACTGGTCGCCTTTGGTGAACAGCTCGATCTGAGCCAGGACCTGGTTGGTGAACGAGGCCGACATCACAAATGACGGGTGGCCGGTGGCGTTACCAAGATTCAGCAGGCGGCCTTCGGACAGCAGAATGATGCGGTTGCCCGAGGGCATCTCGATCATATCCACCTGTTCCTTGATGTTGGTCCATTTGTGGTTCTTCAGGCTGGCCACCTGAATTTCGTTGTCGAAGTGGCCGATGTTGCCAACGATGGCCATATCCTTCATCGCGCGCATATGCTCGATACGGATCACGTCCTTGTTGCCGGTGGTAGTGATAAAGATATCCGCGTTGTCCACTTCATCTTCCAGCAGCGTGACCTCGAACCCGTCCATCGCAGCCTGAAGCGCGCAGATCGGGTCAACTTCGGTCACCTTCACACGGGCACCGGCACCACGCAGCGAAGCGGCCGAGCCTTTGCCAACATCACCATAGCCACAAACCACAGCTACCTTGCCGGCCATCATGGTGTCGGTGGCGCGGCGGATACCGTCGACCAGCGATTCCTTGCAGCCGTATTTGTTGTCGAACTTCGACTTGGTGACGCTGTCGTTGACGTTGATCGCCGGAAACGGCAGGTGGCCGTCTTTCACCAGTTGATACAGGCGGTTGACGCCGGTGGTGGTTTCCTCGGACACGCCCTGAATCTGGTCGCGCATCTTGGTGAACCATCCGGGCGAGGCGGCCAAACGCTTGGCGATCTGGGCCTTGATGACCTCTTCTTCTTCGGAAGACGGAACCGGGATGATGTCCTCACCGGCTTCGGCGCGGGCGCCCAGCAGGATGTACAGCGTTGCGTCGCCACCATCGTCCAGAATCATGTTCGGCCCATCGTCGAACAAGAAGGACTTGTCCAGATAATCCCAATGTTCCTCCAGTGTCTGACCCTTAATGGCGAAAACCGGGATGCCCGCTTGGGCAATTGCCGCTGCCGCGTGATCCTGAGTTGAGAAGATGTTGCACGATGCCCAGCGCACATCCGCGCCCAGCGCGATCAGCGTTTCGATCAGAACACCGGTCTGGATCGTCATGTGCAGCGATCCGACGATCCGGGCACCCGTCAGAGGCTTGCTGGCACCGTACTCCGTGCGCAGCGCCATCAGGCCCGGCATTTCGGTTTCGGCGATGTCCAGTTCTTTGCGGCCGAACCCGGCCAATGCGATGTCTTTGACGATATAGTCCCCGGCCATCAGGCGCTCCATTTTTCAGATCAGTCACAGTTGGGGCTGCACCTAGCATCCCTCGGGGCAGGTGGCAATGTGGATGACCGAAAAGGCGGATCCTGTGCCGCTGAAATCAGCTGGGCACGCCCTCAACCTTAACTTTTGGTATCGCTTCGAAAAAATCCGTTCCAACGGCGACAATACAGCTCAGGCCGTTTGGATGGGTCACCAGGATGGTGTAACTGCCCGTTTCCTTTGAAGACCAGACCTCAAGAACCGATTGCGCGCCACGTGACTTTTGCAGCCCTCCGAACGCCAGCTCTTCGGCATAGCTGTCCTGCAATTTTGTGATGATTTGATCGCGCTGCGCACAGTTCTGGGCAAAGGCGGGCGGGGCGGTTGCGGCCATGCCGAATGTCATGGCGATTGCAAACAGACGTTTGAACATAACTTGCTCCTTTCGATACACAATCTGGGTCGAGAGGGGCACACTGGGAGGAGTATGCACCCCCCTCAGTTTTTATGTCGGGATCGAAACGCACCGTTTCAAAGCACGAACGCTCAAGAAACTGTTGGCAGCATGTGATCCAGACAGATACAGCTTAGCACAAAAATGAGAAATTAATGTGTCCAACTTCACAAGGCATGGCAGAATGGCAACACAACCCCGCGCATGGCAAAGGATGCTGTCAGGCCGCAGGCTGGACCTGCTGGATCCAACCCCGGTGGATATCGAGATCGAGGATATCGCCCACGGGCTGGCCTTTGTGGCGCGCTGGAACGGTCAGACACAGGGCGATTTCGCCTATTCCGTGGCCGAACACTCCTTGTTGGTCGAAGAGCTTTTTGGCCGCATCGCGCCGAATGCACCGGTGAAATGGAGGCTTGCCGCCTTGTTACACGACGCGCCGGAATATGTGATCGGCGACATGATCTCGCCTGTGAAATCGGCCGTCGGCCCGGGATATGGCGCACTGGATGACCGTCTGGCGGCGGCAATCCACATTCGCTTTGGCCTGCCTGCCGTGGTGCCGAAAACAGTGAAACGTCAGATCAAAAAGGCCGACAAGATCAGCGCCTGGATGGAAGCCACCCAGATCGCCGGCTTTTCCGAGGCTGAGGCGACCAGGTTCTTTGGGCGTCCCGACACGTCAGTGATCGAGGGACTGCAGATAAAACTACGCCCGCCGCTTGAGGTACGGCAGGCGTATACGGATCGACATCAGGCCCTTTTGGACCAGATGTAAGCTTATCCAAAGACGTAAAAGCACATCTTGTTGCCATCCAGATCGCGGGCATAAGCGCCATAGAATTGGTCCGGGATGCGCTGTCCTGGCTCACCTTCATCGGATGCGCCCAGGCTGATCGCTTTGTCATACATTGCCTTCGCTTCGTCTTTGGAGCTTGCTGGAAATGCGACCATGCTGCCGTTACCGACAGAGCACGCCTCGCCATCATGAGGTTCGCACACAGCCAGCATCGGAGACCCGGGTTCAGCACCGATCAGAGCGATACGGCCTGCATCCAGCATGACCTTGGCGCCCTGGTCAGCAAAAAGGGTGGTGTAAAACGCCTTGGCGCGTTCCATGTCCGAGACACCGATGGTTACATAGCCGATCATTTGCGAGTTTCCTGTCTTAAGTTCACGTTTCCACGCGGACACTCGAAAACAAAAGCCAGATTAGCAAATCACGAAGCAGTGACAGATACTTAGCGCGGACTACGCTTGGCCAAAATCCGCTGCAACGTGCGGCGGTGCATGTTCAGCCGTCGTGCCGTTTCTGAAACATTGCGGTCGCACAGTTCGTACACCCGCTGGATATGCTCCCACCGCACGCGATCGGCACTCATGGGGTTTTCGGGGGGCGGGGGCAGTTCGTCGCCTTTGGCCAGCAGTGCGTTGGTGATGTCCGTGGCGTCGGCGGGTTTCGACAAATAGTCGGTCGCGCCGATCTTGACGGCGGCCACCGCTGTTGCGATTGCGCCGTAGCCAGTCAAAACAACCACGCGGCTGTCTGGGCGTTTCTCACGCAGCACCTCGACCACATCCAGTCCGTTGCCATCCTCAAGCCGCAAGTCCACAACCGCATAAGCTGGCGGTCGCGCCGTGGAGATCGCGCGCCCTGCGGCGACGGAGCCGGCGGTTTCAACTTCGAATCCCCGCTTTTCCATGGCTTTGGCCAGGCGTCTCAGGAATGGCTCATCATCATCCACCAACAGCAGCGATTTGTCGGCGCCGATATCAAGCTGGGAGCTGTCTGCCATAGTAAGGTCTTTCTGCTATTTCATACCGTTGGCCTGAATATGAGTAATAGCAGTACGCCACCAAAGGTCAAACCGATGTGTCCGTGTCAGGCCTGTCCCAGAAAACAACCGACCTTGTCCGCCATTTGCTGGGCGGTGTCGTCGCGCTTGAAAAACTCCAGGAATCCGTCCTCGGGCGTGACCAGATAAGTAAAGGTCGAATGATCGACCAGATAGTATTCGTCGCTTTTGTCATGCGCCTTATAATAGGTCTTGTAGGCCTGGCTGGCTGCTTTGACCTGTTCTGGTGATCCCGTCAGTGCAATCATGCGTTCATGCATGTTGAACGCGTAATCGTCCACAACCTCTGGCGTGTCGCGATCCGGATCGATCGAGATGAACAGCGGTGTGACTGATTGTCCGCGTTCGGCAAGGATATCCACTGCCTCGGCATTGCGGGACACATCAAACGGGCAAACGTCCGGACAGAAGGTATAACCGAAATACACCAGCGTCGGCTCGGTGATCACATCTGTGTCAGTGACGGTCTCACCCTTGCCATTGATCAGTTCGAACGGGCCACCGATGGCCGCCGCGCCTCCCGCGATCTGGCTGGACCGGCACTGCGCAAACCGGTCATCGCCGCCTCCGCCTTGGGTCAAAAGCCACATGGCACCAAGGCCAATAACCAATACAGCGGTGGCAATAACGGCATAAATGCGGGTCATGGCATGTTTCCCGGTGCTCAGGGGTTGTTGATCGTTCTGGCCGGGACACCTATCAAGATGATCAGCCTATGCAACAGGACATAATGAACCGATGGCAAATTCCAATACCAGCTTTTTGCGCGGTCAGGGACGCAGCAGCTGGATTCGCCTGCGCACCCTGATCCTATTGCGGTGGGTCGCCATTTTTGGTCAGTTCACCGCTATCACCGTTGCGCAGCAGTATTACCACCTCCAGCTTGAACTGGTTCTGTGCTATCTGGTGATTGGCGTTTCGGTCATGGGCAACCTGACGGCGATCCTGCTTTTCCCTCAGAACAAGCGGCTGTCCGAGTTCGAGAACTTTCTGATGGTTCTGTTCGATCTGCTGCAACTGGCGATACTGTTGTATCTAACAGGCGGGCTGAACAATCCGTTTGCGCTGCTGCTGCTGGGCCCGGTGACGATTTCGGCCAATGTCATGAGCACGCGATCTACCCTGATAGTTGGCGGTGTGGCGCTTGTTCTGACCACCTTGCTGGCCGAATTTCACCTGCCCCTGCGTACGGATTTCGGGCTTGTTCTGGACATACCCGAGATTTTGCTGTTCGGGAACTGGGCAGCAATTGTCATCGCAATTGTCTTTATCGGCGCGTATTCCCACCGTCTCAGCGCCGAGGTGCAGTCGATGTCCGAGGCCCTTTCAGCCACACATATGGCGTTGGCGCGAGAACAAAAGCTGACGGACCTTGGCGGGGTTGTTGCCGCCGCGGCCCACGAGCTGGGCACGCCACTGGCGACGATCAAACTGACCAGTTCCGAGCTGATCGAGGAGCTTGAGGATCAGCCCGACCTGAAAGAGGATGCAGCGCTGATCCGCGAACAGGCGGATCGGTGCCGCGACATACTGCGCGACATGGGACGCGCCGGAAAGGACGATCTGCATTTGCGGCAAGCACCTCTGTCGACAGTTGTGAACGAAGCGGCCGAACCACATGTGGACCGCGGTACGATGGTCCATTTCTCGGAAGGCCCGGCCGGGGATGGCGATGTGCAGCAACCTTCGATCCTGCGCAAACCCGAGATCATCCACGGGTTGCGCAACCTGATTCAGAATGCCGTCGATTTCGCTCGTGCGAATGTCTGGGTTGACGCCGAATGGACCGCTGATCAGATCGTCGTCATCATCATGGATGACGGGCGCGGGTATCCCGCCCATATGATTGGCCGGATCGGGGACCCGTTTGTCCGTCGGCGCCGCGCCGACACCGACCACGGCACCCGTCCGGAATACGAAGGGATGGGGTTGGGGCTGTTCATTGCCAAAACCCTGTTAGAGCGCAGCGGCGCCAAGCTTGAATTCGCCAACGGTTCAGACCCCTACCAGCACCTGTCGGATCACACCGACCGGACAGGCGCGATTGTAAAGGTCACCTGGCCGCGCAAGCTGATTGATGCACAAAAGGGGGACACGCCTGTGCCTTCGGGCAGCAATCAGCGCATCAGCGTGTAGATTAAGAGACCGTTAACCAATCACCACCATAGTTCAGCCGGGGTCATTTCGGGCAAAGGGTGGTTCATGGCCGACTGGATTATACTGGCAGCAATCAGCCTTGTGTCGTGTTATTTCGCAATACACTGGCTGGTACCGCGTCGCGCGCGACAAGATGACAGCTTTGGTCTGTTCTCGACCTCAACGTTGTTTGACGCGGTATTTCTGTTCGACGGCAACCGGCTCATCAGCCATTCCGACATCGCTTTGGCAGGGTTTGAACAGGTGCATGTCTGGGGCGATCTGCGACGCCTGCTGAAACGGGATTTTCCAACCTTTCCGGAACAACCTGATCTTGTACGGGCGCAGGGCGTGATTGTCGTGTCAGCCATTGACTGCACGGTCGAGCGCGAGGTTGTCTGCGAATGGATCGACGGAATCGTCCGCGTCCGCCTGCGCGAGCTTTCCAGCGTTGCCGACACCAAAATGCACAATGCCAACGATCCCATTCGGCTGGCGATGGATCAGGCGCCTTATCCCGTTTGGTTGCTGGATCACACCGCCTGCGTCCGGTGGTGCAATGCGGCCTATATTGCGCTGGCGCGAAAAATCCGTGGCCAGGACACCGATCTGACCGCGCCTTTGTTTCCGTCCAATGCGGATGACAGCCGGTTCGGCGACACGTCCCGCGTTTCGGTCGAGGTTCAGGCAGGCGGCACCTTGTGGTTCGATCTGACCCGGATTGAACGCGATGAAGGGCAATTGTGCTACGCCACCGATATCAATGCAATTGTCGAGGCCGAGACCGCCCAGCGCAAATTTGTCCAGACGATGACAAAGACTTTTGCACAGCTTTCCATCGGATTGGCCATTTTCGACCGCAACCGGCAACTGGCCCTGTTCAATCCGGCGCTGATTGATCTGACCACTCTGCCCCCGGATTTTCTGAGCTGCCGGCCCAGCCTGTCCGGCTTTTTCGACAGGTTGCGGGATCAGCACATGATGCCTGAACCAAAAAACTACCGTAGCTGGCGCAAACAAATGAACGAATTGCTATAGGCCGCCGAGGATGGGGATTATCAAGAGACATGGTCGCTTCCGTCCGGTTCCGTTTATTCGGTCAGCGGGCGGCCGCATCCGGATGGCGCCATTGCCTTTCTGTTCGAAGATATCACAGCCGAGATCACGCTGACGCGGCGGTTCCGGTCAGAGATGGATCTGATGCAGTCGGTGCTGGACAAACTGCAAGACGCCATTGCCGTGTTTGCGGATGACGGCACGCTGGCATTCACCAATTTCGCGTATCAAAGGCTTTGGGATGACACGGGCGAGGCCGGGTTTCAGACCGACACGGTCACGGTTGTGACCCGTAGATGGCAGGAACAATGTGCTGCAACGCCCGTTCTGGGCGAGATACGCGATTTCGTGGAAATGCGCGACAATCGCACCGAATGGGGCGCCAACATCTCAATGCGCGATGGCCGGGTTGTACAATGCACCGTCACGCCCATGCAGAACGGGGCGACGATCATACGCTTTGGCCCGGATATCCCGACCCTGAAGACGCAGGAAATATACAAGGCCAGCGCCTGAACCGGGTTGCAGCCGCCCGGGCACACCGCCATTGTGGCGGCATGACGCAAACGCCCATTTCCATCACATTGCATTCACCGCAGGACACCGCAGATTTTGCAAGAAATCTGGGCAGGGGATTGGGCGCTGGCGACACGCTTTTGTTGCAAGGACCGATCGGCAGCGGCAAAACCCACTTTGCCCGCAGCCTGATCCAGTCGCTGATGGATGTTCCCGAGGATGTGCCGTCCCCGACATTCACGTTGGTCCAAGCCTATGACACGCAGGACGCGGAAATCTGGCATTGCGACCTCTACCGTCTGACAGCTGTCGAAGAGATCGAGGAACTTGGCCTAATCGATGCGTTTGACAGCGCGCTTTGCCTGGTCGAATGGCCCGACAAGCTGGGCCCGCTGACGCCGCCCGCCGCGCTGACGGTGCGTTTTCAAATTGACCCGGATCTGATGGATACCCGCCGCCTGACCTTGTCCTGGTCCGATCCCAAATGGTCGCAGAAACTGGAGATCGCGGCATGACACACCGAACCGCGCTGGCCGAAGCCATGATTGCACACACGCCGTGGGCCGATGCCGTGCGTAGACCTCTGGCCGGAGACGCGTCTAACCGCCGGTACGAACGTTTGACGGACCCGAGCACCGGCCACACGGCCGTTTTGATGGATGCGCCTCCGGAAAAGGGTGAAGATGTCGAACCCTTTGTTCGTATTGCGCAATACCTGCGTTCCATAGAACTGAACGCGCCTGAAATTTATGCTCAGGACAGCCAATTCGGGTTCTTGCTGCTGGAAGATTTCGGCGATGATCTTTACGCTCGGGTTCTGGATCGCGATGCAGCCGAAGAACACATGCTATATGCTGCGGCAACCGATGTTCTGATCCATCTGCACGCGGCTGCTTCGCTGTCGCTGCCGTCTTACGATCCAACTCTGATGACGGAAATGGCGGCTCTGTCCTTTACCAAATACGCGCAGGGCATCCTTGGACATGTTGACACGGATACCTTGAAACGCTTTGAAATTCGGTTTGCCGATGTGCTGCACCGGGAAACCTCGGGCGCAAAGGTTGTGATACTGCGCGACTATCACGCCGAAAACCTGATCTGGATGCCGCAGCATCAGGGTGTCAGGCGGGTGGGTCTTTTGGACTTTCAATGTGCCATGCTGGGCCATCCGGCCTATGATCTGGTGTCCCTGTTGCAGGATGTACGCCGTGCGGTTCCCGCCGGCATCGAAATGCAAATGATCAACCGCTATATCGCGGCCTCGGGCATGGACGATCATGAATTCCGCGCCGCGTATAGTATTCTTGGGGCGCAAAGAAACCTGCGTATCCTGGGCGTCTTTGCCAGACTGGCCATGGATTATGGTAAACCCCATTACGTCGACCTGATCCCGATCGCCTGGGGCCATCTGATGCGCGACCTGGAACATCCTGCCCTTATTCCCGTAGCTGATATGCTGCGGCAGACCCTGCCTGAACCTACACCCGAAAACCTGGCCAGGCTGAGGGCGCGATGACCGGGCACCCACAGTCGGTCATGCTGTTTGCGGCCGGTTTTGGTACACGTATGGGTGCGCTGACCAAATCCCGACCCAAGCCGCTGATCGAGGTTGCAGGTCAACCGCTGATCGATCACGCACTGTCGCTGGTGGACGCCGTGACGCCGGAGCGCGTGGTCGCAAACCTGCACTATTGCGCTGATCAGCTTGAGGCGCATCTAAAGCCCAAAGGCGTGCTGCTGTCGCGGGAAGAGCCCGACATTCTGGACACCGGCGGCGGGTTGCGCGCCGCGCTGCCCCTGCTGGGCGACGGGCCGGTATTTACACTGAACACAGACGCCATCTGGGCCGGGCCCAACCCGTTGCAGGTGTTGCAGAAAACCTGGGATCCCCACAGCATGGACGCGCTTTTGCTGTGCATTCCTGTTGCCAGAACGCTGGGTCACGCGGGCCCGGGGGACTTTACGGCTAACGCAGCAGGCCAGATTACCCGTGGACCGGGTCTGGTCTATGGCGGCGCACAGATCCTCAAGACGGATAGGTTGAGCGGGTTTTCAGAGCGAGCCTTTTCCCTGAACAAGGTCTGGAACCGGATTCACGATGACGGTCGCCTGTTCGCGGCGGAATATCCGGGGCGCTGGTGCGATGTCGGGCGGCCCGAAGGTATCGCGCTGGCCGAAGGGCTGCTGGAGGATGTTTGAGCCCTGCGCCCTGCCGCGCGTCTTTGCGGTTCCGCCCGGCGTGGATTTCCCCAAAGCGCTGGTGGATGGCCTGCGACAGCGGCACAGCGGCCCGCCCGACGCATTGGCCCGCCTGCAACTGGTGGTCAATACCCGCCGCATGGCGCGCCGTGTGCGCGATCTGTTCGATCAGGGCCCGCCATGCCTGCTGCCACATCTGTCCTTGGTCACGGATCTGGGCGACAGCGCCGATCTGGCGCGCATTCCGCCCGCCGTTCCTCCCTTGCGACGGCGGTTGGAACTGACCCAGCTGATCGCCAAACTTCTGGACCAGCAACCCGATCTGGCGGCGCGCGCATCTTTGTTCGACCTGTCCGACAGTCTGGCGGCGCTGTTCGAAGAGATGCATGGCGAAGGTGTGTCGCCGGACGCGATCCGCAAACTGGACGTCAACGATATGTCCGGGCACTGGTCGCGCGCTCAGGCCTTTATCGGGATTGCGGATCAATTCATCGATGCGGCAGATCACGCTCTTGATCCGCAGGCCCGACAACGACGTGTGGTTGAAAACCTGATATCACGATGGCAGCACAGACCGCCGGACCACCCGATTGTTCTGGCCGGATCAACCGGATCGCGCGGCACGACGCTGATGCTGATGCAGGCTGTCGCGCGCCTGCCGCAGGGGGCGCTGGTGCTGCCGGGATTCGATTTCGATCAGCCCAAGGCTGTCTGGGACAGGCTTGACGACGCCCTGATCTCGGAAGATCACCCGCAATACCGGTTTGGCAAGCTGATGCGCGATCTGGATCTGACGCCTGACCAGATCCGGCCCTGGACACAGGACAAACCGCCGTCGCCGCAACGCAATCGCCTGATTTCTCTGGCATTACGGCCCGCCCCGATCACCGATGCATGGATGTCAGAAGGGCCGAAACTGACAGGATTGGATAAGGCGACACAGGATCTGACGCTGGTCGAGGCGCAATCGCCGCGAGCCGAAGCACTAGCCATTGCCATGCGGTTGCGACAGGCCGCCGAAACCGGTCAATCAGCCGCGCTGATCACACCTGATCGAATGCTGACCCGTCAGGTCAGTGCTGCCCTGGATCGTTGGAATATCTTGCCGGATGACAGCGCGGGCCTGCCGCTGCAACTGTCACCTCCGGGACGGTTTCTGCGCCATGTCGCCGGCCTGTTCGTCCATCGGCTGGACAGCGAGTCTCTGTTGACAGTTTTGAAACATCCCCTGTGCCATGACGGGGGTGATCGTGGACTGCATCTGCTGCATGCGCGCGATCTGGAACTGGATCTGCGCCGGCATGGCCCGCCATTCCCGGACGCGGACAGTCTGACCGCATTCGGCACACACAAGACCGTATCCAAAGGCTGGGTCGACTGGGTTACGGCTCAGTTCTGCGATCAACAGATCGCAGGCGACAGGCCCCTGGTTGAATGGGTGCAACACCTGCGCAAACTGGCCGAGGCAATTTCCGCAGGCAGTTCCGGTCAGGCAGGCACGCTTTGGGATATGAATGCCGGCAAAGCGGCACTGGCCGTGCTGACAGAGCTGGAGGCGCAGGCGCAGTATGGCGGTCGGATGTCCGCACATGATTTCGCCGACCTGTTGGGGGCATTGCTGGCCGGCGAAGAGGTGCGCGACCGGGACGCCGCCCATCCGCGCATCATGATCTGGGGCACGCTTGAGGCGCGGGTTCACGGGGCCGATCTTTTGATTCTGGGCGGGCTGAATGAAGGCAGCTGGCCCGAGGCTGCTGCACCCGACCCGTGGCTGAACCGTCAGATGCGCGACAAGGCGGGTCTGTTGTTGCCCGAACGCAGAATCGGTTTGTCAGCGCATGATTTTCAGCAGGCTATTACCGCGCCCGAAGTCTGGCTGACCCGCGCCAAACGATCTGACGATGCCGAAACCGTTCCGTCGCGGTGGCTGAACCGGCTGACCAATCTGTTGCAGGGTCTGGACGGGCAGGGTGGTCGGGATGCGTTGTCCGGGATGCGGGCGCGGGGCCGGCAATGGTTGAATTGGGCGCACACGCTGGAGCAGGCCCCGCCGCTGACCCCGGCGCACCGCCCGTCGCCCCGACCTCCGGTGGCGGCGCGGCCGCGCCGTCTGTCCGTCACGGAAATCAAGCGGCTGATCCGCGATCCCTATGCCATCTATGCCAGACATGTTTTGCGCCTCAGACCACTGGATGCGCTGGTACGAGCGCCTGACGCGTTGCTGCGGGGCATCGTGATACATGACATACTGGAACATTTCGTCAAAGACAGCGTTCATGACACGGCCCTTTTGACGCAAGACCGTTTTCTGAGCCGCGCGCATGATCTGTTGAACCAACACGTTGCGTGGCCAACAGCGCGAAAGCTCTGGCTGGCACGGCTGGAGCGTGTCGCAGCCGATTTCCTGTCCGCTGAAACAGCGCGCCGCAAGGAAGGCACGCCAATTGCATTTGAGGCCGGGATGAAACTGGAGCTGACGCCTCTGGATTTTGTGATTGCCGGACGTGCCGACCGGATAGACCGCAACAGGCGCGGGGCTTTACAAATCATCGACTACAAGACCGGCGCGCCGCCAACCGAAAGTCAGCAGGCCCGGTTCGACAAACAGCTTCTGATCGAAGCCGCAATTGCCGAGCAGGGCGGGATCAAAGAGATTGATCCGGCAGCAGTGGCGCAGGCGATCTTTATCGGCTTGGGCGGCAGTTACAAGGAGGTCCCGGCCCCCTTGATCAAAGAACCGGCGGACAAGGTTTTGGCAGAGCTAAAAAAGTTGGTTTCCGCCTATTTAGAGCCGAATCAGGGCTTTTCATCGCGCCGGATGCTGCACAAGGATGCGGATCAGGGCGACTATGACCACCTGGCCAGGTTCGGGGAATGGGACCGCACCAGCGACACCGTGCCGGAGGATCTGAAATGATCGACCGGGACGACGCCACCGAGCGGCAGGTCAAGGCCGCGCGCCCCGATGCCTCGACCTGGCTGGCCGCCAATGCCGGGTCCGGCAAAACGCGGGTTCTAACTGACCGGGTGGCGCGCTTGCTGCTGGGTGGTGTGCAGCCGCAGCATATCCTGTGCCTGACCTATACCAAGGCTGCCGCCAGCGAAATGCAGAACCGGCTGTTTGACCGGTTGGGGGCATGGGCGATGCGTGACAACACGTCGTTGCGATCGCAACTGACCGAACTGGGCGTCGAGGGCGTAATAGACCCTGACCAACTGGCGCAGGCGCGTACGCTGTTTGCACGGGCGATTGAAACACCGGGCGGATTGAAAATTCAGACGATACATTCGTTCTGCGCCTCACTGCTGCGCCGGTTTCCGCTGGAGGCCGGTGTCAGCCCACAATTCAGCGAAATGGAGGATCGTGCCGCGGCCTTGTTGCGCGACGAAATCGTCGAGGATTTCGCCGACGGACCTCAGACGGACCTGATCGAACAAATAGCCAGTTATGTCACCGATACAGGCTTTGAAAAACTGACGGCAGCAGTCACCCAAAACCGAAGCCTGTTCGAACATGATCTGCACTGGGCAGACCTGTTGCACCGTTTCGATCTGCCCGATGATTTCACCGAGCACGCCCTGCTTGGACAGGTTTTTCTGGGACATGAGGTCCAGCTTGTTCAGTCCATGTTGTCAGCCCTGACGGAAAGTGGCGGCAATAACGCCAAAGCAGCGGCCAAGCTGGCCGGGTTCACCGAACCGCGACTGGATCAGTTATCTATCCTTGAAGATGTCCTGCTGACCGGCAAAAGCGCGAAGGATCCGTACACCGCCAAAATCAACGGTTTCCCGACCAAAGCCCTGCGTGAAGGCGTATTGGCGAACCGGATACCGCAACTCGAAGCTTTGATGTTGCGGGTCGAAGCAGCACGGGAACAGAGGCTGGCCCTGATGGCCGCTCGCAAAACCGCCGCACTGCATCGCTTTGCCGCTGCGTTTCTGCCGGAATACGAGCGGCGCAAGCAAGTACGCGGCTGGTTGGACTTTGACGATCTGATTCTGCGCGCCCGCCGGTTGCTGAACGACCCGGCCGTTGCGGAATGGGTGTTGTATCGGCTGGACGGCGGTATTGATCATATTCTGGTGGACGAGGCGCAGGATACCAGCCCGGATCAATGGGATGTTGTGGAAAAACTGGCGCGCGAATTCACCAGTGGCGAAGGCGCCCGGTCCGGGGTGGAGCGCACGATCTTTGTGGTCGGAGATAAAAAGCAATCGATTTATTCGTTCCAAGGTGCCGACCCTCAGGCGTTTGATCGAATGCAGTCTGAGTTTGGTCAGAGGCTTGCTGACTCCGGCTCTAAATTGGAAAATTCGACGCTGGATTATTCGTTTCGGTCCTCCAGCGCGATTCTATCGCTGGTCAATATCCTGTTTCAAAACCATGCCGAGGCAGGATTTCAGGATGATGCCCTGCATCACGCGTTCAAGGCTGGACTGCCGGGGCGGGTCGACCTGTGGCCAGTTGTGGAAAAGGTCGAAGACGAACCGGATTGCGACTGGACCGACCCGGTGGATCGCCCGGGCGCACAACATCACACGGTCCTTTTGGCCGAACAGGTGGCCGATTTCATCAAAGACGCTATTGATAAGGGTCACACTATTCCCAACGACGGCGAAACGCCCGGTACTTATGCGCGCCGCAAGGTGCAACCGCAGGATTTTCTGATCCTGGTACAACGCCGATCTGACCTGTTTGCCGAAATCATCCGGGCCTGCAAGTCAAAGGGCCTGCCAATTGCCGGGGCCGACCGATTAAAGGTCGGGGCGGAACTGGCGGTCAAGGATCTGGCCGCCTTGCTGAGCTTCCTGGCAACCCCGGAGGACAGCCTGTCTTTGGCGACGGTTCTGAAATCTCCGCTTTTCGGGTGGAGCGAACAAGCCTTGTTCGATCTGGCCCATCGCAGGCAGGAAGAATTCCTTTGGGCGGCGCTGCGCACGCGGGCCGACGAGTTTCCCGAGACGCTGGCCATGCTGAACGATCTGCGC
Organism: Pseudomonadota bacterium; assembly: GCA_039028255.1. Taxonomy (GTDB): domain Bacteria; phylum Pseudomonadota; class Alphaproteobacteria; order Rhodobacterales; family Rhodobacteraceae; genus Ruegeria. Next base: position 22,406 of record JBCCIK010000018.1, on the reverse strand, counting down.
GGACAAATCGACTTTTTGCGCCCTTACGATCTGATTGAACGGATCCTGACCCGGCATGACGGGCGGCGCAAGTTGCTTGGGCGGCTGGGCTCCGAGGCCGAAGACGGGATCAACGCGCTGTTATCGCAGGCCCTGGCCTATGAGCGGACCGACATCCCCAGCCTGACGGGGTTTCTGGTCTGGATGCAGACCGACGATCTGGAAATCAAGCGGCAGATGACCGGTGTTGGAAACATGGTCCGGGTGATGACAGTGCATGGTGCCAAAGGTCTGGAGGCCCCGATTGTTATCCTGCCGGATACGGGCAAACGGCAACCGCCCAGAGACGCCGAAATCATGGTCACCGATGCCACGCCGTTATGGAAGGTGCCGACAGACGGCTTGCCAAAGCTGATGATGCAAGCCCGCGACACTGCACGCAGGCGCGAGGAAAATGAAAGGCTTCGTTTGCTATATGTGGCTCTAACACGGGCGGAAAAGTGGTTGATTGTTGCGGCCGCGGGGGATGTCGGCAAGGACGGGACAAGCTGGTATCAGATGGTCGAAGCCGCCATGGACAAGGCCGGTGCGGTAGAATTGCCCGGCTCTGGGATACACAGGTTGGCGCATGGCGATTGGGATGGTCTGCCGATTGTCGCATCTGGGCAGACCGACGATTATGTGATGGATCTGCCACCACTGTTTCAGCATCCGGCCGCGGATCTTGCGCCGGATGCACCCACGTTCAGCCCGTCAGATCTGGGCGGAGCCAAGGCTTTGCCGGGCGATTTCGGCCAGGATGAGGATGCGGCCAAGCTGCGCGGCACGCGCCTGCATGTGTTGCTGGAGCATCTGCCATCCGCCGCTCGGGAACTGTGGCCGCAGCTTTGCGTTGCGGTTCTGCCTGATATGCAGCAGGCAGACAGGGCAGAGCTGTTGGCCGAGGCGACACGGGTTCTGACCGCGGATCATTTGCAATCCGTCTTTGCCCCGGACGCGTTGGCCGAGGTTCCGGTGTCAGCACGCGTGAACGGACGCCGTATGCACGGGGTGATAGATCGGCTGATTGTCAAGGAGACAGAAGTTCATGTGATTGATTTCAAATCTAATTTATCAGTCCCCAACAATCCTGTCGCATGTCCGGACGGTCTGTTGCGTCAAATGGGTGCCTACCATGCGGCGATGATGCAAATCTATCCTGACAAGACGGTGCACACGGCAATCCTGTGGACGCAGACCGCCGCGCTGATGTGGTTGCCACACGATCTGGTGACGACCGCATTCTCCCGCGCCCAGATACCTTGACCTTGCGCAAAGCCACACCTAGGTTCACTGCCCAAGCGCATCTCATTCAGGAGACATATAATGTCGACCGTAGCTGTCACTGACGAAACATTCGACGCCGAGGTCAAGAACTCGGACGTGCCCGTTGTCGTGGATTTCTGGGCCGAATGGTGCGGACCCTGCAAACAGATTGGCCCCGCCCTTGAAGAGCTGGCCAGCGAGTATGGCGACAAGGTCAAAATCGCCAAGGTGGACGTGGACAGCAACCCCAATGCCGCCGCAGCCATGGGCGTACGCGGAATCCCCGCCTTGTTCATCTTTAAGGATGGTCAGGTTGTTTCGAACCGCGCAGGTGCCGCCCCCAAGGCCGCACTGCAAAGCTGGATCGAAGAATCGATCTGATCCGACGTGATAAACAGTGATCAAAGACGCCTCGACCGGGGCGTCTTTTTTTGTCGCAACAGCGGGGAATAAAATGGCTAAGACGCGCGTTCTCGTAGAGTTTGGCATGGGCACGTCATTGCGCCGCATGGATTACACCAAGGCTGCCCAGCGCGCGATCGAAGATGCGCTGCGCCATAACTCGGTTAATGTTGCCGAGTTGTTCGGATTCTCAAAAGACGACATGATCGTCGACGCCGAAATCGCGGTTCAGCGTCCAGAGCGGGTGGATATCGATGCGCTGCGCGCGGTGTTTCCATACGGGCAGACCAATATCACCGTCACCCAGGGCGGCCTGGATATCCCCAAACCCCATATGCCCAGCCGTACGGTCATCGCAAATGCCGCCGTCATCGTTTCGTTTGATATGGAGCCCACCCAATGACTGAAAAACGTATCATTCTGGAAATGGGCACGGGCAACGACCTGTACGGGCAGGACTATACCAAGGCCGCGCGCCGTGCAGTGCAGGATGCGTTGCATCATTCGTCGATCACCCTGTTTTCAAATCTGGGAATCGATCATGGGGACATGCGTGTGTCCGTTACCATCGGTGTTCAGAACCCCGATCAGGTGGATTGCGCACGCATCGCCGCAGATTTACCGCGCGGACGGGCCGAAGTTCGTGCCGTTCCCGGCGGGCTGGACATTATTGATGACGCAGCTGGCACGCATCACGTTGTTGCCACCGCAGCGGTCGAAGCGTTTCTGCCGGACCAGGCCAGCAAATTCAGGCTGTGCAGCTAAAGAAAAAGCCGCTCGGATATCCGGGCGGCTGTTCAGCTTTGTAGGTCTTGCAGCAGGATCAGATGTTTCTGAGATCCGCGCGGCACAGGCCGATATCGTCCAGCTGTGCGTCGCTCAGCTCGGACAGGGCCTTGCGGGTTTTGCGGGAAACGTTCCACTCGACAGCAGAGTCGATGACGTGGGTGAAAGCGTCCACTACGTGCAGGATGGTAGCTGCTCCGAGCGGCGCATGGATATTTGCAGTAGTTGCCATGTGCGCAGTCCTTTTGAATGAAACAGCCGACCCGTTGTCGGTTGTGACGCTGATGTAGGACCAATTGCCAAGTTCTACAATTGCTTGTTTGACAGTCCCGAATTGCATTTTTTGCATATCTTTTGGGCGCTTTAAGAACGGCTTGCACCAGTGTCGCGCCCGGCCCATATATGACAGCGATGACAACGGAGACGATCATGGCAGACAGCGACTTTCCCGGATGGCACGGCACGACGATCATCGGCGTCAAAAAGAACGGACAAGTCGTCATTGCCGGGGATGGTCAGGTCAGTCTGGGCCAGACGGTGATCAAAGGCACCGCCCGCAAGGTGCGCCGCTTGTCACCTGGCGGGTTTGAGGTGGTGGCAGGCTTTGCCGGATCAACTGCGGATGCATTTACACTGCTGGAACGGCTGGAAGCCAAGCTAGAGGCCACACCGGGCCAGCTGGCCCGGGCCTCGGTCGAACTGGCCAAGGACTGGCGGACCGACAAATATCTGCAAAAACTCGAAGCGATGCTGATCGTAACCGATGGCGCGGACCTGCTGGTGATCACAGGCGCGGGCGATGTGCTGGAACCCGAGCACGATGTCGCGGCCATTGGATCCGGCGGCAACTTTGCCCTTGCCGCTGCACGCGCGATGATGGATGGCGACAAATCAGCCGAACAGGTGGCCCGCGCGGCGATGGCAATTGCCGCCGATATATGTGTCTATACCAACGGCAATCTTACGGTCGAGGCGATCTCAGGCTAGCAGCGCCTTGATTTCTTTGCCTTTCCAACGCATTTGCATGCCGATCAGGCCCAGTATCGCAGTGACGATCACGATGTAATAGGGCAGGCGGATATCAACGCTCATCAATCCGCCGCCGATCAGCGACATGACCCCACCAGCCAGACAGAACACCGCCGTCGTCACGCCCATGACCCAGCCCTGATCGCTTTCGCTGACGGATGAGGAAAACAGGCCCAAGAGGGTAGGGTACGAGACGCCAAAGAAGAAATAGAAAAAGAAAACAGGCACATAGCTCAGAATGCCGCTTGGGCTAAACGCAAACGCAAAGCCGGATACAACCATGATCACCAACGAGGTAAAGATGATCTGGTGTTTGCTGAACCGTTCCTGCGCCGGCTTGACAAGGAATGTGCTGGAAAACGCCAGCGCACATCCGATCACCACCATTGCCACACTGCCGCCGATCACCCCGTATCCAAAGGCGCTGGTCAGGAAATTGTCGACGAACACGTAAAACGTGACGTTGGCAATCATGAACAACGCATAAACCGGCAGGATCTTCAGAACCAGAGGATGCGCGCGCACGGCAATCAGGCTGTCGGTGATATCGCGCGGGCGAAAGACAAACGGTGCGCGTTCGGTGCGGGTATCCTTGAAGTAGAAGAGCACCAGAAAAATGGCGATCAGCACCAGAACAAAAGCACCGAAAAACGGGGTTTTCAAGGTGGCAAAGCTGCCCAGCAAGGCCGTATCGGACAGAACCGCGCCGATGATGGGACCGCCGACCAGACCAAAACTGACGCCGGTGATGATATAGCCCATGTTGCGGTCGCGGTCGGCTGCATCGACACTGCCGTCGATCATCGCCGCCTGCGCGATGGGCTGATTTCCCGCTGTAAAGCCTGTGATTGATCGCCCGATGATCAACAACAAAAGGCTGTTGAGGAACAGTGCCGCTATTGTCAGGGCATATCCCACCAACGCGCCGCCCAGACAAACCAGCAACGCATTTTTGCGTCCAATCGAATCCGACACTTTCGAGACATAGACCACGCCCAGAAACCAGGACAGGAAGAAGCAACCGATCACAAGCCCATAGTAAAAGTGGCGCGTGCCTTCCGGTGTAGTGTTGGGCAGAAATCCGGATTTGGTTTCCATGATCAGTGAGTTGATGATCGGAAAAACCAGTCCTTGCCCGATCAGGTCCACGAATACCACAAACAGCAAGGTGATCTTGGCAATCCTGGTCATGACTTTTGCCCCCGGTTCCTACAGCTGGGGAAAGTGTATCAGACAGGACCTATGTCGCCTAACGACTTGTCAGGGGACGGGTTTTTTCGACCCCTGACAGTCATCGGTCTTATATTATTTAAGCGACGCGACGCCCAAAGGTACGCCGGCAACCTCACACCAGATGTAAACTTCGTTGTATCCTGAAACATCCATGGTCGGCGGCACGGCGTAAGATTGCTTGCCTGTCAGGTTCAGCAACGCGCCCAGCTTGCTGTCAGGTGCATATTCGCCGTCCTTGCCAAATGCCACACGCGGGTCAGGACCGTTATCCAGCGAGAAATCTTCACCCAATTCAACGATATAGCGATCGCCGTCCTGGACCAGCTTCACCGAACCGGTGGTGACATGGTTCGAGCGGCCCTCGAAATTACCTTTCTTTTTCGCGCTTCCTGCCAAAGTGGCGGTGGTACCGGCCAGGGTCAGGGCCGCGCCGGTGGCGGCGGCTTTCACGAAAAGCGAACGACGAGTCATCATGATCTGTAATCTCCATAGGGTAGGTGCGGGCAGGCGTGCCCGTCTGTGCCACATATGCAGGAACAAATCGGCATAAGGCGATTCACATCACTACGAAAAACCGTGTACCACCCGTGAGTTATCGTGATCTTTCTGTGATCGGCTTGTGTTTCTGCGCCGTATGATTAGGTTCCGCAGCAGAACAGACGGATAGAACACATATGACCGACCTGACCCCGCGCGAGATCGTCTCGGAACTGGATCGCTTTATCATCGGACAGAAGGATGCCAAGCGCGCCGTGGCTGTGGCATTGCGCAACCGCTGGCGGCGCAAGCAATTGGCCGACGATATCCGGGATGAGGTTTATCCCAAAAACATCCTTATGATCGGCCCAACCGGTGTCGGCAAAACCGAGATCAGCCGCCGATTGGCGAAACTGGCCCGCGCGCCCTTTATCAAGGTTGAAGCGACCAAGTTTACCGAGGTTGGCTATGTCGGGCGCGACGTGGAACAGATTGTGCGCGACTTGGCGGATGCCGCAATTGTGCAGACGCGGGAATTCATGCGCGAAGACGTCAAGGCCCGTGCCCATCAGGCGGCCGAAGACCGGGTAATCGAAGCCATAGCAGGAAGCGATGCACGCGACGCCACAAGAGAGATGTTCCGCAAGAAACTGATGGCAGGGGATCTGGACGATACCGAAATCGAGCTGGAGCTGGCCGATACATCCAGCGCGATGCCCATGTTTGACATTCCCGGTCAGCCGGGCGGTCAGATGGGAATGATGAACCTGGGTGACATTTTTGGCAAAGCGTTCGGCGGGCGCACCGTCAAGAAACGTATGACGGTGGCGGAAAGCTATGATGCGCTGATCGGGGAAGAGGCTGACAAACTGCTGGACGATGACACGGTCAACCGCGTGGCGCTCGACTCCGTGGAACAGAACGGCATTGTCTTTCTGGACGAGATCGACAAGGTCTGTGCCCGGTCCGATGCCCGTGGCGGCGATGTCAGCCGCGAAGGCGTTCAACGCGATCTGCTGCCCTTGATCGAAGGTACCACCGTGTCCACCAAACACGGGCCGGTCAAGACCGACCATATTCTGTTCATTGCGTCCGGCGCGTTCCATATCGCCAAACCGTCCGACCTGTTGCCAGAGCTTCAGGGCCGGCTGCCGATCCGCGTTGAACTGCGCGCGCTGACCGAAGAGGATTTTGTACGTATCCTGACCGAAACCGACAACGCCCTGACCCTTCAGTACACGGCCCTGATGGGCACCGAAAAAGTGACCGTTGGCTTTACCGAAGACGGCATCGCGGCGCTGGCCCGAATTGCGGCTGACGTTAATCAAAGCGTCGAAAACATCGGGGCGCGGCGGCTGTATACGGTGATGGAACGGGTGTTCGAGGATCTGTCCTTTGCGGCGCCCGACAAGGCGGGCACCGAAATTACGGTGGATGCGCAGTTTGTTCAGGACAATCTGGGCGAACTGACAAAATCGGCCGATCTGAGCCGTTACGTTCTGTAACGCCATCAGCCGGTTTTCGCCGTAGATCAGACCTCTGGCGCAGCAATCGGTCTGGACCTGACACCAGAAATCGCTATGCGTGACCCTGACACATACAGGGGCTTTGGCCGTGCTGCGTTATTTCTTGGTTCTGATGATTGCGATCCTGCCGGGCGCGTGTGTTGACCGGTCTGTTTCGGTGACGTTGCCCTCGGCGCTTGAGGTCGGCACAGCCGAAACTGTGTTTGCCACCACCACCCGCGGGCGCAATCCCGATGGAACCTATAATTCCGAACGGGGCGAGGCGCTGCGGTTTCTGGAAATGACAGTGTCGGTCCCACCCAGCCATTCACCCGGCACGCTGGAATTTTCCTACGCCGATCCAAAACCTGAAAAACAATTTGTACTGGCCGGTGTGACCGAGTTTTCCGGTCCGCAGGAAATGGCACAGCATCTGGGCGGGGCCGAAGATGTCACGATCTTTGTACACGGCTATAATTCCACACACACGGAAACCGCATTCCGGGCCGCGCAATTGGCGCATGATATCGAAATTCCCGGATCGATCCTGATTTATTCCTGGCCCAGTCAGGCACGCGGGGCCGGGTATGCCTATGATCTGGACAGTATGCTTTTTGCCCGCGACGGGCTGGAACAGACTGTACAGCAGTTGAAATCCATGGGCGTGAAACGGATCATCCTGGTGGCACATTCCATGGGTGGGGCGCTGACAATGGAAATGATGCGTCAGGCCGAACTGCATTCGCCCGGCTGGTCTCGTCGCAATCTCGAAGGTGTGTTTCTGATTTCACCCGATCTGGATGTCGACGTGTTCCGGTCGCAAATGGACAACATCAAAAATCCGCCACAGCCCTTTGTCGTGATGGTTTCGCAAAAGGATAAAATCCTTGGCATCTCGGCCAGGCTGCGTGGCCTTCCCGATGGCGAACGACTTGGCAACATAAGCTCGATCGCGGCTTTGAAGGACTATCCGATTGATGTAATCGACGCGACCGCCTTCAGCGACGATGCGGGATCATCTCATTTTGTCGCCGCAACCTCGCCTGCGTTGCTGTCGATCCTGAGCTCGGCACGGCGCGTGGGCAATTCGTTTGGCGAAAGGTCGGACCCGATTGACATTCTGGTGCCGCCTGAAAGTAAGAACACCGATGGCGCAACCGAAATTGTCCTGACTGAAACCGGACAGGCGCAGGTCACAAACCCGTGACGCAATTCAGCCTGCGTCGGTATCTGGCCGAGAACGCAACCTGGCTGGGCGCCGGTGTCTTGCTGACTTTTCTGTCCAGCTTTGGCCAAACCTTCTTTATCTCGGTCTTTGCCGGTGAAATCCGCGCGGCCTACGGTCTGAGCCACGGCGGCTGGGGCATCATTTATTCTCTGGGCACCATGGCGGCAGCCGCAGTGATGATCTGGGCCGGCGGGCTGACCGATATTTTCCGCGTTCGCAGCCTTGGCCCGTGGGTTCTGATCGGATTGATCGCGGCAACGCTGGCCATGGCGCTGAACATCTGGATCGGGCTGCTGCCTGTGGTGGTGTTCCTGCTGCGCCTGTTCGGACAAGGCATGAGCACACATCTGGCGCTTGTCGCCATGGCACGCTGGTTCACCGCCACACGCGGCAAAGCACTATCAATCGCATCGGTGGGTTTTGCCCTGGGCGAGGCTGTGCTGCCGCTGATCTTTGTTGCCGCCATGGCGTTTCTGGATTGGCGCTGGCTGTGGGTCGTCGCCGCCGGGCTTACCGCACTTGGTATTCCGGTTCTGGTGCGGCTGTTGCGGCAGGAAAGAACCCCGCAGAGCCTTGCCGATATGCAGTCATCAACCGGTATGCAGAACCGCCACTGGACCCGTCGCCAGGCGCTGACGGATCCGCTGTTCTGGTTTATGGTCCCCGCAATTCTGGGGCCTTCGGCCGTCATCACCGCCTTTTTCTTTCATCAGGTCCATCTGGCCGATGTCAAAGGCTGGCAGCATATTCAACTGGTCGCGCTGTTTCCGGTTTATACCGGTATCGGTTTGCTATCGATGTTTGCGGCAGGCTGGGCGCTGGACACGTGGGGCACTGCGCGGATCATGCCGTTCTATCAGCTGCCCATGGCCTGTGGTTTTGTCATTCTGGCGCTGTCTGACTCGATCGGGATCGCCATGATCGGATTGATCTTTCTGGGCCTGACCGTGGGGGCCCATTCAACCCTGCCCAGCGCGTTTTGGGCAAAGTTTTACGGCACCCGGCATATTGGCTCGATCAAAGCCCTGGCCACGTCTGTCATGGTTCTTGGTTCAGCCATCGGGCCAGGCCTGACGGGTATTCTGATTGACAGGGGTGTTTCGCTGGACACCCAGTTCCTGTGGATCGGAGCGTTTTTTCTGATCGTATGCGGATTGATATGGATCGGCGTGACGCAGGCCGTCCGCAGCCTTTAGCGCGCACGCCTGAGATACACGTAATACGCCCCGTCTCCGCCGTGACTGATATGCGCTGGCGTCACCTGCAACACTGCCTGCGCCACAGGCGGCAGCATCAGCCATTGCGGAACCTGATTGCGCAGCACACCGCGCGGCGTCGGGATCGGACCGGGTTCGTCCCTATCCTTGCCTTTCCCGGTCACAACCAGAACCAGCCGTTTGCCCTGTGCCTGTGCTGTCAGAATAAACCGCACCAAAGCCGGATGGGCCGTATCCACCCGCATCCCGTGCAGGTCCAGCTTGCCTTCGGGTTTCAGCTTGCCACGTTTCATCCTGCCAAACGCTTTGGTGTCCATCTGTACTGGCGCTGTGTGCAATCGTTCGGCAACCGAGGGTTTAAGACTATTGCCCGCAGCTTTGGCCGGATGGTTCTGGCCCAACTCAAAGGCGTCAACCCGGGGTTTTGGCGCCTTTTTGGGCTTGGGTTTCGGCAATGGCGTCGGATGCACAGTCTGAGGGATTTCTGGATGCAGCTGCTCTGCCTGTCTGGCAACTTTGCGCCACAGCTCGATTTCTTCGCTGGTCAGCTTGCGCCGGGCCATTAGAATTCATCCGGCAACAGCGCATAGGCGCGTTGAATGGGCAACAGAACCACCATCCGGCCCGGATCTTTCAGCCTTCCGGCTGCCTGACCTGCCTCGTCACCGGTACCGAAAAAGATATCCGCACGCTGCGCACCCTTTATTGCCGCGCCGGTGTCCTGCGCAATCATGAGGCGGCGCAGAGGGTCCTGACCGTCCTTTTCCACCCAGACCGGTGCACCAAGTGGCGTATAGGCCGGGTCGGCGGCAATGCTGCGCATCGTTGTCACCGAACGGTTCATGGCGCCCAGAGGTCCAAGCTCGGGCGCAACCCGCGTGACCTCGCGAAAGAACACATAAGACGGGTTGTGAAACAGCAGCTCCGCTCCGGCTTCGGGGTTCTTGCGCACCCATGACCGGATCATCTGTGCGCTGACCTCATGCGCACCCAGCGCACCGCGACGGATCAGTTCGGCTCCGATCGAGCGATAAGGATGCCCGTTTGCACCCCCATATCCAACCCGAAGCATGCTGCCATCCGGCAGGCGGACACGCCCCGATCCCTGAATTTGCAGAAAAAACAACTCGACCGGGTCGTCCACCCAGGCAATTTCCAAACCGCGACCCTGCATGACATCACCGGTCAGGATGTCTCGGCGGCTTAGCCACAGCCCGGTTGCGCGCGCCTCGGGCGGCATTTTGTAGATGGGATAACGGTACCGGTCCGAGCGGCTCAGAGAACCGTCAAGCTCGGGCTCGAAATACCCGGTGAACAGGGCGTCCTGACCGTCTTCAACCAGCACGGGGCGAAAAAACAGCTCAAAGAAAGACCGCGCCGCACCACCATCATAGGTACGCGCCACCGAACACAGCGCGCGCCAATCCGGGTCCCCCAGATCACCGCATGTGTTCAGAAAAACCGACAGCGCCGCGCCATGATCATCCTCGGCCCAGCCCTGCAAGTCGTCAAATGAGAGGATAGAGCGCGTCGCCTCAGCCCCGGCGGCGCTGGCGGCTGTCATCGCGCCACCCAGAAAAAGCGACCGGAGAGCGGCAATCATGCGTCCGTGGCAACAAGCAACCAGTTCGGATCGTCCTTGCCCATAACCCGGGCAAAGGTCCAGCTGTCCTTTTGGCGTTTGACGGTGTTTGGATTGCCTTCGATGATGTCGCCGCCCCGGTCACGCACAACCGAGGTCAGTTCTCCGATAAACTTCATCGTGATCTCGGCCTGATTGGTATCCTTATCAAATTTTGCGTCCGACAAGGTGGTTTCGCGCACACCGATAAACTCGGCCTCGATCGTCAGGCCCTGATCTTCACGCGCGGCCACAACCGAAACAAATGTGTCGAACACCTCTTCCGACAGGAAAGGCTGTATTTCATCCAGATTGCCTTTTTCGAACCCCATGACGATCATTTCATATGCGCCGCGTGCGCCCTGAACAAATTCACTGACCGAGAATCCCGGTTCGACACGCTTCATCGCGGCGAGTGTCTGCGCCTGATCGCTGTCCTCTGCGACGTGATCTGTGATGTCATGATCGGGTCCGCCCTCGATCACCTCAAAATCACGGCGTGCCGTGCTGGTATCCGGCTGCTGCGAGAGCGGCGGCTTTTCAAAGCCCTCCCGCGTGCCCAGCACACTTTTCAGGCGAAGGATCAGGAAAATTGCAATTCCGGCCAGGACCAGCAACTGGATCATAGGATTGTCGCTCATTTCGTTCTCTTTTCAGCGCCGGGACTTTGTGTACGCGGCCTCATGGCACTATGTAGGTGACAGTTGATGGCAAGTCCACAGCCCGGCCATAGGGAAAGGATAACGCATATGTACCTGTTCTTGGCATTTTTATTGGTTCCTATCATTGAAATCGCCCTGTTCATCCAGGTTGGCGGCCTGATCGGACTGTGGCCAACGCTGGCAATCGTTGTTCTGACCGCTGTTCTGGGAACGGTCCTGGTGCGAACACAAGGCCGCATGGCGCTGGCAAATCTACAGCGATCCTTTGCTGATCTGGATGACCCGACCGAGCCGCTGGCCCATGGCGCGATGATCCTTTTGTCGGGTGCGTTGTTGCTGACGCCGGGATTTTTCACCGACGCGGTCGGCTTTGCGCTATTGATACCGGCAGTTCGGGTCGGGGTTTTCCGGTACCTAAAGTCCAAGGTTACACTGACCCAGTTCAACATGGGCGCCGGGGTCAGAACCCGCAATGCGCCGTTTGATCAGGACAATGTGATCGACGGGGAATACACTGAAATCCAACCACGAAAGGACCCTTCTAAACCATCCAAATGGGCGGAAGGTCCGCACCGGCATTGAGGTCGCGTGCCCAACTTGTTAAGCAATGGCGAATTTTATTTTTGGAGTAGATCCATGGCCGAAGAAAACGCTGCGGAAAACACCGCGGCCCAAGCTGCACCCCAGGTTCAAATGCGGGTACTGGGACAGTACATCCGAGATATGTCTTTTGAAAACGTGATGGCGCAAAAAGGTGTATCGGGTGATGTACAACCCGAGATTGCCGTCCAGGTCAATCTGGACGCCAAGAAACGTCAGGTGGACCACCAGTATGAAGTTTCGGTCAAACTGAAATTGACCTCCAAGGCCAAAGGTCTGGAGGATGTTCTGTTTCTTTGTGAAATCGACTATTGCGGCCTGTTCCATGTGGAAGGTGTACCCGAAGACCAGATGCATCCGTTCCTGATGATCGAGTGCCCGCGCATGCTGTTCCCGTTCCTGCGCCGGATTGTCAGCGACATCACCCGCGATGGCGGCTATCCGCCGGTGAATCTGGACAATATCGATTTTGTGGCCCTGTACCGGAACGAGCTTTTGCGCCGTCAGGCCGCACAGGCGGAAAAAACCGACGCGTGATCGTCTGGCCGCACCTGGTCAGATCAGGTGCGGGCCCACACGGCGCTTGTTCCCAGTTTTTCCACAAACGCATCATGCGCCGCCTGTTCCTCATCGGTGATTCGAGAGGGCAGCGCGGTCGCGCGTGGCGCAGGGCGCCATGCGTCCTCGCCTGCGCCGGCAGCAGACGCCGTTGTGGACAGACCAAAGTCCGGCTGCCGTCCACCGATCAGCTCAAGATATACTTCGGCCAGAATTTCGGAATCGAGCAAGGCCCCGTGAAGAACCCGGTTCGAGTTATCAATATTGAAACGCCGGCAGAGGGCGTCCAAAGACGCTGGTGATCCGGGAAAACGTTTACGGGCAATTGCCAGCGTGTCCAACGCCTGCTCCATCGGGATAGGGGCCAGACCCATCCAGCGCAGTTCGGCGTTCAGAAATTTCATGTCGAATGCTGCATTGTGAATGACAAGCCTTGCATCCCCGACAAAATCCCGAAAACCCTGACCAACCTTGGCAAAGACCGGTTTATCCTTCAGCGTTACTTCGCCGTTTTCTGCCGGGCGCGGTGTTTCCAAAAGGTCGGGGCCAATGCCATGCACGCCGAAGGCCTCTTCGGGCATGGATCGCTGCGGATTTATATAAACGTGATAGGTTTCGCCCGTTGCAACATGGTTCCACAGCTCGACCGCGCCGATTTCGACAATCCGATCCCCGCTGTCCGGTTCAAATCCGGTGGTTTCAGTATCAAGTACGATCTCACGCATCAGCCATTCCCGCCCGTATCTGCCTGACCACATCCTGCACCTGAGCCCTGGCATGGTCCAGAGTATCGGTCACAATTACATAGTCCGAGCGCGCACATTTTTCGTCATTTGGCATTTGTTTGGCTCTGAATCGCTCAAACTCTGCCTCGCTCATCCTGCCACGGGTCATCACCCGGCGTTTCTGCACCTCGGCAGGCACCGAAACGCAGGCGACCGCGTCCATTTCGCTGTCTCCTCCGGTTTCAAACAACAATGGAATGTCGAACACCAAAATATCTGCCGTTGCGCGTTCGCGAAACGCCTTTCGATCCGCAGCCACCAAAGGATGCACAAGTGTTTCAAGTGTCTTCAGGGCCAGGTCATCACCGGCGATGATTTGTTTCAGTGTGTCTCGATTGACCGCGCCATCCACAATTGCGGCCGGAAAGACGGCTGCGACCGGGCCAATTGCTGATCCACCCCGGGCGTAAAGCCGGTGCACGGCCGCGTCAGCATCCCACAGGGCACATCCCTGGTCGACAAACATTTGCGACGTCGTACTTTTACCCATTCCGATAGACCCCGTCAGGCCGAGGGCAAAGCTCATGCCAGTGCTGCCGCGCGTGTGTCTGCATCCACGTCTGGACGCACACCGAACCATCGCTCGAATCCAGGGACAGCCTGATGCAGCAACATGCCCAATCCGTCCACGGTTGTGCATCCCGCTTGCTCGGCGGTTTGCAGCAGCTGTGTTTTCAGCGGTGCATACACCAGATCCGTGACCACCGTGCCCGGCTGCAACCCGTCCAGCGGCACACGAAGTTCTGGCTGCCCTTGCATACCAAGAGATGTCGTGTTGACCAAAAGCTCCGCGTTTTCAATGACATTACCGGCCTGAACCCAGTCGATCACGGTGATTCGCTTTCCAAACTCATCTTTCAGATGATCAGCCCGGGCGCGGGTTCGGTTGGTCAACAGGATTTCAGGAACACCGGCTTCGGCCAGCGAGTGCAATATCGCGCGCGCCGCGCCACCAGCTCCGAAAACCACTGCGGGTCCGTCCTGCGCATTCCAGTCCGGTGCGCCGCTGCGCAGGTTTTCCATAAAGCCGTAACCATCTGTATTATCAGCGTGAATCGAGCCGTCTTCGCGGAACACCAATGTGTTTACAGCACCTATGACGGTGGCTCGGTCAGATACATGATCCGCGATGCGCAACGCTGCCTCCTTGTGTGGAACGGTCACATTTGCCCCGACAAACCCAGCCTTTGGCAACGTCCGCAGCACCGTTTCCAGATCGGCCGCTGCAACATCCATCGGAATATAGTGACCGGGCAGATTATAGGTCCGAAGCCAATGCCCATGCAATTTAGGCGACCGCGAATGTCCGATCGGGCGCCCAATGACGCCGGCCAGAGGAACACGATAGTCCGTCATTGATCGATCACCCCTTTGACAGCCAGATAATTGAGCAGTTCTAACAAGGGCATACCCAAGACGTTAAAATAGTCGCCGTCAATGGTTGTAAAAAGACGTACACCTTCCTCTTCCAGCTTATAGGCGCCAACGGCGCCACAAATACTGGTCCAGTTGCGTGTTACATAGCTACGCAAATACGCATCTGAACTGGCGCGCATCCGCAGACGCACCTGGCCCACATGCCGCCATACCGGTTCACCGTCCTGATAGATCACCGCCGCGGACAACAACATGTGACGTTTGCCCCGCATCATCTTAAGCTGCGACATGGCGTCTTCGGGCGTTTCCGGTTTGGACAACAGCCGACCCTCGAAATCCAGTACCTGATCACAGCCCAGCACCAGCGCGCCCGGCACTTTGTCACTGATCTTGCGGGCCTTCATCTCTGCCAGCGCATCTGCAATGTCGCGTGGCGACGCATCCTCGGCCAAAAGCGCTGACTTTATGGCGTCTTCATCGATGCGCGCGACCTGAACCGAAAACGGTACGCCCGCGTTGCGCAAGAGCTGAGCACGTATGGACGAGCCCGAGGCCAGAATGATGGGGACAGACATGTGGACAACCCCGTGTGCTGTTCGTTGAGTGATACTGAACGCTTTGTATGGTTTTCAGATTGACACGCAAGCCCGGGTAAAATCCGCGGCACATCTATGAGTCGCTCAAATTTAGTCCCGTCGGGACAAGGATAAGTCAAAACCGCAGGACAAGTAAAAGCGCATCAGATATGCCACCACTTATCCCCAATACATTTGGTGGAGAATAACAGTATTATATTGATAATAAATGCTTATTTTCGAAATACACAGAATCTGAGCTTATGCGGGGAATTCTGTCCACTTGTTGAAAATCACGGGGTAATTTAATAATCCACGGATTTTACGTGCCCTACAAAACCATCTTCCTTTCTTCTTTCTTCTTTTTTTATTAGGGAAAGGTTCGAGCAACGCCCGGAGCTAGAATGTCTGATCTTCTTTTCACGATATACCCGTGGGTGAAGTCACTTCATATTATGGCTGTGATCTCGTGGATGGCAGGGTTGTTTTATCTGCCCAGGCTTTTTGTGTATCATGTAGAACAGGCGCAGGCTGTCGAAGGTGCGCAACCAATTTTCTTTGAAATGGAAGAGAAGCTGTTGCGGGTGATCATGCGGCCGGCAATGATCGTGGCCTGGGTGTGTGGTCTGATCCTTGTCTTCACACCTGGCATCGTCAGTTGGGATTTTCTGTGGCCCTGGCTAAAGGGTGCAGCCGTGATCAGCATGACCTGGTTTCATCACTGGCTGATCGCACGCAGAAAAGACTTTCTGTCGGGGCACAACACCCTGTCGGGGCGGCAGTTCCGCATGATGAACGAAGTCCCTACCGTTCTGATGGTCATCATCGTTCTGGCGGTTATTCTGAAGTTCTGACAGGTGGTTTGACTCTGCCTGATCCTAAGCTTATGTAGGGCTCAACGCGCCCGTCCGGGCGACGTATCCTCCGTACTGAAATTCTGTCCGTGTCGCATCAACTGCGACCAAGGTTTGCATAATCATGACATCAGAAGCCCTGAATCTGGCCGATCTTAAAGCCAAAAGCCCCAAAGATCTTTTGGCAATGGCTGAAGAACTGGAAATCGAAAACGCCTCGACTATGCGAAAAGGCGAGATGATGTTCCAGATTCTGCGCGAGCGCGCGGATGAAGGCTGGACCGTGGGCGGCGATGGCGTGCTTGAGGTGTTGCAGGACGGGTTTGGGTTTCTGCGCTCGCCCGAGGCGAACTATCTGCCGGGTCCGGACGATATCTATGTTTCCCCCGACATGATCCGCCTGCATTCCTTGCGAACCGGCGACACGGTCGAAGGAGAGATAAAAGCACCAGATGAAAGCGAACGGTATTTTGCGCTGATCAAGGTGACCAAGATCAACTTTGAGGATCCGGACAAAGCCAAGCACAAGATCCTGTTCGATAACCTGACGCCGCTGTATCCTGATGAACGCCTGAAGATGGAGATCGAAGATCCCACCATCAAAGATAAATCCGCCCGTGTGATTGATCTGGTTGCACCCATCGGTAAAGGCCAGCGATCGCTGATCGTGGCGCCCCCGCGGACCGGTAAAACCGTGATCCTGCAAAATATCGCGCATTCGATCGAACAGAACCATCCTGAGTGTTACCTGATCGTCCTGCTGATCGATGAACGCCCCGAAGAGGTGACGGACATGCAGCGATCGGTAAAAGGTGAGGTTGTATCCTCGACCTTTGACGAACCGGCGACCCGCCACGTGGCTGTCTCGGAAATGGTGATCGAAAAAGCCAAACGATTGGTCGAACATAAACGAGATGTTGTTATTCTTCTCGACTCGATCACAAGACTTGGTAGGGCTTTTAACACCGTGGTGCCGTCGTCGGGTAAAGTTCTGACCGGTGGTGTGGATGCGAATGCCCTGCAACGGCCCAAGCGGTTCTTTGGTGCGGCGCGGAATATCGAAGAAGGTGGTTCGCTAACCATTATCGCCACAGCGCTGATCGACACCGGCAGCCGGATGGACGAGGTCATCTTTGAAGAATTCAAAGGCACGGGTAACTCGGAAATTGTTCTGGATCGCAAGATTGCTGACAAGCGCGTTTACCCGGCCATTGATATTCTGAAGTCCGGCACTCGAAAAGAAGACCTGCTGGTCGAGAAGGGCGATCTGGCCAAGACCTATGTTCTGCGTCGTATCCTTAATCCAATGGGCACAACAGACGCGATCGAGTTTCTTTTGTCCAAGTTGAAGCAAACCAAGACAAATTCGGAATTCTTCGACTCGATGAATACCTGACACAGGTCTTTAACGACGCGGGGCCTTGGAATGGATACGATTTTTGCCCTGGCCAGCGCGCAAGGCAAATCCGGCGTTGCGGTGATCCGGCTGTCGGGGACGCACGCGCATCGTGCAGCGGCTGAATTAACAAGCGTTGATTTGCCGGCGCGCGGCATGGCCTTGTATACCCTGCGTGATCAGGAAGGGCTTCGTTTGGATGACGGGCTGGTTCTGACCTTTAAAGGACCGGCCAGCTTCACCGGTGAAGACGTGGCAGAACTGCAAATTCATGGCAGTACCGCTACCGTCAATTCAGTGCTGCGATGCTTGTCGGAAATGCATGATCTACGCCTTGCCGAACCGGGGGAGTTCACCCGGCGCGCACTGGAAAACGGAAAAATGGATCTGGCTCAGGTCGAAGGACTGGCCGATCTGATTGACGCCGAAACCGAAGCGCAGCGCAAACAGGCGCAGACTATACTGGCCGGAGAGCTTGGCAAGTTGGTGGAACAGTGGCGCCGCGACCTGATCCGCGCCGCGTCGCTGTTGGAAGCTGTGATTGATTTCGCAGATGAAGAGGTGCCGACAGATGTAACGCCCGAGGTCAACGCGCTTATCAGCCGGGTAATTGAGGATCTGACACGCGAGGTTGACGGAGTAAAAGTTGCCGAACGTATCCGGACCGGTTTTGAAGTGGCGATCATAGGCCCGCCCAATGCCGGGAAATCCACGTTGCTGAATGCGTTGGCGGGTCGGGATGCGGCGATTACGTCTGACTATGCCGGGACAACGCGCGATGTGATCGAGGTGCGTATGGATGTGGAGGGCCTGCCTGTGACACTGCTGGATACGGCGGGGCTGCGGCAAACGGCGGATTATGTCGAAAACCTTGGGATCGAACTGGCCAGATCGCGGGCAGAGCATGCTGATATACGGGTATTTCTGACCGACACCCTGGATCAGCTAGGGGTTCCGTTCAAAGAAGGCGACATACAGGTTTTGCCTAAGGCGGATCTTCGCGATACCTTGGACGGGGGTGTTTCGGGAAAGACAGGGCAGGGTATAGACGCCTTGATATCCCAGGTTTCGTATAGGCTAAGACATTTGTATACCAGCGGTGGTATAGCGACGCGGGAAAGGCACCGGGTTGCGATGATCAAAGCCAAAGATGCGCTGACGTCTGCAACAGTGGTTCTGGAATCAGGACCGGACCTGTATGATATTGCGGCAGAGGAATTGAGAACCGCGATCCGCGCACTTGAGTCCCTGGTTGGGCGTATAGATGTTGAAACACTGCTGGATGAAATTTTCTCTAGCTTTTGTCTTGGAAAGTAAGGAGTGTTTCACGTGAAACATCCGGGCTTTGATGTTGTTGTGATCGGAGCCGGCCACGCCGGCACTGAGGCTGCGCATGCCGCTGCGCGGATGGGTGTCAATACGGCGCTGGTCACGTTGTCCGCGTCGGACATTGGGGTCATGTCATGTAATCCGGCAATTGGTGGTCTGGGTAAAGGTCATCTGGTCCGGGAAATTGACGCTTTGGACGGCGTTATGGGTCGGGTTGCGGATCAGGCGGGTATTCAGTTCCGCCTGCTGAATCGTCGCAAGGGACCAGCGGTGCAGGGCCCGCGCACACAGGCGGACCGTGCGTTGTATCGCATGGCCATGCAGCGTGCGACAGACCATCAGACTCACTTGAGTGTTGTCACAGGGGAGGTTGTTGATTTCCTGATGGACAAAGATCGCGTTGAGGGCGTGCGTCTTGGTGACGGGTCAGAGATTGCAGCGCGCGTGGTCATTCTGACCTCTGGTACGTTCTTGCGCGGCGTCATTCATATTGGTGATGTGTCCAAACCTGGCGGCAGAATGGGCGATCAGCCGTCCGTCAGTCTTGCCCAGCGTCTGGACAGCTACAACCTGCCGATGGGCCGGCTGAAAACAGGAACACCTCCGCGGCTGGATGGTCGAACGATCGATTGGTCTGATCTTGAACGTCAGGACGGCGACGATACGCCTACCCTGTTCTCATTTCTGTCCGATAAGGCTGTGGCGCCTCAGATATCGTGCGGTATCACGCATACAAATGCACATACGCATGAGATAATTGAAAAAAACCTGGGTAAATCCGCTATGTACGGTGGCCGTATAGATGGCGTTGGCCCTCGGTACTGCCCGTCCATTGAAGATAAGATTGTACGGTTCGCTGACAAAGACTCGCATCAGATCTTTTTGGAACCCGAAGGCGTGAACGATCATACGATTTACCCCAATGGTATATCGACATCGCTGCCGCAGGATGTGCAGTTGCAATACGTGCGGTCGATCAAAGGTCTTGAAGCTGCCGATATCATTCAACCGGGTTATGCCATTGAGTATGATTACGTCGATCCGCGCGTTTTGACGGCTTCATTGGCCCTGCCGGATGTTCCGGGGCTTTATTTGGCAGGACAGATAAACGGCACCACAGGCTACGAAGAGGCGGCGGCCCAAGGCATGGTTGCTGGTCTGAACGCAGCTTGTGAGGTTAAGTCGCTGGACCCGGTGCACTTTACTCGCTCTGACAGCTATATTGGCGTGATGATCGACGACTTGACAACAAAAGGGGTTGCTGAACCGTACCGTATGTTCACGTCTCGCGCGGAATTCCGGTTGTCGCTGCGTGCCGATAATGCAGACCAGCGTTTGACACCAATCGGTTTAAAGCTTGGCTGTGTCAGCGATGTGCGCAAGGTCCGTTTCGAAGACAAGATGGAACGTATTCAGGTCGCGACATCCAAGCTGACGTCCAGAACCTACACACCCAAAGAGGTTCGTGCGGCCGGCATAACCGTGAATCAGGACGGTAACCGGCGGGATGGCATGGCAATACTGGCGTTCCCGGACGTGTCATTTGAAGATCTGATATCTTTGAACCCGGACCTCGCTGATACGGACGCTGAAACACGCCTGCAGATTGAACGGGATGCGCTGTACGTCAATTATATTGCGCGCCAGCAGCGCGATGTGGACGCTATGAAGCGCGATGAAGCACATGTGATACCGCGCGATTTTGATTATCACGCGTTGGACGGGCTGTCAGCGGAGATGAAGCAAAAACTGTCGCGGGCGCAACCTTCGAACATTGCACAAGCTGGCCGGGTTGAGGGTGTGACGCCAGCCGCTCTGACGCTGGTTCTCGCAAAATTGCGCCGGAATCAAAGAGCACGATTGGCATGACGCCGGACTATAGCGTTTTTCACAACATCGGTGTTTCACGTGAAACATTTTCTCGGCTGGAAATATATGTGGATCAGGTTCGCCGGTGGAACCCCAAGATAAATCTGGTTTCGAAAAACAGTTTAAATGACGTTTGGGAGCGGCATATTCTGGATTCTGTGCAGGTATTCAGATGCGCAGATCCCTTTGAAACATGGGCAGATCTTGGCAGCGGAGGAGGCTTTCCCGGTATGGTCTGCGCAATCCTGGCGCTGGAGGAGGCGCCAAACGCCCGGTTCACACTTGTAGAAAGTGATCAGCGTAAGTCCGCGTTTCTGCGTACTGTGGCGCGGGAATGTGGGGTGAGGTGTCGCGTGGTCTCAAAACGAATCGAAGCTGCCGATCCACTGGATTGCGATGTTGTTTCGGCCCGAGCGCTTACTGATCTGACGCGGTTAATGTCGTTTTGTGATAGACATTTAAACAAAACTGGGACTGCCTTATTGCCAAAAGGTGTGACTTGGAAAAAAGAGCTGGAAGAGGCGCAGGAAGAATGGAAATTCCAGGTGGAGCCGATTACAAGTTTAACTGAGCCTCAGGCTGTAGTCCTTAAAATCAAAGGAGTGACTCGTGGTTGATCTGTCTCGTCCTGCCGGACCTCGGATAATTGCGGTTGCCAATCAAAAGGGTGGAGTAGGTAAGACAACGACGGCGATCAATCTGGCCGCAGGACTGGCCGAAGCAGGGTGCAGGGTGCTTGTTGTCGATCTTGATCCGCAAGGCAACGCATCAACCGGGCTTGGGGTGGAAGACCGGGATTGGACCACCTATGATCTTATCCTGGATGATGCCCCGCTGGAGGCCGTCGTTCAGGATTCAGAAATCGAAGGTCTGTATGTTGTCCCGGCGACGGTAGATCTCAGTTCGGCTGATATCGAGCTTATCTCGAATGAGAAACGCAGTTATTTGCTGCATGACGCTCTGCGGCAGACCGGGATTGACAAGTTCAACCTCGATTTCGTCCTGATCGACTGCCCACCATCGCTGAACCTGTTGACTGTGAATGCGATGACGGCATCGGATGCCGTTATCGTGCCGTTGCAGTGCGAGTTCTTTGCGCTGGAGGGTTTGTCTCAGCTTCTTGGCACAGTCCAGCGTGTACAAAGTGGCCTAAACCCAGATCTGCGGATCGAAGGGATCGTCCTTACAATGTACGATCAACGCAACCGACTTTCTTCACAGGTAGCCGAGGATGTCCGATCCAATCTTGGAGAAATTGTGTATTCAACGATGATCCCGCGGAATGTCAGACTGTCGGAAGCGCCAAGCCATGCAATGCCAGCATTGGTTTACGACCCAAATTGTGCCGGAAGTCGTGCATACGTGGAACTGGCGACGGAGGTTCTACGCAGAACCCAAAGTGATCGGGCAGCTTAAAAATGGCACGTAAATCAGACAGAAAAGCACTGGGACGGGGGCTTTCCGCTTTGCTGGGTGATGCAGCGGCAAGCGGGGCACTGGCACCATCTAACAGTGGGCCGAAGCTTTCTGGCGATACAAACGAAATTCCAATTGACTTGATTAACGCTAATCCGGATCAGCCGCGTAGAACATTCCGCGAAGAAGATCTCGCCGAGCTT
>JBCCIK010000017.1:0-42436 GCA_039028255.1 Pseudomonadota bacterium | reverse complement strand
GTCCCGGCCCGGCTTGCGGAAAAACGCCACATGACGGGCGCTGCGCAGCAGGCGATCCGCGCGAACGCTCATCAGGTCCGGATCGCCCGGACCCAGACCCACACCGTATATCTTGCCAAGGCTCATTCGGCCCGGCTCGCAATGGCGTTGATTGCGGCGACGGTGATGGCGCTGCCGCCCAGACGACCTTTGACGATGCAGGACGGAACGGGCTGCGCGGCCCATAACGCATCCTTGGATTCCACAGCGCCGACAAAGCCGACGGGGCAGCCGATAATGGCGGCGGGGCGCGGGCAGGCGGGGTCTTCCAGCATGTTCAACAAATGGAACAGGGCCGTCGGCGCGTTGCCAACGGCAACCAGCGCGCCATCCAGATGAGGGCGCCATAGCTCCAGCGCGGCGGCGGAACGGGTGTTGCCCATCTCAGCGGCCAAAGGGCGCACACGTTCGTCATGCAGGGTGCAGACGACATCGTTATCAGCGGGCAACCGAAAGCGGGTCACGCCTTCGCTGACCATCCGGGCGTCGCACAGCACCGGTGCGCCGGCTTCCAGAGCGGTGCGGGCCGTCGCCACAAAGCCGGGCGAAAAATGCACGAAATCTTCTAGCCCGACCATCCCGGCAGCATGGATCATGCGGACCGCGACCTGTTCCTCGTCGGCGTCAAATCGTGCCAGATCAGCCTCGGATCGGATGGTGGCAAAGCTCTGTTTGTAAATCGCCGCGCCATCCGTTTCGTATTCATAAGGCATCAGGTCAAGTCCATGGTCATAAGTGTTTCGCGGCTTAACCCGCGTCTGCATGGCTCATCCCCCGCACGGCCGCGTTTGACAAGATCAAATCGTCCGTTGCGACCGACCAAAGTAATATCGGCCGGACCCGAACGCGCGCAGCCCTTGGCACAGCCGGACACGTGCAGACTGCCGGGTGCGCGCGGGGCCAGGTCGCGCGCGATGTCACGGGTGGCCACCTGCGCCTGCGGGCAGAGCGGTGCCCCGGGGCAGGCGTCGATGGTCATAAGCGGATCGGCATCATCCGTGACAAAAGCCGGTGCGGGTATCGCCGCCCCGCCTTCCAGCAAGAACAACCGCCAGGGCGTGACGCGCACCGCAACCGCATCGGTTGCATTCATCAGATCCGCCATATCATCAGCTGGCAATTGTCCGAAAACAGCACCGTATATCGCGCCGAGGTCGCACATGCCGGGTCCGGGCGTTTTGCCAGTGGGCCCGGTTTCTGCGCCCTGCCAGATTGGTGGCAAGGTCCGTGTCTCAATCACCCGCGCTATGCGGCGTGTCTCGGGTGTTCGGGTTCGGTCAAACCATTGTGCCAGTTCAATCAGCCGGTCGATGGCGTCGCGTTCCGCCACGTGCCGCCCTGTTGCGCATCCGTCGGCGCGCAACAACAGCCCTTCGCGGCCCGTTTCCAGCCGGATATCTGCCGAATCCCGTGTCAGCAGGCATTGTTCGCCCGTGTCTATCGCAAAGCCGAACTTTGCGGGCAATGCCGGCAATTCGCCCAGCCGATGGATCAATTCCTGTGCAAGCCGCACGGTCAGATCACCGGTCTGATACAGCGGCGACACCAGAATGTTACGACGCATTTCAATGCCGGGCTCGGCATCCAGCAGATCCAGTGCTGCAAGCTGCGACAGCACCGCCTCGTGATCGGCTTGTGCAACGCCGCGCATTTGCAGATTGGCGCGATTTGTCAGGTCGATCGTGCCATTGCCGAGCCGAGAGGACAGATCGCACAGGCCCAGCACTTGCGCGCGGGTCAACCGGGTAAAACGGGGGCGCACCCGCACCACCAACCCGTCGCCTGACATCATCGGACGATGCGCGCCCGGGCACCACCCCTGAACCACAGGCTTCGGGGCTTTGGCACTCATCCCAGCCCCTCCAGATCGGCCCGGATCGAATTGCGCCGGGTCTCCCACAGGCCGGCTGCCAGCAATGCGCGAAACCTGTCCTGCATGGCCTGATGGGCCTGCGGGTTTGCCTGTTGCAGAAAGGTATCGACATCAGCATCGCCCAAGGTGGCGTCGTGGTACAGGTCGAACAGATGAGAGGCGACCGTGCCGGACAGATGCGCGAAAGAGGCCATGTGATCCAGCGTCGCCGCGATTTCGGCAGCGCCTCGGAACCCGTGCCGTTGCATACCGGCGATCCATCCGGGGTTCGCGGCGCGGGCGTGCACAACGCGGCTGATCTCTTCGGGCAGCGTGCGCGCGCGCGGGTTTTCAGGGTTGGTATTGTCCAGATGGTACAACTGCGCTTCGCCACCGGTGATCTTCTTGGCTGCTGCAAAACCGGCTTCGTGCGTGGCATAGTCATTGGCCAGCAACAGGTCGGTTTCGCTCAGGTCCTGCAAGTGGACGAAACTGTCCGCATTGGCGACCCGCTGTGTGATCCCTTCGATATCCTGCGCAATATGCTCGCCTTCCAGTGCAAAGGAACTTGCGTCCAGCCAGGCTTGACCGGCCTGTATGCGGGCCTCATCTGTATAGGTCTCGGACAAATGCGTCATGTTCAGACCATAGCTGCCGGGGGCGGGTCCATAGACACGCGCCGCTGGGGACTGACCCGCGTAAGGGTTCCAGTCGGGTGCCTCTTGCCGGTCCGCCAGTGCGCGCACGGCCTGACCGAACAAGGCCGACAGTGTGGGGAACACATCCCGAAACAGCCCGGAAACGCGCAGGGTCACGTCCAGACGCGGCCGGCTGAGATCGGTGATCGGCAGCACCTCGATGCCTGAAACCCGCTCGGACCCCGCGTCCCAAACCGGCTTTACGCCCAACAGGTGCAGCGCCATGGCGAATTCTTCTCCGGCGGTCCGCATTGTGGCCGAGCCCCACAGATCGACGATCAAACCTTTGGGATAGTCGCCTTCTTCTTGCAGGTGCCGCCGAACCAGTTCTTCGGCCAGCGTCACGCCTTGGGCATAAGCAGCACGCGTGGGGACCGAGCGTGGGTCGGTGGTGTAAAGATTGCGCCCGGTGGGCAGAACATCCGAGCGCCCGCGATACGGCGAGCCCGACGGGCCGGCCTCGATCCGTTTGCCGGCCAGTGCATTCAACAGTGCGTCACGCTCGGCACAGGCCGACGGGGCAGGATCGAAACTACCGGCAACTTCGGGGACGCGGCCAAAGATATGCAGCCCGTCGCCGAACTGGCTTTCCTTGATGTCGCAGACGAAGCGGTCGATGCGGGTGATCGCCTCGGCTGTGCAGGTGGCCTGATCCAGCCCCAGATCATTGTCCAATCCAATCGACCGCGCTTCGTCGCGGATATCTTCTTGCAGGCGGTCGCGGCGTTTTGGATCCAGCCCGTCGGCATTCGAGAATTCGTCCAGCAGGGATTCCAGCCGCACCATCCGGTCAGGTGTGCCGCTTTCCTTCAAGGCAGGTGGGATGTGACCCAGCGTGATGGCGCCTATCCGTCGCTTGGCCTGCGCGGCCTCGCCCGGATCGTTGACGATGAACGGATAGATCACCGGCAGATCGCGGATCAGCACTTCGGGCCAGCATGTGTCGGACAGGGCCACGGATTTGCCGGGCAGCCATTCCAGTGTGCCATGCGCGCCGATATGTATCAGAGCGTCCACGCTCGGACCCCGGCGCAGCCACAGATAGAACGCGACATAGCTATGGCGCGGTGTACGCGACAGGTCGTGATAATCGTCATCGCGCAGCTCTGGGGTACCCCGCTCGGGTTGCAGGGCGACCAGCGCATTGCCGCGGCGCAGGGCAGTAAAGTGGAATGCGTTGTTTTGGAAGGAAGGATCATCCTCGGGGGCGCCCCAGACCGTTTGCAGATCCAAACGCAGTTTCTCCGGCAACTCCGCCATGGCCGTCAGATAATCGTCAAGCGGCCATGCGATCCGGGCATCCTGCAAGCGTGTTGCCAGGTCTTCACCTGTCTCCGGCTGCGGCAACTCCGGTTGGTGCCCGCCTTTAGGCCGGCCGTGCGCTTTGGTGTTGTATCCCTGCGATTGCAAATCCGACAATATCGCCTCGGCCGAGGCCAGCGCGTCCAGACCCACGGCATGGGCCATTTGCCAGTCCTTGCCAGGGTATGTGGACAGCACCAGCGCCGGTTTCTGATCCGACATGGGTTTATCGCGCAGGGACAGCCAGCCCGACACGCGGTCGATGATGGCTGTGATCCGTTCGGGTTCGGCCCGATGCGCAAAGCGTGAATATTCCAGGTCCGGATCGCGCCTGCCCGGTTCTTTGAAAGACGCTATGCCCGCCGAAATCCGCCCGTCCACCTCGGGCAGAACCACATGCATGGCGAGGTCCGCGGGGGAAAGCCCGCGCTCGGCCTCGGCCCAGGCTTTGCGACGGGATGTGGCGAGAGCGATCTGAAATACCGGTACATTGGCGGCATCCAGCGGCGAAGTGCCCGACGCACCCTTGCCCGAGAATGAGGTCGCGTTGATGATTGCGGCGGGGCGCAGTCTGACAAGGTGTTCGCGCAGCCAATCCGCCGCTGCCGGTGCTTTCAGCGAGGGGGCGAAAACGCCCAAAGCCTGAAAGCCACGGGCGCGCAAATCGCGAATCAGCGCCGCAACCGGGGCCGTATCCGCCGAGGTCAGATACGCGCGGTAGAACGTCACTATGATGCATTTTGCATCGCCCGCGACCGCGGTATCGACCGGGATCACCCCACGGTCCGGGCACCATGCGCCACATTCGGGGATGGTCTTAGCGCCCATAACCGGGCCTGCGTAAAGCCCGGCGGCCAACGCCATCTGGGCCAGAGCGGCCTGCGCTGCAACCTCGCCCCCCGTGTCACACAGATGCGCCAGCCTGCGCAGGGTGGAAACGGGCAGGGTAGAGTATTCATCCAGCCGCGCGTCTTCGCGCCCGTCCGCAGGCAGAACCGCCAAAGCAATGCCTTTGGCTCGGGCCAGCGCCAGAACCTGCTGTAATCCATAGGACCAATAGGGCACCCCGCCGATCAGGCGGATCAGGATGCCTTTGGCGTCCACCAGCGTCTGTTCGACATATGTATCTACGGAAAGAGGATGTTTCAGAGCCGTCAGGTTCGCCAGCCGCAGGGTTGGCATGCGCCCCTCGGGTCCGTCACCGCGGTGCCAGCCCGCCGCAAAAGCGCCCAGATCACTGTCGGAAAACGACAACACCACAAGGTCCGCAGGGCTTTGGCCCAGATCGGTTGGCGTTTCGGTTTCCTCAAGCCCGTGGCTTTCGCGGAAGACGATGTGCATATGCAGTTACTCGGCAGCTTCGGCGACACCGACAAGGATATCACGAATTTCGGCTTCTTTGATATCGTCATGCTCGGCGATGACCACCAGACGCGAACGACGGTCCTCGCCTGGGTGCCACGGGCGATCGTATTGGTGACGTACGCGCGCGCCGACCGCCTGCACCAAAAGGCGCATCGGCTTGCCTTGAACCGCCGCATAACCTTTGACACGCAGGATGTTCAGCTCTTTCGCCAGGCGCTCGATTTTGGTCACCAGATCAAGCGCATCGTTCTGTTCAGGCAGCTCGACGATAATGCTTTCGAAATCGTCATGTTCATGATCGTGATGGCCGTCGTGATGGGATGGTCGTGCATCCATGTCATCCTCGGCGGCGGCCTCAAGGCCCAGCACGACGCGGACGTCAACAGCGCCTTCGGCGACTTCGACCACAGGCAGCGGGCGCGGGGCTTCGGCGGCGATGATTTCTTTGGCTTTTGCGACACCTTCGGGACCCGCCAGATCGGGCTTGGTCAGCAGGATAATGTCAGCACACGAGATCTGATCCTCGAATACCTCGGACAGGGGCGTTTCATGATCAATCGACTCGTCGGCCAGGCGCTGGGCATCCACTGCTGCGACATTTGGCGCGAAACGACCGGCGGCCACCGCCTCGGCGTCGGCCAGCGCAATCACGCCGTCCACGGTGATTTTCGAACGGATATCGGGCCAGTCGAACGCTTTGAGCAAGGGTTTGGGCAAGGCGAGGCCGGACGTCTCGATCAGGATATGTTCGGGGCGTGGTTCAAGGGCCATCAGCGCCTCGATGGTGGGAATGAAATCATCGGCCACGGTGCAGCAGATACAGCCATTGGCCAGTTCCATGATGTTTTCCGCAGGGCAATCCGGGATGGCGCAGGATTTCAGGATATCACCATCGACGCCGACATCGCCAAATTCATTGACGACGACAGCAAGACGCTTGCCTTGCGGGTTTTGCATCAGATGGCGGACCAAAGTGGTTTTGCCCGCGCCCAAAAAGCCGGTGATCACGGTGACGGGGAGTTTTTCCAAGTTGCTCATTTCAGGGCTCCAATCGGGGGGATGCGGACAGCACAGTTTTTACGGAAATGTTCGGGGCGCTCGCGCCATTTGACCAACCCGTCTTCGGTGGCCAGATATTTGGTGACACCCTCGATAATGGTGTCCACATGTTCGGTTTCATTGAGATGTTCATACACAAAGGTCCAGCGTTGCGGACCGCCACGCAGGACAATGGAGCATCCCTCATTGCAATTCGACAGGCAGCCCACGGCTTTCAGATCAATGCCGTCCGGCAGATCGGCGTTCTGTAACGCCTTGTGAAGCAAGGCGCCGGGTCGCTCGGCGTCATCGTCGACAACCTGGCCGCGGCGGCATGTTGTGCAGACCAGCAGTTCGACCGGTGCGGTCTCGGTCATGTCTCTCATCCCCCCAATCCTCTTTGTGGGGGACGGGGTTTCATGCGGATCGCAAGCGACCCGACACCGGAACACCCCGTCCGGTCTTGTCTTCGGGCGTTGGCAGGTCTCCCGGCTTGCGGATATCAGAGCGGTCCTCTGGCGGGTGGCCTGCCTTCCCGACCATTTGGGCCAGTGGCTTTGGGCACCCTTTCCGGTCACGGTCGCGGGGGCGGCTGCGCTTGGCGGACCATCCGCTGGCGCATTCCCTTTTCATCTGCCGTAGCAGACACCAACATATGGGACATGCGGCACCCGCAGGCCGGTTGTCAAGCGGGTTGCGTTTGCGATCCTGCAAGAGGATGAAAAACGACCTGCCGGCGTCGTTGGGCGGCATGACGGGCCGAACGTGGCCGTGCTGACCTAAGCGGACACATCCGAACCTGGAGAGACGCGGAATGAAAGTTGGTTTTATTGGTCTTGGAAACGTTGGTGGAAAACTCTCCGGCTCTTTGCTGCGAAACGGAATTGATCTGACGGTCCACGACCTGAACCCAGAGCTGGTTGCCGAGTTTGTCGCACAGGGCGCTAATGCCGCCGAAGGCCCCGCACAACTGATGCGTGACTGTGATGCGGTGATCACCTGCCTGCCGTCACCTGCCGCGTCAGATGCAGTCATGCAGGACATGCTGCCCGAGGTTGGGCCAGGCAAAATCTGGATGGAGATGTCGACAACGGACGAGGCCGAGGTCAAACGTCTGGGTGCCATGGTTATCGCGCGTGGCGGTGCGGCGGTAGACTGCCCTGTGTCAGGTGGGTGCCACCGTGCAGCGACCGGCAACATTTCGATTTTTGCGGGATGCGACCGGGATACATTTGAACGTATTCTGCCGTTTCTGACCACCATGGGACGCCGCGTGCTGCACACCGGTGATCTGGGATCGGCCTCGGTTCTCAAGGTTATGACGAATTACCTGGCCACAGCCAACCTGATCACATGCGCCGAAGCGTTGGTGACGGCCAAGGCGGCGGGCATGGACCTGAACACAACCTACGAAGCGATCAAGATTTCATCCGGTACATCCTTTGTTCATGAAACCGAAAGCCAGGTGATCCTGAACGGGTCCCGTGACATCTCGTTTACGATGGACCTTGTCAAAAAAGACATCGGTCTGTTTCAGGACGTGGCCGACAGGGCAGGCGTACCGCTTGAGATGAACCCGGTCATGATCCGTATTTTCGAAGATGGCATTGCCCGTTATGGGGATCGGGAACTGTCGCCGAACATCATCAGGCGTCTGGAAGAGGCGACGGGTCTGGATATCCGCGCGCCGGGGTTTCCGCCGGAAATGGCGGATGATGAACCCGAAGCACCTGGTTATGAGGTCGTACCGCAAGGTCGCGAGAGCTAAGGGCCAGACATTGGCATCCGGTCACCGGCCGGCTTCTGCACAAAACCTGCACAGAATTGTTTTGTCGTTTGCACGTTCTGCAACGATCAGATGCACGTGATGTGTGCAGTGTTCCGGGCAAAACCATGCGCGGAGAGACAGATGAGCAGAAACTACACCGTAAACGGCGTGCCCGATAGTCTTCGTCAGGATGGCTGGTGGTTGACTTGTGGCGACATACAACAGCATGCGGGGCAACCTTCGACGACAGCCTCGGACCGCTCAAAACCCACAATGCTGCGGCCCTTTTCAGTTCCGTGCCTGCTGTTGCTGATCTGGCTGGCCGATTGGCTGTTCTGGCAACATCTGCCGGGCGTTTCGATTGCGGTGTTTGCTGTGGTTCTGGCGACTTGTGTTTTGGCCGCGAAACCGGGGGGTGCCACGCGGTGCGAATGGATTGTCATTCTGGCTGCGCAACTTGCCTGCAATCTGCCGGTGATCGATCAGGTACAGCCGCTGTCGATGCTATTCACCGTCACGGGCATCGCCTGGCTTGTCGTCTGGGTCTGTTACGGGCGGCTGATCTCGGGGTGGCAAACCATATGGGCCATGTTGCGCGTGTCCACAGTGGGCGCGTTGTTGCTGCCCCGCGTCCTTGTGTACGAGGCCAGGACTCTGCCCGCCAGACAGACCCTGCGCCAAAGGACGCAATCTCTGATCTTGCCTGCGTCTGTGGGGCTGATTTTTCTAATTTTGCTTTCGATCGCAAACCCGGTGCTGGAACAGTTTGTGGTGCGCGCGGCGTGGATGGAACTGCTGAACACGGATCACCTCTGGCGTGTCACGTTCTGGGCTATGGTTGCCACATTCACATGGCCGTATCTCAACCTGACCGAAACCTGGCTGGGGCCTGTCGCAAAAGCGCCAGAGTTCAAGCCGACCAAGACATCGTTTTTAGCGTCTCTGATCACCTTAGAGTCGCTGCGCAACAGTCTGCTATTGTTCAACCTTCTGTTTCTGGTTCAAACAGTGATGGATATTGGGGTTCTGACCGGAGGCATGACATTGCCCAACGGCATGACCTATGCGGGCTATGCGCATCGCGGCGCTTATCCTTTGATGATTACCGCCATTCTGGCAGGTCTGTTTGCGGTTGCCACCCACCGAACGTTCAAACACAGCCGCTATCTGCGTATCCTGATGTATGTGTGGTTGATCCAGAACCTGTTTCTGGTGGTCACCGCGGCGATCCGTTTGGGTCTGTATGCGGATGCGTATGACCTGACACATTTGCGCGTGGCAGCATTTATCTGGATGGGTCTGGTTCTCATCGGTCTCAGCCTCATCATGCTTCAGATCACCCGGGAAAAATCCATCGCCTGGTTGATCCGCCTGAACGGGATCAGCCTGATGACAACGCTGTATCTGTGCTGTTTTGTGAACTTTGCCTATCTGATTGCCGAATTCAATTTCACGAACAACAGCGATCTGTCCGATCTGGATACAGAATATATTTGCAGCCTGGGTGAGCAGGCGCTGCCGGTGATCAGGGCCATCGAGGCGCACACAGGCGGGGCCGTTTGCTATGGGACAGCGTGGTATCTTTCGTCAAAGCCGGTTTTCCAACCTATTGAAAACTGGCGCGGATGGGGGTTTCGTAAATGGCGTCTTCAGGTCTATCTTAACGCCGAAACGCAAGGATAGATTGTTCATGTCCGCTCGAATACTCATCGTCGACGATGATCCCAACATCCGCGAGGTGATCGGATTTGCGGTCGAACGGGCCGGATTTGACGCCAGCTTTGCCGCAGACGGTCTGGCCGCCGTGGCGGCATCGGACCGCGATAAGCCTGATCTTGTGGTGCTGGACATCGGCTTGCCCGAGATGGACGGGTTGGAGGTGTGCAGGGAAATTCGCAGAACCTCGGATCGTCCCATCCTGTTCCTGACGGCACGCGATGATGAAATCGACCGGATCGTCGGCCTGGAAATCGGAGGCGATGACTACGTGACCAAGCCGTTCTCGCCGCGTGAGTTGATCGCGCGTATCAAGGTGATCCTGAAACGGACCCAATCGGAAATCCCGGTCAAACGCCCTCGGTTCACGCATGGCGATCTTGAGCTTGATCCGCAACGGCATCTATGTGCGCTGGCGGGTGAAAATGTGCCTTTGACCGCGTCAGAGTTTTCTTTGCTGGAACGGCTGATGATACGCCCGGGCAACGTGATTTCGCGGCAGCAGCTGATTGATGCGCTGTACGGGTCCAACATACACGTGTCCGATCGCACCATAGACAGCCACATTCGCAACATCAGGGCCAAGATGACAGGGGCGGGCTGTAGCGACGTAATCGTGACGGTCCACGGTGTGGGCCTGAGGATGGGCGCATGCCGATCCGGGTAAACGCGCGCTGGCGGCCCCGGCTTGGCACTGTGTTGCTGGTGGTTCTTGGGCTGGTTCTGTGCTTGCCCATCGCCGGGCTTTTTCTGTTTCGTTTCTATGCCAACCAACTGGTGCAACAGACCGAGGAAAGCCTGCTGACCCAGGCATCGGTTCTTTCGGCTGTCTATGCTGAACTGTATTCGGAACACAGTGGGGTCCCGGCACGGCAAACACCGTCGCAAGTTTCTTTTGCCCCGGTTTTTCCGTCCCTCTCACTTGGGTCTGACAGTATTTTACCGCCGCGTCAGGATGCGCGAGCCATGATCGAAAGCCCGGAACAGATCTATGCCAAGATCGGCCCGGAATTGTCACGGATCGCACAAGCTGCGCAGGTCAACACTCTGGTCGGGTATCGATTGCTCGACAAAAACGGAAACGTGATAGGCGGAACGGCCGAACTTGCCATGTCTCTGGCGCATGTCGATGAAGTTGCGCGCGCGTTGTACGGCAAGACGACATCGGTTGCGCGCGTGCGCGTCAGGCCTTCGCCCGAGCCGGCTGTGTATTGGTTCAGCCTGGGTGCGCGGGTCAGAGTGTTTGTCGCTGTCCCTGTATTTGTAAGCGACGACCTGGTCGGCGCTGTATACCTAAGCCGCACGCCCAATCACATTTTTCGGTTTCTGTATGGCGAACGTTTCAATCTTGCAAAGGCGGGTTTGTTCATTCTGGGTTCAACTGCCCTGATCGGGTTTGTTTTCTGGCGCTTTGTGACCCGTCCGATCAAATCGCTGACCCGGCGCACGCGGGTTGCGGCGGCGGGGGGCGGGCGTTGGCAGGCCCCGGATTATCTGGGCACGCGCGAGATTGAAAACCTAAGCCAGAGCTTTCAAACCCTCACTCAGCGACTTGAAACACAACAGGATATGCTGAGAACGTACACCGCGCACGTGACCCATGAACTGAAATCCCCGCTGACAGCGATCAAGGGCGCCGCCGAACTTTTGCGCGACCCGGCAATGACCGGGATTCAAAGGGATCGCTTTCTGGACAATGTGGACAGCGATATTGCCCGGATGGACGAGCTTTTGGCCAGTATGCGTGACTTTACTGTGGCCGGACAGCACGCGCATCCGGGTACTGCGTCGCTGGGGCAGGTGGCCCCGGATGTCCGGTCCGGTTTCCCCGGACTCAGGATCCTGCTGCAACAACAGGATGTCATTTTGCCGCTGTCAGCCGAGGCTTTGAAGATCGTGTTGACCCACATGCTTGAAAACGCCGAACAGAGCGGGGCAGACCAAGTGGAGCTGACCGCCGCGCAGGATGCGGCCGGAGTAACGATAGCCGTACAGGACAACGGCAGGGGGATCAGCACCGGCAATCTGGCCAAGGTTATGACCCCGTTTTTCACAACCCGGCGGCAACAGGGTGGTACGGGTATGGGCCTGAGCATCGTGAAATCGGTTGTCGAGGCATCCGGCGGACAAATTTCCGTTGAAAGCAATGGCACGCATACCCGATTTGTCATCCGGTTTGGCCACCCAACCGCGTGATGTCACACAACCTGCAATGCGAGTAATGAATTGATTTATCCATTTTTGAGGTACGAACCTCAAAAATTTCTGGACTTGAGGTGCGTACCTCAAATAGCCTTGGACTCATGCCGCGATTCGCACATCCTCGATTGTCGGCGCAAAAAAGGGAGGAATGGATGACTTACTCAAAACTGGTTTCGACCAGCGCAATAGTCCTTGCCGCTACTACTCTTTCTACCAAGGCAGACGCCGAAGATCTGACACTTTGCTGGGCGGCGTGGGACCCGGCAAATGCACTGGTTGAACTGTCCAAGGAATTCGAAGCCGAATCCGGCCACACTATGAATTTCGAGTTCGTGCCATGGCCGAACTTTGCCGACCGGATGCTGAACGAACTGAATTCGGGCGGAAAACTCTGCGATTTGCTGATTGGCGACAGCCAGTGGATTGGCGGTGGGGCCGAAAACGGTCACTATGTCAAACTGAATGACTTTTTTGACAGTCAGAGCATCAGTATGGACGACTTTGCCCCGGCAACGGTCTATGCGTATTCGACCTGGCCCAAAGGCACGCCCAATTACTATGCGCTGCCCGCCATGGGCGATGCGAACGGATGGTTCTATCGCAAAGACTGGTTCGACGATCCGGACATTCAGGCCGCATATAAAGAGGCCACAGGTCAGGACCTTCGCGAACCGCAGTCGCAGAAAGAGCTGTTGCAGATCGCCCAGTTCTTCCAGGAACGCGAGATTGATGGCAAGACGGTTTACGGCGCTGCCATTTTCACCGAACGCGGGTCGGAAGGGATCACCATGGGTGTGACCGGCGCATTGTATCCTTGGGGTTTCAAATACGAAAACACCCCCGGATCATATGACATGGAAGGGGCCGTGAACTCACCCGAGGCGGTTGAAGCGTTAGAATTCTACAAGGAATTCTACGAAACCGCGACACCTCCGGGCTATACGAACTCGTATATGGGTGAAAGTCTTGATGCCTTCAAATCCGGTCAGGTTGCCATGGCGATGAACTGGTTTGCGTTCTTCCCTGGTCTGTACGCCGATCCCAATACCGGCGGCGACAAGATCGACTTTTTCGTGAACCCGCCGCAGAATCAGGCCGGTTCCACGTTGGGTGGGCAGGGTATTTCCGTTGTCAGCTATTCTGACAAGCAGGATGCCGCGCTGGAATACATCAAGTGGTTCGCGCAGCCGGAAGTTCAGGCGAAATGGTGGGAACTGGGTGGTTATTCGGCACATAACTCGGTGCTGGAAGATCCCGGTTTTGTTGAAAGCCAGCCGTTTGCAGGCGACTTCCTAGAGGCGATGGGAGGCGTGCAGGACTTTTGGCAAGAGCCGGCCTACGCGGAACTGCTGCTGGCCATGCAAAAGCGCATCCACGACTATGTCGTTGCCGATCAGGGCACAGCGCAGGAAGCGCTGGATCTGCTGATCGAGGATTGGACAGAAGTGTTCCAGGACGAGGGCAAACTGTAATCCGCGACCTGACAGGGCGGATCACGTGTCCGCCCTGTGCTGAACCTGGCCCGGCAACCCATCAGAACTGGCAATGATATGTCTGACAGGACCATAGATCGCGTTGCGCGGGCAACGCCGGTGCGCGTTGCGCGAAAAATTCGGGGGCTGTCCGATCGCGCGATTGCCTGGATTTTCATTTCTCCGACAATTTTCCTGCTGCTTGCGATCAACATCTTTCCGCTGATCTGGACCATCCAGCTGAGCTTTACTAACTACAAGGCCAACCGGATCGGGCGCGAGGTCAAGGATGTCGGGCTATCGAATTACCAGCGTATCCTGACGGATTCCGACACTTGGCTGAATATGCAGGCAACAGCGCATTTCCTGTTCTGGACCATCTTTTTTCAGGTTCTGATCGGGTTCACGCTGGCCTGGCTGATAAACAAGAAGTTCAAGGGAAATGATCTGTGGACGACGATCATCGTGCTGCCGATGATGTTGTCACCAGCGGTTGTCGGCAACTTCTGGAAATTCCTGTACCAGCCTCAAATCGGCCTGTTCAACTACATCGTATCCTGGTTCACCGGCAAGGACCCGTCCAGTTTTGAAATGCTGGGGTCGGTCACATTGGCCCCATGGGCCATTGTGATCGTCGATACATGGATGTGGACGCCGTTTGTGATGCTGATCTGTCTGGCCGGTCTGCGCAGTATTCCCGAATACATCTACGAAGCGGCCGAGATCGACCGGGCCAGCAAGCTGCGTCAGTTTTTTACGATCACCATTCCGATGGTTCTGCCATTTTTGATGCTGGCGGTGCTGTTTCGGGGGATCGAGAACTTTAAGATGTTCGATCTGGTGGTGCAGCTGACAGGTGGCGGGCCGGGATCTGTCACGGAACTCACCTCGATCAATCTCAAACGAGAGGCGTTTGAGAAGTGGCGCACCGGCTATGCCTCGGCCTATGCGATCATCCTTTTCGTCACCGTGTTCGGCCTTGCGTCGATCTACGTCAAAGCCCTGAACAAGGTGAAACAGAGATGAGCAGTTTTTCCGTCACCGAACCTTCGAACCGGTCCAAATGGATCGCAGGTTCTCTGGTCATCGCTTATGCGCTGATTACGATGATCCCGCTGGTGTGGATCTTGCTGACCGGCTTTAAATCTCCGGCCGATGCCATCAGTTATCCGCCCAAGGTGGTATTTGACCCGACGCTTGAAGGTTACGTCAACCTGTTCACCACACGCACGCGGCAAACGCAGGAGTTTCTGGACGCCAACCCGCCGCAGAACTGGGCGGATGAGATTGTGCGCCAGTACGACATGGTGATCGTCGGACCATCCAAGTTCGGTGAGCGCTTTATGAACTCGGTTATCATCGGATTTGGTTCGACGTTCTTGAGTATCTTTCTTGGCACGCTGGCCGCCTATGCGTTCAGCAGGTTCAAGGTTCCGCTCAAGGATGATCTGTTGTTCTTTATCCTCAGCACCAGGATGATGCCGCCGGTCGCTGTTGCCATTCCGATCTTCCTTATGTTCAGAAATCTTGGGCTGAGCGACACGCATCTGGGCATGATCCTGCTGTATACGGGCGTGAATATTTCCCTGGCGGTTTGGTTGCTGAAGGGGTTTATCGACGAAATCCCAAGAGAGTACGAAGAAGCCGCCTTAATTGATGGCTACACACGGTTTCAGGCTTTTTACAAGGTTGTGCTGCCGCAAGCCGCCACCGGCATCGCCTCGACTGCCATCTTTTGCCTGATCTTCGCTTGGAACGAATATGCGTTCGCTGTGTTGCTGACATCCGCAAATGCACAGACTGCGCCGCCCTTCATCCCGACCATCATCGGCATCGGCGGCCTTGACTGGCCTGCTGTTGCAGCTGGCGCAACGATCTTCCTGATCCCGGTCATGATCTTCACCATCCTGATGCGCAAACATCTGCTGCGCGGGATCACGTTTGGAGCTGTGCGCAAATGACCAAGTTTTTGACAGGATTGATTCGCTTGCGCCGTGGCCCGTGGGAGATGGTCGCAACGGTTCTGATCGCAGTCGGGGTTTTCATGTTGATGCAGCCCTTTGTGATCTGGGCTTTCACCTATTCGTTCATTGTTACGCTGATCGGGACTGTCATGTTCATCATCGTCAGCCATTTTCCGGAGTAGAAATGGCGCAGATCGTAATCAAAAACGTCAAGAAAATGTTCGGCGATTTCACAGCCGTCCGCGAAAGCTCGTTCACGATCGAAGATGGTGAATTTTTCATGCTGCTTGGCCCGTCCGGCTGCGGCAAGACCACGACGTTGCGCATGATTGCCGGGCTGGAATTGCCAACCTCGGGCGAGATTTACCTGGATGGTGAGGAAATCAGTCAAAAACCCCCATCAGAGCGTGACATCGCCTTTGTGTTCCAGATGTTTGCGCTGTACCCGCACATGAATGTCCGCAAAAACATCAGTTATCCTTTGATTTCGCAGGGCATGCCGCGTGCGGCGGTCAAGGCCAAGGTTGATGAGGTCGCCGGAATTCTGGGGATCAGAGATATTCTGGACAGCCCCGTCGGCGGGCTTTCGGGCGGTGACAGGCAGCGTGTTGCGCTGGGCCGGGCCATCGTGCGCGAACCCAAGGCCTTCATGATGGATGAACCTCTGGGCGCTTTGGATGCCGAGTTTCGAGAGCATATGGCCGAAGAACTGCGTGCACTGCACGACAGAATGGGGGCCACAACGGTGTACGTGACCCATGATCAGCTAGAGGCCATGCAAATGGGCGAAAAGATTGTCGTTATGAACAACGCCGTAATCGAACAGTTTGGCACACCGCAAGAGATTTACGACAAACCCGCCACCATGTTTGTTGCGGATTTCATCGGCTCGCCTTCGATGAATTTTCTGCCTTTTCAGGACAATATTCAGCCGGGCGCGCACAGCGTGCGACTGAACGGACATGACGAAAATGTGCCGGTCCTGCGGGAAGGGGGAAGAGGCGATCTGGTGTTTGGTGTGCGCCCTGAACATGTCTTTTTGTCAGACACCAGCGCATATCGCGCGCGGGTCGTTGCGGCGGAATATCTGGGAACGACGCAAATTGTGACATTGCAAAGCCCCAACGGTGAATTGAAAGCCCGGATCGACGCCCGCCAAAGTGTCGCCCCGGGTGAGACTGTGGGGCTGGAATTCCGCTCGGCCGCGGTCACGCTGTTTGACAAATCCACCGGCCGCGCCCTGACGTCCGAATTGAACGAAGGGGTTGTGGGACATGGCTGAGGTCATTCTGGATCAAATCGCCAAGTCGTTTGGTGACGTGAATGCGGTGGACGGTATCTCAATGACTGTTCCTGACGGCGCGTTTGTTGTCCTGCTGGGTCCGACCGGCGCGGGAAAGACAACCACGCTCCGCCTGATTTCCGGGTTGGAAAAGCTGGATTCAGGTGCCATCAGCATCGCCGGGCGGGACGTCGGGCTGAACACGCCGGCGCAACGCGATGTTGCCATGGTGTTTCAGCAATACTCGCTGTATCCGCATATGACAGTGCGGGAAAATCTGTCCTTTCCGTTGCGGTCACCGATCCTGAAAACACCCGAGGATGAGATTGCACGCAAGGTGAACGAAGTCGCTGAAATACTTCAAATTCCACACAAAATGGATAACAAGGCGACCGAGCTGTCAGGCGGAGAGATGCAGCGCGTGTCGATCGGGCGCGCGTTGGTCAGGGACCCTCAGATTTTTCTGATGGACGAGCCGCTCAGCTCGCTGGATGCCAAGTTGAGGGCGGATTTGCGCATCGAACTAAAGCGCATTCAGGCGGATCTGGGCTCCACGCTGTTGTATGTGACCCATGATCAGGTCGAGGCGATGACCATGGCAACCCATATCGGGGTGCTGGAGAATGGCCGGCTTGTGCAATACGGCACCCCGCGCGACATCTATGAAAATCCGGGCAGCGTGTATGTTGCCAGCCGGCTGGGCCTGCCCAGGATCAATATCCTGCCGTCCGACCTGTTCGGCGGAGATCACAGGGGCCCGCAAATCGGACTACGCCCCGAGAATATTGTCGAAGGCGAAGGCGTCGACGCCAGGGTGGTTCGCGCGGAACACCTGGGCGATCAGACCCGCCTGCACCTGGATTTGAACGGGCACGCTGTTGTGACACTGATTGACGTTCATCAGGATTACCCCTCGGGTAAAATTCTGAAGATCAGGCCGCATAACCCATTGTATTTCGACGCGACAGGCGCGCGTGTGACGTAAGGAGCAAAAGCATGGCACAGTTCCTCAATACCAAGGAAACACTGGTAACCGATGCAATTGACGGCCTTCTGGCATCTTCAGGCGGAGCACTGACCCGGCTGGACGGGTATCCGCATATCAAGGTCGTGTACCGTTCCGACTGGGACAGATCGAAAGTGGCGCTTGTGTCTGGTGGTGGATCGGGGCACGAGCCTGCACATGCAGGGTTTGTCGCCGCCGGCATGCTGACTGCGGCCGTGTGCGGCGAGGTTTTTGCGTCTCCGTCAGTCGAAGCGGTCCTTGCGGGCATTCTGGCCGTGACAGGCGCGGCGGGCTGTCTGTTGATCGTCAAAAACTATACGGGCGACAGGTTGAATTTTGGTCTGGCCGCCGAACGGGCCCGCGCCCTTGGACGCAAGGTGGAAATGGTGGTGGTTGACGATGACATCGCGCTGCCGGACCTGCCGCAGCCCCGCGGTGTTGCGGGCACCCTTTTTGTGCATAAGATAGCCGGCGCTTTGGCCGAGGATGGGGCCGATCTGGACACGGTTGCACGCGCCGCGCGGGCGGTGATCGGCAAAGTCGTAAGCATCGGTATGAGCCTGGATACCTGCACGGTGCCCGGGTCGCCGAAAGAGGACAGGATTGCGCCGGGCAAAGCCGAACTTGGGTTGGGTATTCATGGTGAACCCGGGGTGGAGCAGGTCGATTTTGCGTCGGCCAGAACTGCCATGCAAACGGTTGTGGAAAAGCTGAAGCCTCGGATTGGTGATGGTGATTGCGTGGCGTTGGTCAACAACCTCGGATCGACCACGCCGCTTGAGATGTCGGTCCTGACCCACGCGCTGACCGAAACCGGACTGGCGCGCCACATCATCGGGCCTGCACCTATGATGACATCGCTTGACATGCATGGCTTTTCAGTTTCCGTCTTGCCGGTGACGCCGCAAGATCTGTTGGCACTGTCGGCCGGGGTTGATTTGGCGGCGTGGCCCGGTGTCAAAGCAATTCAGCCGGTCAGCGTGGCGGCGTTGCCGGATGGTCTGACACCCATTGACCCGATACCGTCGAACCATCCGAAGACACGCGAAACCCTCTTGCGGCTGTCTGCATTGTTGATCAATGCGGAAAAAGACCTGAACGAACTGGACGCCAAGTCGGGCGACGGAGATACAGGCAGCACCCTTGCGACCGCTGCACGGGCTTTGCAGGGCAGCCTGGATCGTATGCCTTTGGCCGATCTGACACAGCTTTTCCCGGCGCTTGGAAACGAACTGAGTCAGACCATGGGCGGATCTTCGGGCGTTATCCTTGCCATCTTTTTCAATGCGGCGGGTGATGCATGTGCAAGTGGTGCCTCAATACCGAAATCACTGGTCGAAGGGCTGAACCGCGTCAGTCAGGTGGGCGGCGCCAAACCCGGAGACCGGACAATGATCGACGCGCTTGCCCCGGCGTTGGACGCTTTGCCCGGGGGTCTGTCGGGCGCGGCGGCGGCAGCGCGTCAGGGGGCTGACAAAACGGCGCATATTCACCGTGCCAAGGCCGGCCGGGCCGCATATGTACCCGCAGAAAACCTGATCGGACACAATGATCCGGGCGCCGAAGCCGTCGCCTTGTTGTTCGAAGGGCTGGCGCAGGAGAATGAGGTCTGACGAACCCGTGGAAGAACAAAAACTCGAATTGGTAAGAAAACCAACGGTGAATGACATAGCGCGCGTGGCGGGCGTCAGCCTGGCGACCGTGGATCGCGTGCTGAACAGGCGTCCGGGTGTTCGGGCGGTGACTGTCGAAAAAGTCCAGAAGGCCATTGACGAGCTGGGGTATGTTCGTGATACCGCCGCCGCCAATCTGGCGCGCAATCGCGTCTATAACTTTCTGTTTATCCTGCCGGATACGGACAATGAGTTTGTCGAGGCGCTCAGCAATCAGATCACCGAGCAATCCCGGGGGCAATTCATCGAACGCACACGCATGACCATCCAGCGTGTCGCCCCGTTCGAACCGCAGGACATTGTTGAAATTCTGGATGCGGTCGACCGGCGGCTGATTGACGGGGTCGCAGTTTTCGGGCCGGAAACGCCATCGGTCCGGGACGCGGTCAAAAGGCTCAGGGACAAGGGCGTCCCGGTTGTAGCGCTGGTTTCAGATTTGCCCAGTTCGGACCGGGATCACTTTGTCGGGATCGACAACGTCTCTGCCGGGCGGACGGCGGCACAGCTTATGGGGCGGTTCGTGCATCGCAAAGGCAAGGTTCTTGTTCTGACGGGGTCCCGGCTGGCGCGGGACCATCTGGAACGACGCCAGGGCTTTGATCTGGTGGTGGCGGATGATTTTCCACATCTCGAAGTTGTTGCATCGGTCGAAGGGCGCGACGACCCCGAACTGATCTACAAGATGCTTCCCGAGATTTTCGAAACTTATCCCGATCTTGTTGGTATCTATTCCTCGGCGGCGGGCAATGCCGGTCTGATCCAGTTTCTGTCCGAAAAAGATATGGGCAGGGGGCTTGTGATCATTGCGCACGAACTGACCCCGCTCAGCCGCGAGGCCTTGCGGCGTGGCACGTTCGACGCGCTGATATCGCAGGATTCCGGTCATCTTGTCCGGTCCGCCGTGCGCCTGTTGCGCGCGACCAGCGACAAAGTGCCGTTCAACAAGGCGCAGGAACGTATCCGCATCGACATTTATCTGAAAGAAAACCTGCCGCCATAAAGGCCAACGCAAATTGGGGAGGAGAAAGTATGAAGACCATCAAAGGCCCGGCGCTGTTTCTGGCGCAGTTCGCAGGCGATGAAGCGCCGTTCAATTCATGGGATGCAATCACCGCGTGGGCCGCGGATTGCGGCTACAAGGGCGTGCAGGTTCCCAGTTGGGACAATCGCCTGTTTGATCTTGAGACGGCAGCCACAAGCGTTGATTACTGCGACGAATTCAAAGGCAAGGCCGAACAGAACGGCGTTACCGTTACCGAGCTTTCAACCCATTTGCAGGGTCAACTTGTCGCCGTCCACCCGGCCTATGACACGGCATTTGACGGGTTCGCCGCGGAAAGTGTTCGTGGCAACCCCGGCGCACGACAGGAATGGGCCGTGGATCAGGTCAAAAAGGCGTTGTCGGCCTCCAGAAACCTTGGGATTTCGGCCCATGCGACCTTTTCCGGCGCCTTGGCCTGGCCTTATGTCTATCCATGGCCACAGCGACCGGCCGGACTGATCGAAACGGCCTTTGATGAACTTGCTCGACGCTGGGTGCCAATCCTGAACCACGCAGAAGATTGCGGGGTGGATGTCTGCTATGAAATCCATCCGGGTGAGGACCTGCATGACGGCATCACCTATGAAATGTTCCTGGAGCGCACAGGTAATCATGCACGGGCCTGCATGTTGTACGATCCGTCCCACTATGTGCTGCAATGCCTGGACTACCTGGACAATATCGACATCTACAAAGACCGGATCCGCATGTTCCATGTCAAAGATGCCGAATTCAATCCAACCGGTCGGCAAGGCGTGTATTCGGGCTATCAAAGCTGGGTAGACCGGGCGGGCCGGTTCCGCTCGCTTGGGGACGGGCAGGTGGACTTTGGCGCCGTATTCTCGAAAATGGCCGCAAATGATTTTGAGGGTTGGGCCGTGGTGGAATGGGAATGCTGTCTGAAACATCCCGAAGACGGCGCGCGGGAAGGGGCCCGGTTTGTGGCCGATCATATCATCCGGGTCACCGAAAAGGCGTTTGACGATTTTGCCGACGGCGGGACCGACGAGGCAGCCAACCGGAAAATGCTGGGGATTGACTGATGGTGACAGGAAAGCAGGAACAGCACACGGGCCGCATTCGTCTGGGAATGGTTGGCGGCGGCAACGATGCGTTTATCGGCGGCGTCCATCGCATCGCCGCTCGGCTGGACGATAAATTCGAACTGATTGCGGGTGCATTGTCGGCAACGCCGGAAAAGGCGCGCAAAAGTGCCGAGGCGCTCGGTCTGGAGCGGATTTATGATGACTTCAAACAGATGGCCATCCGCGAGGCGCGTCTGAAATCCGGGATCGAGGCGGTGTCCATCGTGACCCCCAATCACGTACACTATGCCGCCGCGCGCGAGTTTCTGAAACGTGGAATACACGTGATTTGCGACAAGCCTTTGACCTCAACCCTGTCTGATGCAAAGAAACTGGTCAAAGCTGCGGAACGCAGTGATGCCCTGTTTGTATTGACCCACAATTACACCGGGTATCCCATGGTCCGGCAGGCGCGCGATATGAT
The DNA here is from genome assembly GCA_039028255.1 of Pseudomonadota bacterium. Taxonomy (GTDB): domain Bacteria; phylum Pseudomonadota; class Alphaproteobacteria; order Rhodobacterales; family Rhodobacteraceae; genus Ruegeria. The sequence continues at coordinate 20,508 of JBCCIK010000017.1, read as the reverse complement.
TTCCAACGCAGAGATCGGAACAATTCGGGTCGTTCAGGTTGAATACCCGCAGGATTGGCTGACCGAACATCAGGATTTCAAACAGGCAGAGTGGCGCACGGATCCGGAAAGATCAGGCGCGGGCGGATCCACAGGAGATATCGGAACTCACGCCTTCAATCTGGCCTGTTTTGTTTCGGGGCTTGAGGTCGAAAGCCTGGCCGCCGATCTGCAAGCTTTTGTTCCGGGTCGCAAAGTTGATGACAACGCCCATGTTTTGCTGCGCTTTCATGGCGGTGCACGCGGTATGTTGTGGTCATCCCAGGTGGCACCCGGAAACGAAAACGCCCTGCGTCTGCGTGTTTACGGCGACAAGGGCGGATTGGAATGGTCGCAAGAGGATCCGAACTATCTGTGGTTTACGCCTTACGGCGAACCCAAACGTCTGATCACCCGAAATGGATCGGGCGCGGGCGACGCCGCGACCCGGCTGGGCCGTGTGCCGCCGGGTCACCCGGAAGGATATCTGGAAGGGTTTGCAAATATTTACAGCGAGGCCGCCCACGCGATTGAGGCACATCGGGCCGGGCGCACGTGCGACAGCGCGGTTATCTATCCGACCGTTCAGGATGGGTTGAAGGGCGTGAAATTCGTTGCTGCCTGCGTGCAAAGCTCTGCGCGAAATGCGGCATGGGTCAAGCTTGGCTAGGTCAATGCCCAGCTCCAGGTCATCATGGACACATACGCAGCAACGGACGACGCTTGCCTGCGTATACATGTCTTGAATGTGTATGTTGATGCATAGACGGATATAGATGCGGTGACACAGCCAAGATGAGATCGAACCCGGCAGTGCCCAATGATATGAAACGCGTTGTGCTGTCAGCGGGTGACATGCGCGTGGCGCTATTGAATTACGGTGGGGTAACGCAAGGATGGTGGTACAAAGACGTTCCGCTGATCCTTGGCTATGATGATCCGCTGGCCTATCTGGACGATCGAAACTATCTGGGCGCATTGGTTGGCCGCGTTGCCAATCGCATTGAAAATGCCCGATTTGAACTGGATGGTCAGGTATACGACCTTACAGCCAACGAAGGCCCCAACACGCTTCACGGGGGGGAAGCCCGGCTTTCGCACCAAGTCTGGGACCTGTTGCAGACCGCCGCCAATGCCGCGGTTTTTAGGCTGACGTCACCCGGAGGTGCAGGTGGGTTCCCCGGTGCGCTCACGGTCGAGGTCAGGGTTAGCCTGACAGGCTCTGGTCTTGAGTATGCAATTTTTGCCTGCCCGGACCGGCCAACGCCGATCAGCATAGCACAACACAACTACTACACGCTGGGCAGCCCGGATGGGATATGCAACCATGTGCTTATGCTTGCCTCTGACCGATTGCTGGAAACAGATCATGCCGGGCTGCCGTCTGGTCGGGTAATTGATGCCAAAGGTGCGGGGCTGGACTTCGCGTCGCCGCAAAAGATCGACCAAAGGGCCGACACGCTGGATCATTATTACGTCTTCAACCCTGACCGGGATCGCAATCAGCCAGTGGCGGTGTTGCAGGCGCCACATGGGCTAAAAATGAAGGTGCGGTCGGATCAGCCGGGCGCACAGGTCTATGCCGGTGCACATCTGTCCGGACCATTCGCCCGGAATGCGGGATTTTGCATCGAACCGGCCGGGTACACAAACGCGGTCAATATCGCGTCATTTCCATCAGTTATATATTCCCCGCAGCACCCGTACAAACAGACGCTCAGCCTGGACATCTGCGGAGATTGCGCATGAGGATGGCGGCGACGCTTTGCGTTTTGATGCTCGCGACCGGTGCGCGCGCGGTTGAGCTCGGGCCACCGCCTGTCTTTGTGAATCCAGACCTGAACCGGGTCGAACTGGGGCAGTTGCTGTTTTATGATCCGGTACTGTCCGGCAATCGCAATATCAGTTGCGCCACATGCCATCATCCAAGCCTTGGAACGTCAGACGGTCTTTCACTGGGTGTTGGCGAAGGCGGGATTGGTCTGGGGCCCGAGCGCATCATTGATCCCGATAATCCGCCGGAACAGCGCATTCCCAGAAACTCGCCCGGGCTTTGGAACCTGGGCGCAGCCGAGTTCACAACGTTTTTTCACGATGGCCGCCTGGAAACCGATCCCGCACAGCCGAATGGCATCAGAACGCCGCTTGGCACACATATGAGGCCGGGATTTCAATCCGCGCTGGCCGCGCAGGCGATGTTTCCGGTTCTGTCGCCCGACGAAATGGCGGGTCATTATGCGGAAAACGATGTTAGCAAGGCCGTTCGGCTTGGTTTGCTGACCCAACCGGGCGGTGCGTGGGATATCATTGCCGAACGCGTGGCGGCGATACCCGAATACCAGCATCGCTTTGCGCAGATCGCTCCGGATGACAAGGTCACCTTTACCGAAATTGCAAATGTGATCGCCGACTTTATCGCTTTTGAATGGCGTGCGGATAACAGTGCATTTGATCGCGCGATGCGGGGTGAGGACACCTTGTCCGTCGAAGCGCGCGCCGGGATGGAGCTGTTTTACGGCACAGCCGGATGCGGAACCTGTCACGCGGGCTGGTTGCAGACCGATCATCAGTTTCATGCCATTGCAATACCGCAGATCGGACCGGGCAAGGCGGCGCGGTTCGAAAACCATGTCAGGGATGATGGTCGCCTGCGGGTGACGGGTGATCCCGAGGATGCGTTTGCCTTTCGCACGCCATCATTGCGCAACGTGACGCTGACCGCCCCCTATGGCCACAGCGGGGCTTATGCGGATCTGGAAGACATGATCAGACATCATGTGAATCCCGTAGCGTCGCTTAAATCCTATTCGGTTGATGACGCACGCCTGCCGGTCTTTCCAAATGCGGATGATCGAAAGGCGCTGTCCGATCCGCACCATGTCATGGCCATCGCCGATGCAAACGATATGGAACATGTTCAGCTGTCCGATACGGACCTGCACAATATTCTGAGTTTCCTGCACAGCCTGGAAGACCCGGCGAAACGGCTGGGTGTCCCGGCAAAAGTCCCCAGCGGCCTGCCCGTGGATCAATAATCAGCGTCTGATGCTCAGGATCTGATTTGCGCCTGCCTCTTGCCAGGACCCCTGTGTGCCGTCGGGCCAGATCACGCGCAGCCTGACCTTGTCGGCTGTGCCCAGTCCAAAGTGATGCAACCCTGCAATCCCGCTGGCGTGACCGCCGCCAACGGTAATTTCGCGGGTATGCGTCGCCTCATTGGTTTCGATTTCGATGAACGCCCCGAGAGCAAAACGATTGTGCCCGGTCTGGCCAAGGTCCACCAGCAGCCAGTGGCCGGTACCCGGTTTATTTTGGTAGATTTCAAGATTCGAGCCACGATTGACCACCACCAGATCCAACCAGCCATCATTATTCAGATCGGCCAAGGCCGCGCCGCGGGATTTCGCCATCGAGGCAACACCGGCGCTGGTGGCACTTTCTGAAAACTGTCCGTTGTCATGCTGTAAAAGCAGGGTGTTGGGGTCGTCCAATGCCGCGTCGGGCATTTGTTCGACATTGCCCTTGGCGACAAAAATATCGTCCAGTGCGTCGTTGTTCGCGTCGCCAAACTGCGCGTGCCACCCCGTCGAAGGCCGTCCATCGCCGCCGCTGTGCGGGCGGTGGGCGGTTGTGCCCCGATCATAGGTTGCATCCCGCCATGTGGGGCCGGGCGCGGCCGGATCGAATTCCTGAAATTTCTGATCCCCCATGGATGTCAGGTAGACATCCGGAAATCCGTCACCGGTCAGATCCCGCGATGCGATGCCCATACCCCAGATCGAGTAAGGCAGCCAGCCATCCACTTCGCCGTACAGGCGCGGTTGTGGCTCCATAGCCCATAGCTGTTCTTGCCCGTTGCGGACATAATAATGACGATCGTTGCTGACGCGCAGATCGGCACGCCCCAGACGCCCCCAATCGGAAAACAGAACCGACAGCGAGCAATAGCCCGGCTCAAGATGGGTGGCGCTTTGGTATCGTCCATTTTCAGGCCGGTACAGCAGCGTGGGCCCGCAGGTTTCAAACGGTCCTTCTGGGTCGAACCTGTCCACATATGTGCCAAATGCAAGAGTAGGCAGTGTCGGATCCGCCTCCCAGGTTGCCGAAAATCCGGTTGTCCAGTGATCGTCAGACACAAATCCCAGGTCGTCGAATGGGCGGAATGTACAATCCGGCTGCCCTTGCAGCAGAATATCAGGGCCAACGCGCAGCACCGCCAGATCCAGCAGACCGTCGCTGTCGATGTCCAGCGGATAGGCGCCTGTCACGCCGGTCAGGGCAAGATTTTCAGGCGTATCGGCAACAAACGCCACCCCGGCGCTGGATGAATTGCGAAGCAGCTGTGCCGCGTTTGCCCCGCCGGCCACGAACAGTTCGGGCAAAGCGTCGCCGTCACAATCGAAGACGGCAACACCACCACCGACAAAGTGCTCCCATCCGCCATCGTAAACATGGGGTGGCGTGTCGACGGGTATGAACTGCGGTACGATCGGCTCGGCGGTCACAGGGGTCGCCAGCAAAAGGGCAGCTGCCAGTTCAGGACGCATGTGCAGCCAACTCCCGGACTTTGAGGATCGAAACCTGTTCAATACCGTAGGCCGCAGCACCTCTGGCCCACATCGAGTCGCCCCAGTGATTCACTTTGATTTCAGGCAGCGGCGTGTCCACGTTTACAACGCCTTCGCGTATGCGCGCCATGACCTGTTCGGAATAAAGATGTTCAAAACTGCTTTGCGTTCCCGACAGGATGATACACTCGGGGTCAAAAAGATTGATCAGATTGGACACGCCCAACCCGAACATCTGTCCGGCCCGGGCCAGCACGGACACGGCCCGCGCGTCGCCTGCTTTGGCACTGGCATGAATATCAGACAGGGTCATCGGGCCCGACGCCTGACCGGCAATAGTTGCTTCGCGGATCAGGGCATATTCGCCAACATAGGCTTCAAGACACCCGCGTTGGCCGCATTGGCACAAGGCACCATCCAGCTGAACCTTGATATGTCCGAATTCGGCGCCACAGCCGCGCTCCCCCCGGTACAGTTTGCCATCTAGTACAATGCCCAGCCCGATACCGTGTTCGATGGTGATGACCAGGAAATTCCGCAATCCCTTTCCCAGTCCGAACAACTGCTCTGCTTTTGCGACCAGATTGGCATCGTTTTCCACAAAGGCGGGGCACGGCAGGGCATCTACCAGGAACGGGCTGAGGTCAACGTTCCGGCGGGTTATCGACGACGACCAGTGCACAAAGTTGTTTTCTGCATCGACCAGCCCTGCGATCCCGATAGAAACACCCGATACGTCCTGCACGGTTGCACCGATGGATCGACATGCCTGATCCAGCGCGGCGCGAATGGTTGTTGCAAAACTCGCGGGCGACATTCTGGCTTCTTGCAGGGGGTAATCGAACGAACTGACCTCGGTGCCTTCGAAATCAACCAGGATGACTGAAATGAAATGCCGGGCCACCTTCAAACCGGCAACCAGAAACGAGCCGCCGTGTAATTTAAGCAGCACACGCGGGCGACCCCGTCGCGCCGATTTGGGTCCGGTGTTGCTTTCGATTTCTTTGATCAGACCGGCAGACAACAGGTCCGCTGTTGCGCTTGTCACGGTCGCCGGGCTTGTCCGCAAAGCACTTGCAATATCGATTCGCGAAATCATCCCGGTGCGACGTATGTGTTCCAGCACACGCAGCCGTGTGACGTTTCTTTGGTCCGTTGAGATTGAAGAAGCTTTGCTTTTCAGCATCTTGCCCTCGCGAGTGTGTATTCGGTCTGTCCTGACCATGGCCAGTTACCTACTGATAGCATAAATATTTTACCGACTGAAATAAATATGCTAATCAGAAATACACGAGCTACGAATCGTCATATGATGGCTCAAAAACGGGAGGAAAACATGAAACGAATTCTTAGCGTTTCGGCTGTGGTCGCAGCAATGGGCGCAGCGGCTTTTGCCGAACCTACAGTCGGTGTGAGCTGGTCCAACTTTCAAGAAGAACGTTGGAAAACGGACGAAGCTGCGATCAAGTCGGCGCTTGAAGCAGGCGGGGCAGAATACATCTCGGCCGACGCGCAATCGTCATCCGCCAAGCAATTGTCGGACATCGAAAGCCTGATCGCGCAGGGTGTCGACGCCCTGATTATTCTGGCGCAGGACGCTCAGGCCATTGGTCCGGCGGTGCAGGCTGCTGCGGACGAAGGTATTCCGGTCATTGCCTATGACCGTCTGATCGAAGATGATCGGGCCTTCTATCTGACCTTCGACAATGTCGAGGTCGGACGCATGCAGGCGCGGGCCGTGTTCGATGCGATGCCCAAAGGCAACTATGTTATGATCAAGGGCTCGCCCACCGATCCAAACGCTGATTTTCTGCGCGGTGGTCAGCAAGAGATTATTCAGGCAGCGGTCGACAGTGGCGATATCGTGATTGTCGGTGAAGCATATACCGACGGTTGGTTGCCCGCGAATGCGCAACGCAACATGGAACAGATCCTGACTGCAAATGAAAACAACGTCGACGCGGTTGTTGCCTCCAATGACGGCACCGCAGGCGGGGTTGTCGCGGCTCTGACGGCCCAGGGTATGGAAGGTATTCCGGTTTCCGGCCAGGACGGTGATCATGCAGCTCTGAACCGTGTCGCCCAAGGCACACAGACCGTTTCGGTCTGGAAGGATGCGCGCGAACTCGGCAAGGCGGCCGGTGAAATCGCAGTGGCGCTGAGCGGCGGCACCAGCCCCGGTGAAATCGAAGGCGCCGTCAGTTGGACGTCGCCGGGCGGAACCGAAATGAATTCGGTGTTTCTGGCGCCGGTTCCGATCACCAAGGACAACCTGAACGTTGTGGTAGACGCAGGCTGGATCCCATTGGCCGATCTGTGCCAGGGCGTCGACGGCGGACCTGCCCCCTGTAACTGAACCCGAATGTCCCCGGCCTGCTGAGGCGGGCCGGGAACCCTTGCTGAACATGAAAGATCGGAAATGACCGAAACTTCGTCTCAGCCGATACCTCAAAAAGCAAAGAAGAACCTGTTCCAGCAACTGGAACTGGATATGCGGCTTTTGGGTATGATCGGCGCCTTTGTCATCCTGTGCATCGGATTCAACATCGTGACGGACGGGCGGTTTCTGACGCCTCGGAACCTGTTCAACCTGTCGATCCAGACCGTCTCGGTGGCCATCATGGCCTGCGGCATGGTGTTCATCATTGTCACGCGGCATATCGACCTGTCTGTTGGTGCGCTGCTGGCGACAACCTCGGCCGTTATGGCGATGACGCAAACGGAACTGCTGCCGCATGTGCTGGGGATGGGGCTGAACAATCCGATCACATGGGCGATCACAATTGTGGTGGGCCTGTGCGTTGGTACTCTGATCGGCGCGTTTCAAGGCTGGATGGTCGGATATCTGACAATACCTGCCTTCATTGTGACGCTTGGCGGATTTCTGGTCTGGCGCAACGTTGCATGGTACCTGACCGACGGTCAGACAATTGGTCCCTTGGACGGCACGTTTCTGATGTTTGGCGGTACCAACGGAACGCTGGGCACAACCACAAGCTGGCTGTTTGGCCTGTTTGCCACGGCCATTGCGATCTGGGCGTTGTGGAGCGCGCGCCGTGCCAAGGCAGCGCATGGATTTCCGGTCAAACCGGTCTGGGCCGAAACCACTCTAGCCGCCATCATAGCATTGGCAATTCTGGGCTATGTCTACATCGTCAACAGCTATGCCATCCCGACCCGGCGTCTGGAGCGCATGTTCGAGGCGCGCGGAGACACCATGCCCGAAGGGCTGGTGGTGGGTTACGGTATTCCAATTTCCGTTCTCATCCTGATCATTGTTGCGGTCACGTTGACCATCGTGGCCCGGAAAACCCGATTTGGCCGATACATCTTTGCAACTGGCGGCAATCCGGACGCGGCCGAATTGTCAGGCATCAACACGCGATTGCTTACCGTCAAGATTTTCGCACTGATGGGATTTTTGTGCGCGGTTTCTGCCGTGGTGGCGTCGGCCCGCCTTGCCAACCATTCGAATGATATTGGAACGCTGGATGAATTGCGGGTGATCGCGGCCGCCGTGATTGGCGGCACGGCGCTGTCCGGTGGGTTGGGCACGATCTATGGCGCAATTCTGGGCGCCCTGATCATGCAGGCCCTGCAATCGGGTATGGCCATGGTCGGGGTCGATGCACCGTTCCAGAACATCGTTGTGGGCAGCGTGCTGGTGCTGGCCGTCTATATCGACATCGTCTATCGCAAACGACTGGGGGCAAAGTGATGCAGGCTCAGGACACACAGAAAACCCAATCGGGCCGTGGCTCGGGCACCGCGCCGCTGGTCGAAATGCGCGATATCTCGATTTCATTTGGTGGGATCAAGGCGGTGGATCACGTATCTGTCGATCTTTATCCGGGTGAGGTTGTGGGGCTGCTGGGCCATAACGGTGCCGGGAAGTCCACCCTGATCAAGGTCTTGTCTGGTGCCTACCAGATGGACCAGGGTGAAATACTGATCGATGGCAAACCGGTCGAAATTGGCAACCCACGCGATGCACGCGCCAACAATATCGAGACGATCTACCAGACGCTTGCTCTTGCCGACAATCTGGACGCGACGTCGAACCTGTTTCTGGGTCGCGAGATGATCACATCGTTTGGTCTGGTCAACGATGCGGCGATGGAGGCGGAGTGCCGTAAGATCATGGCACAGCTCAATCCGAACTTTCAGAAGTTCAACGATCCTGTGTCGGCTTTGTCCGGCGGCCAGCGCCAGTCTGTTGCCATAGCGCGGGCCGTTTATTTCAATGCGCGTATTTTGATCATGGATGAGCCTACGGCCGCGCTGGGTCCGCATGAAACCCAGATGGTCGCCGATCTGATCCAGCAACTCAAGGCGCAGGGGATCGGGATATTCCTGATCGACCATGATGTGCATGCGGTGATGGAATTGTGCGACCGGGCCTCGGTCATGAAAAACGGACAACTGGTCGGGACGGTGGATATAACCGACGTTACGGATGACGACCTTTTGTCGATGATCATTCTTGGCAAAAAGCCAGGGCAGACTGCGGAATAGGGGGCAGGCATGACCAGCGGTTTCTTTGAAGGTATCGACAAGATCCGGTACGAAGGCAAAGACAGCGACAACCCGCTGGCTTTTCGCCATTACAACCCGGAAGAACACGTTCTGGGTAAACGGATGGAGGATCACTTGCGGTTCGCAGTGGCCTGGTGGCATTCCTTTGCGTGGGAAGGCGGCGATCCGTTTGGCGGTCCAACATTCGAACGCCCCTGGCATCCGCAAGACGACATGGCGCGGGCGCGGCTCAAGGCGGATATTGCATTTGAAATGTTCGATATACTGGGTCAGCCTTTTTTCTGCTGGCATGACGCGGATATCCGCCCCGAGCAGGGGAACTTTGCCGATAACCTGAACATGCTGAACGAAATCACCGATTATATCGGCGAAAAGATGCAGGTTACGGGCACCCGGTTGCTGTGGGGCACGGCAAATATGTTCAGCCACCGGCGCTGGATGGCGGGGGCCAGCACCAACCCCGACCCCGATGTTTTTGCTTTTGCTGCGGCAACCGTCAAATCCTGTATTGATGCGACGCACAAGCTGGGCGGTGAAAACTATGTTCTGTGGGGGGGGCGCGAAGGGTACGAGACGCTGCTGAACACCGATATGAAAACCGAACTGGATCATATGGGCCGATTTTTGAACATGGTTGTCGATTATAAACACAAGATCGGCTTCAAGGGGGCCATCCTGGTCGAACCCAAGCCGCAGGAGCCGTCAAAGCACCAGTATGATTATGACGCGGCCACCTGTATCGGATTTTTACGCAAATACGGGCTTGAAAATGAGGTCAAGCTGAACCTTGAGCAAGGCCACGCGATCCTTGCAGGGCACAGTTTCGAACATGAACTGGCCGTGGCCACAGCCGAGGGGATGCTGGGATCTATAGACATGAATCGCAACGACTATCAGTCGGGATGGGATACAGACCAGTTCCCCAACAACACACCCGAAGTCGCTCTGGCCTATTATCATATTCTGAAGGCCGGTGGATTCTCGACCGGCGGTACAAATTTCGACGCCAAGATCCGACGCCAGTCCATTGATGCAGGCGATCTGATCGCAGCTCATATCGGTGGTATGGATATCTGCGCCCGCGGGCTGAAAGCGGCGGCCGCGATGATCGAAGACAACGGGCTTGAGGCTGAATTACAGGCCAGATACGCTGGTTGGTCCTCACCCGCGGCACAAGACATGCTGGGGTCTGGCCTCGACGAGATATCGGCCATGGTGCTGGAACAGGATATAAACCCCAAACCACGCTCGGGCCGTCAAGAGGTTCTTGAAAATTACGTCAACAGGTTCGTGTGACCGGTTCGCCGGCTTTAGTCTGGTGCTGCAACCTGTTGATGAACCTCAATGATATTTCCCTCGGGGTCCTGAAAAAACACCTGATGCCATTCCTTTGCAAAGGCAGTCCCGTAATCTGAATACGCCACCCCGTTGTCGTCGAGAACCTTTAGAAAGCCTTTCAGATCGTCAGTGCGAAAGGCGATATGGCCACGCTCGACCGGGTTGATCACCTGTCCATTTCTGAACGCGACCTCAAAATCGCGTTCGGCAAGATGCATTTGCATGCCGCCGTCTGTGGCAAAGCGAATTTTGCCATCGTAGCCGGTTGTCTCGTCGGCCTGTGAACGCGGAAACTCCGTTTGCGGAATATCGGCCAGTCCCAGTATTTTGGTATAAAAGTCGTGCATTCTGTCAACATCATCGCCAACGAAATTGATATGGTGAAATTCCAGTTTCATGTCTTGCCTGCATCCTGCCTTCAAAGCGCCCCTGGACCAGAGATGTTCCCTTGTCGTCATCGGTTGCATGTCCGCGTATCCCGACGGTATCTGAGCGGCAGGCTCGGTACCTGTCAAGCAACGGATCTGTGAAACTGCTCGGGACCTTGTCTGTGCATCAAGGTGGCGGCTGCGGCCGAAAATCATGCTGCCTTTTCTGCGTGCAAGAATTGCAACTTTATTCGATAAAATAGAAAATCAGTTTTCTGAATGCCGCATGTATGTTGTTTCGCGGACAGCGTGCTTGATGCTAAAGGCCTACACATGTTTCACTTTCGATGTTTGGCTGTCTCAGTCAACATCGGTTGCCGGGCGAAGGTCTGAAGGCCGGAAGACAAAAGATGGCGCATCGCGGCACCGCCGCGCAGATCAGGCGCCACACAAGACCAACATGGAGAAAACGTATGAACAGAATTTCGATGCTACTGGGCGGCGCGTCAATGGCGTTTGCCATGCCCGCCTTTGCAGCTGACATTGTGATCGGTGTGCCAAACTGGGCCTCGGTCAACGCAACCGCGCATATTCTCGAAGTGGTGATCGAGGAAAATCTGGGACTGGATGTCGAACTTCAGAATGGCACCAACCCGATCGTATTCGAGGCGATGGATAGCGGTTCGATGCATGTTCATCCCGAAGTCTGGATGCCGAACCAGCAGAATCTGCATGACACCTATGTCAAGGATAACGGCACCGTCGTCATGAACGCCAACCCGGTTCAGGCCGAGCAGGGCATGTGTATTCCCACCTACATTGCGGAACAGCACGGCATCACGTCAATCGATGATCTCAGCGACCCGGACAAGATGGCCATTTTCGATACGGATGGAAACGGGACCCCCGAAGTCTGGATCGGTGCGCCCGGCTGGGCGTCGACCGTGGTCGAGAAGATTCGCGCCAAGTCATACGGCTATGATCAGATTTTCGATCTGACGGAATACGAAGAAACAATCGCCTACGCCAACCTGGCAAATGCCACCAAAGCCGGCGATCCGTGGATCGGGTTCTGCTACAGCCCGCACTACATCTTTGTGACACAGGACCTGACAGTGCTGGAAGAACCGGCGCATGATCCGGCGACCTGGACTATTGTGCAGCCGACCGATGATCCCGACTGGTTGTCCAAGTCCGAGGCGTCAACAGCCTGGAATGGCGCAACGCTGCATTTGCACTATGCCAAGGAACTGGAAGACAATTACCCCGAGGTGGCCGCTCTGTTCCGCAACTATCAGATGCAGGGCGATGACCTCAGTGCAATGGGCAAGGCACTTGCCGTGGATAACGTCGAAGCGGCAGTATTTGCGCGGCAATGGGTGGATGAAAACGAAGACACCGTCATCGGCTGGTTGACCAACTAAGCCAATGAACCGGGGGCCGTTGCGAACATCGCAACGGCCCTTTTCCTATCTGCCTGGCGAAACTGCGCCTTATGGGGGGCAAATGGACGAATCTGTCGTTAAACTTGAACATGTCTGGAAAATCTTCGGCAATCAGGCCGCCGATGCAATGGATGCCGTTTTGAAAGAAGGGTTGACCAAAGCCCAGGTATTGGAACGATACGGCTGTGTGGTGGGTGTGCAGGATGCCAGTTTTGAGGTCTCGCGCGGCGAGATCTTCTGCATCATGGGGCTGTCCGGTTCCGGCAAATCCACTCTGGTCCGGCATGTGAACCGTCTGATCGAACCCACGGCGGGCAAGATTGAAATTCTGGACAAGGATGTGTCCGCCATTTCCGAAACCGAGCTGCGGCGCATTCGGGCGCAACAGATCGGAATGGTGTTTCAGCACATGGCGCTGATGCCGCATCGGTCCGTGCGCGACAATGTGGCGTACCCGCTGGAAATCCGAAAGGTGTCGAAATCCAAGCGCTGGGCCGTGTCCGATCACGCGCTTGGTCTGGTGGATCTGACCGGTTACGAGGACCGGCTGCCCAAGGAACTGTCCGGCGGTATGCAGCAGCGTGTGGGTATTGCACGCGCTCTGGCCTCGGATCCCGAAATTCTGTTGATGGACGAACCCTTCTCGGCGCTGGACCCGCTGATCCGTTTGCAGTTGCAGGATCAGTTCAAGGCGCTTGTGGCGCAGTTGAAAAAGACAACCTTGTTCATCACCCATGACTTGGACGAAGCCATTCGCATCGGTCACCGGATCGCGATCATGAAGGATGGAGTGATCGTCCAGATCGGTACGCCCGAGGACATCGTGATGAACCCGGCCGATGATTACGTGCGCGAGTTTGTGCAGGGCATCTCAAAGCTGAAATTGGTCAAGGCGCATTCCATCATGGATCCGGTCGACAGCTATTCGGGATCGCTGGACGGTGCCCCACGCGCGGATGAAGGCGCTGATCTTGATCAGCTTATCGATCTGGCCGTCGGTACCGAACTGCCGGTTGTGATCACCGATGCGGGTGCCGATGTGGGCGTGGTGACCAAACCGCGCTTGTTACGTGGAATCCAGGGGGGCAAAAATGACTGATGCAGCTATGGAAATGAAGGTAACGGCCGCCTCTGATATCGAGGTTGATCGCGAAGCACTGGATCAGTCGATCCACGATTTTACAGGTCCCAACGGGGATTATTACGTCAACGCGTTTCACAAGATTCACGACGCCACCAGCGCGATACCCAACACTTTTAATCTTTGGGCCGCTGTTCTTGGGCCTTTTTGGTCGGCATCGCGCGCCATCTGGGGCATGTTCTGGACGTTTCTGATTCTGGAAATCATCGCCTGGGTTCAGATCGGACGCGGCGCGTGGGGCAATCCGGGGGCAGACTTTGCCGATCGGGCTGCACGCCAACAGGAACGTGCCAACGAATTGCTGGACCGCGCCGCCGGCGCGACCGAACAGGCAGATATCGACCGCTTCACAAAGCTGGCCGAGAATATTCAGAAAGCGGCGGACACCAGCCTGGAACGCGCCCTGGCGGCCCAATCCGAGGCGTCTGGAATTCTGATCACAGGTCTGTTGATGCTATTGGTGTTCAAACTGGTTCAGGGATTTTATGCCGATCGTGTCTACGAAAAGCAGTATGCGAAGTGGCGGATCAACCCGGCAAGCACGGAAAGCGGGCGGTCGACCCGCAACATTGTTCTGGGTGCTGTCCTGATCGCCGCAATCGGGCCGTTGATTGTTTACAAATTCACTGTCAACGCATCACTGCCATTGCTGGACGCCTTTCCAGAGCAGCAAGTCTCTGAGATGATTTTAGGCGAAGGCAGCGGAACGTTGTTTTCGGCTTTGGCAAGCTGGATGGAAGCGCGCATAGATGCCGCCGCCGCCGCTGGCGGGGATGTCTTTGACGGTATCGTCGCCGGTGTCCGGTCGGTATTGGATGCGCTGACCATTGCGCTGATCGGATCACCATGGCCGGTGGTCATGTTGGTGATCTGTGTCACCGCATGGCGCGCGGCGGGCCCGCGTGTGGCAATCTTTACAGCGTCGTCACTGGCCTACATTGCGCTGCTGGGCTACTGGGATGTCGCGATGGAGACGGTGGCGCTTGTGGGTGCTGCTGTGATCCTGTGCGTCGTGTTTGGTATCCCGCTGGGCATCTGGTTTGGCAAATCGCAACGCGCCTATCGCGCGGCGGAACCGGTTCTTGATCTGATGCAGACGCTTCCGGCCTTTGTGTATCTAATTCCCATCATCGCCTTTTTCGGAACCGGCAATCCGCCCGGTATTCTGGCCACAATAATCTTTGGCATGCCGCCGGTGATCCGTTTGACGGCGCTGGGTATGCGGGGGGTCCCGGACAGTATCAAAGAGGCTGCCGTGGCTTTTGGCGCATCGAAATGGCAATTGCTGAAGGACGTGGAAATCCCGCTGGCGCTGCCATCGATTATGACCGGTGTGAACCAGACCATTCTGATGTGCCTGTCGATGGTGGTGATCATTTCGCTGATCGGTGGCGGCGGGCTTGGCAAGGAAATCCTGGAAGCGCTGCAATACGCCGCCAAAGGTCCGGGCCTGCTGGGTGGTTTCGCCATCCTGTTCTGCGCAATGGTGATCGACCGGATCGTTCAGGGTGCCTTTCGACGCGAAGACGAAAAAATCTGAAGGCCAACGCCCCCGGTTGTCGCCGGGGGCGTTGCTTTTGATCGGAGGCGCGCATGACCGACCGTTACGAACAGTCGATGATGGACAACCTGTATTGGTGGGGTGTGCCAACGCTGTTCCGATGCCCGAATGTTGGGCCCGAAGGACAGGATATCGCACTGGCAGGCGTGCCTCATTCCACCGGCAATGGCACGACCGAGCGGGATCAGCATCTGGGCCCGCGCGCATTGCGCCACGTATCGGCCGTGCAGCGCCGGGTACACTCATTGTTTGGGATCGACCCGTGGACCAGTGCGCGAATTGCCGATGTTGGTGACGTACCGTTTCCCAAGGCCAATGATAACGAGGACTGCATTGAGCGTATCACGACGTTTTACAAGGATATCGACGCAGCAGGCGCGCGGCCCGTCTCGGTCGGCGGCGATCATTCCATAACGGGCGGGATCGTTCAGGCGCTGGGCCGGGGCAAGCTGGCGGGCGGTGAACCGATCAGCTTTCTGCATCTGGATGCCCACACGGACG
The DNA here is from genome assembly GCA_039028255.1 of Pseudomonadota bacterium. Taxonomy (GTDB): domain Bacteria; phylum Pseudomonadota; class Alphaproteobacteria; order Rhodobacterales; family Rhodobacteraceae; genus Ruegeria. The sequence goes on along the minus strand of JBCCIK010000017.1, from coordinate 5,032 downwards.
TGTTCAACAAGGTTGATCATTTTCTGGGGGCCAAGAAATCTGCGGCGCATTGGGGGGCTTATCTGGCCGATCAGGGACAGGTCGACCCGGCGCGATCCATGCAGATCGGTCTACGCGGTCATCCGCGCAGCCTGGACTGGCTGCAACCTTCCTACGACTATGGATATAACATCGTCACCATGCGCGAATTCCGACAGCGCGGGCTTGCGGATGTGGTGGCACAGACCAAAGAGGTTCTGGGCGAACGCCCGGTCTATATCACCTTTGATCTGGATTGCCTCGACCCGACGGTTGCACCTGCCGTATCCAATCTTGAGCCCGGCGAAAAGGGGTTCGACATAGACGAGGCCGTCGGCATCCTGAACGCCGCACGCGGTTTGAACATCGTCGGCGGAGATGTCGTCTGCATGATGCCTACCAAAGACAGCCCCAACAACATCACTGCACTGACAGCGGCGGCGATCATGTTCGAGATGATCGCCATGATCGCTGAAAACGTCAGCGGGGCCTAGGATCGCCGCGCATCCAAAGCCTGTGCCAGAACGCAAAGAAGCTCGAACATCAGGGAAATCCCAAGCCACGCGGTGCCGCCGCCTTGATCGAATGGCGGCGAAACCTCGACCAGATCTGCACCGACAAGGTTCAGACCGGCCATTTTTCGAATGACCTGTTGAGCCTGAAAACTGTTGGGCCCGCCAATTTCCGGTGTTCCTGTGCCGGGCGCGTAGGTGGGATCGACAAAGTCGATGTCGTAGGTGCAGTAGGTCGGCCGGGTGCCCAAGATGTCGCGGGCTTCGGACATTACATCGTCTATGCCCCTGTCGAACAGCTCTTCGATCCGGATGATGCGAATTCCCTGATCCTTGCCCCATTCCATATCTTCGGTTTTGTAGGCCGTGCCGCGAATTCCGATCTGAACGAATCTTTTTGGATCAATCAGACCTTCTTCGATCGCGCGGCGAAACGGGGTGCCGTGTGTATACTGGTATCCGCCGAAATACCCGTCGAACAGGTCGGTATGGCTGTCGAACTGGATCAGCCCCAGCGGGTCATTGGCGGCAAGGGCGCGCAACACCGGCAACGTTGTCAAATGATCGCCCCCGGCTGTCAGCGGGGTGATATCGCGATGGTACAGGTTTGCGTAGAAATTTGTGACACGTCCCAACGTATCGACAATATCCACCGGGTTGGGCGCAACATCACCCAGATCCGCACAGTTCGCCAAGGCAAACGGGCTGACCCCCGTCACCGGATTCATCGCCCGGATCATCGTCGAGTAGTCGCGCAATTGGCGTGGGCCGTGCCGCGCGCCAGGCCGATTTGTTGTGCCGCCGTCCCATGGAATGCCGACGAGACCGATGTCGACATCAGGCATACGCGGATGATCATGCGTCAGATTCGGCAAGCGCATAAAAGTCGGCACACCGGCAAAGCGCGCAAGCTCCATCGCCGATACGGGTTGAAAGAAAGGGTCTGCCATGCGGGCCTGTGTTCCTTGTTACGTGTTTCCACGACCCTAGCCGCACGGTCAATTTGCGCCAATCACTGATTTTCCCGGGTGTTGGATCAGGTCAGAATACGAAAGCGAGATCTGATGTCCGCATCCTGAACAGCTGTCAGATATTCGGGGTGATGAGTTGCCAGTATTTCGGTCGCCTGATCGCGGGCCACGCTCCAGGCATCTTTTGCCCCGTCCATCTGCCATGTGCGCGGTTCGGACCTATCCGCCAGGGCGGGGTAAAAATAGTCCCGTTCCATCGCAGCATAGGTGTGTGCGCTGCCCAGAAAATGCCCGTCGCCCAGAACCGATTGGCAGATGGCGTCAAAGCCAAGGTTCTCTTGGGTCACTTCAATCCCGCGCAACGCGCGATAGGTGTGCGAGTGCATCTCGTTGTCCAGTATGAACCCTTCGAAACTTGCCCCCAGCAAGGATGCGGTCATGCCAGAGCTTTCGTAGATCAGGTTGCCTCCGGCCAAGGCCGCGGCAAGTGATGTCATGCCCTTTTCCATGCCGTATTGCGCATCAATTGCCTTGGCGTCCGTCATCGAGGCCGCCACCCCGGACGGCAATCCAAGCCAGTTGATGATCTGTGCAGACGCCGCATTCAGGATTGCGGTTTCCCCGCTGCCGCCCGCAAAAGATCCGGTTCTCAGATCGACGATGAAAGGCCAGTTTGAAAAGACCATCGGAAATCCCGGCTGGATCGTGTTCACCATCACAAGGCTCGCCAGGGTTTCGGCCAGCGACTGGGCCAGAAATCCGGCAAGTGTGGCAGGCGCTGTGGCGCCGGCCTGTGCGGCGGTGATACAGGACATGGGAATGTTGTTGCGGATACACTCGTAAACAACATCCACCGCATCTTCACCATAACGCAGAGGCGAGATGACCGGGCTGATATGCGCCTTCAGGAACGGGCGCTGGGCAAACTGCCCGGGTCCGCCGGCGACGATGTCCAGCATGTCGACGATGGGGGTCACATGATCGGCCAGCGTAAACGATGTTGCCACAGGCTTGGTCGTATTTTTGACCAGGGCGTAAACCGTGTTCACATCCAGATCGAGTATATCTGGCACATCGGTTGCAACACAGCACCTTGTGAACCAGCTGACATTGTCCAGCCTGTCCTGCAAGCGGGTGAAATCGTGCAGATCAACCAGTGTTGAAGGCCGATAAAGACCGGTTTTCAGATCAAGCGTCTGGACTGCGGCACCGCCGGTTCCGAAAAACACCCGATCATCGCCCACGCGGATCGAGCGGCTTTCATCCCGCCCGTGCAGAACAAACGACTTCGCGGCCGTTCCAATTGCGGTTTCAACCAGGCTTCGGGGAAAGATCACCCTGTCTTTTTGGCCTTCTGCCGCACCGGCCGCTAAAAGATCCTGGCGCAGGCGGTCCGGGACGTTTCCCATGCCAAGGGTTTCAAGCAGGCACAGGGCCGTGTCATGGATCAATGCAATTTCGGCATCGGCCAGCGGTTTGAAAAATCCGCCGGTCTGCCCCGGCGCGCATGGGTTGACCTCGGGCTGTGCGGCCCGCTGGGCGATACGGGCCTTGCGGCCACTTCTTTTGCTTCCCTCAGATGGCATTCCTGCGACGCTCCCGGATCGGTGGTGATGCAACACTAAAAGCGTCGCAACCCAACCGGCAAAAGCGGAACGGCGTTTTTCGAAATCTAAAACCACAGTTTCGATTTTTCGAAACAAAGAACTGGCGCATTGCCCGCACGCCGGGTTTGCCTCGTACAGTTGCGCGACGCAGGAGGGAGCGGTGCGATGAAATCAAGGACCAAGGTCGTTGTCATAGGCGGTGGGATCGCCGGATGTTCGACACTGTATCATTTGACTCGTGAAGGGTGGGGCGACGTCGTTCTGGTTGAACGGAATGAACTGACCTCGGGCACCACGTGGCATTCGGCCGCGCAGGTCACGAACTTTGGTATGAACCAGACCATGGTCGGACTGAAATCGCATTCGATCCAGCTGTACAAAGAACTGGCCGAAGACCCGGAATATCCGATTAATTATCATCACGGCGACGGGGGTATCCGTTTGGCAAATACCGAGGCGCAGATGCAGGGGTATCGGCATTTCGCGTCCATGGCACGCGGCATGGATGTGCATTTCGAAGTCATTGACGCCGATGAATGTGCGCGGCGCCATCCTTTGATTTCCAAGGACAATCTGCTTGGTGGGCTATGGGATCCTCTGGACGGCGATATCGACCCGGCGCAGCTGTGTCAGGCTTTGGCGCGGCGGGCCAGACAGGCCGGGGCCGAGATATACCGCAACACACCGGTTGTGGGTTTGATACAGTACGCCGACGACACCTGGACCGTGCAGACCGAACAGGGTGACATAGACTGCGATTACGTTGTGAATGCCTGTGGTTACCGCGTCAACGAAGTGGGCGCGATGATGGGTGTTCACCATCCTGTCACCTCGATGGAGCATCAGTATTTCCTGACCGAAGAGATCGCCGCAATCCGCGATGCGGGCCACAGGATGCCGCTGCTAAGGTGCCCGATCAGTGATTATTACTGCCGTCAAGAAAAGAACGGGCTGTTGCTGGGGTTTTACGAACAGGATTGCAAGACTTGGGGGATGGACGGGATCGATCCCAACTTCGTCAACGCTCTGTGTCCGGACGATCTTGACCGGGTCACGGATGTGCTGGAAGGCGCGTTTGCCCGCATGCCTGCGCTTATGGATGCGGGCATTCACACAGTTGTAAACGGTCCAATCACCTACACGATCGACGGTGCCCCGCTGGTGGGTCCGATCCCGGGCAAGCGCAACGCCTATTGCATCATCGGGCTGCGCGCGGGTCTGGGAGAAGGCGGTGGCCACGGATGGCTTCTGGCGCAACAGATTGTACATGGCGAGGCCTGTTATGACACGTGGTGTCTGGATCCGCGGCGATTCAGTGGTCATGCCAATGTCGAACTGACGGCCCTCAAGGCCATTGAAGACTATCAGAATGAGTTCCGCTTTCATTTCCCGCATGAACATCGACCGGCAGGGCGCCCGGCCAAAACAACGCCTTTGACCCCGGTTCTGGCCGCAGAGGGCGCAGCGTTCACCGTTGTGAATGGCTGGGAACGTGTTGAATACATGAAACCTCAACCGTCATTCCCGGTCACCTTGGGATACGGTTTTGATGAAACCTTTGACATCGTCGCAGCCGAAATCCGCAACGTGCAAGCAAATGTGGGTTTGACCGAGGTCAACGGGTTCAACCGGATAGAAATCACCGGTGCGGATCGCCACACCTTTCTGGACCGATTGTTTTGCGGGCCGGTGACGCGCCGTGCGGGACGTGTCGGGCTGGGATACATGTTGAACCACCACGGCATGGTAAAATCCGAGGCCACAATTGCGAACCTGCCCGCAAGTTATCGCGGTCCCGAGAGGGTCTGGTACGGGCGAGACGTGCACTTGCGTGCAACGTTTGCGGTTAGCTTGTTGGTGGACAACGCGTACGTGTGGTTCACCAGTTAGAACTATACGTTGGGTAGTCCGACGGGGTTGGATT